>QYPT01000064.1 GCA_007280125.1 Streptomycetaceae bacterium | reverse complement strand
CAGCGCTATAACTTTCAATTCACAGGACAACAATTTCACCGTATCAAAAACGGCAAAGTGGTTGGCCAACTCAAAGATGTTGCTTATCAAGCAACAACAACTGATTTCTGGGGTGCGATGCGCACAGTCGGCGGCCCATCTACCTATCTATTAAGTGGAGCATTCAACTGCGGAAAAGGACAACCCAGCCAAGTCGCTGCGGTAAGCCATGGTGCACCTGCGGCGGTCTTCTCTCAAATCAATGTTCTCAACACAGTTGCGGAGGCAGGGGCATGATCTCTCCACAAGAACTCATCGAGCGCATCACCTCTGCTGCTAGTTACCATGATTGCATTGTCATAGTGCGTGAGAAGACTCAAGCTAACTTGCGCTGGGCAAATAGCACTCTCACTACAAATGGAGTTATTGCTGAGCGATCAGTGACTGTTATTGCTTTCGTTGAAGTTCAAGGCGGTATGGCATCCGGTGGCGTCTCGCGCACAGATGTTGCAGCACATGAAATCGAATCTGTCGTCAAAGAGGCCGAACTTGCAGCACGCGGTGCAGGTAAGGCAGCTGATGCTTCAGAATTGGCTAAGAATATTTCTGTTGGTTCATGGAGTGAGAAACATCAAGCAACGGGCCCCGACGTTTTTGCAAGGATTGCTCCGGCACTAGGTGACATGTTTACACGATCTAATGCAGATTCAATCGAACTTTTTGGTTATGCAGAGCATTCACACATTTCAACGTGGGTTGGATCAAAGGGTGGGCTACGACTTCGCTGGGATCAACCTGTCGGACGCCTTGAAATGACGGGTAAATCGCACGAGCGCTCTCGATCTACGTGGGAAGGTGTGCCAACTCGCGACTTCTCAAATGTTTCAATCCCTGATGTTGATGCAATTATTCGCAAACGTCTGCAGTGGCAAGGTAAGAAAATTGAGATTCCCGCTGGTCGCTATGACACCGTTGCTCCTTCTGGTTGCGTAAGTGATCTCCTGATCTATATGTTCTGGAGTTCTGCTGCTCGCGATGCCTACGAAGGCCAATCGGTCTTTGCCGGAAAAGATGGCACAAAGACACGCATCGGAGAAAAGCTTTCCAATCACAGCGTCAATCTATATTCGGATGATTCATATAAAGGCTTAGAATCCATTCCTTTTATTTCAGCGACTTCAAGCGGTCCAATGAATTCAGTCTTTGATAACGGTCTGGCGCAGACACGAACCAATTGGCTAACTGATGGTTCTCTTACCGCACTTGCTCAAACTCGTGCTTCTGCACGCGATACAGAACTTTCCTTCACGCCTATTGGCGATAACTTGATTATGGAAGTTCCTGGTGCATCGGGCTCACTTGAGGACTTGGTTTCTGGTGTGAAAGATGGACTACTGCTAACAACGCTTTGGTACATACGACAGGTTGATCCAGCGACGCTACTGCTAACTGGTCTTACGCGCGATGGCGTTTACCGGGTTAAAGATGGAGAAGTCATTGGTGCGGTCAATAACTTCCGTTGGAATGAATCACCAGTTGATCTCATATCGCGCATGAAAACGGTCGGAACCACAGAGATTACGCAACCTCGCGAATGGGCTGATGACATGGATCGTGTTGCAATGCCACCTGTGGTCTTTGAGAACTTCAATATGTCGACGGTGAGTAAAGCAAACTAATCTTTAGCGAAGGTGCCCGCGTTCGTTAGCACTGCGCAGCGCTCGAAGCCCGTCACTCGGCCAAATTAAGAGACTAGAAATAGAGCATGGCGAAACATCGATGTGGAAAATACTCGATGGAGATCCACCGGTTGCTAGGCGAATCGCTTGCTTAATAACGCCATTGTGAGCCACAACCACAACTCTCTTGCCCGGATATTTTGCAACTAGATTGTCAATTGCCTCATCTACTCGCCATCCGAGGGCGTCATAAGATTCGCCTCCAGGTGGTGCATATGCCGATGATGAAACCCACGCTTGATATTCCTTCGGATAAGCACTTTTCACTTCATCAATCGACATGCCATCCCAAATACCGAAATCACATTCGTACCAAGCTTCATCATAAATAATGGATAGATCAACAACAGCGGCAATCTCTTCTGCCGTCTGAGTAGTACGCATTAAAGGAGATGCGATTAGAACTTCAGGGGTCAATTTTCCAACTTCTTGAGCGACAAGTTTTGCTTGAGCCAAACCTTCAGCAGTTAGAGGTGGATTAATTTCACCACTTCCAGAAAACTTTCTATCAGGAGTAAGAATTGTTTCGCCATGGCGCACAAAGATAATCGTCGTGGGGACTTCATCCATTCGAAGGCGCTCAGTCAAAAGGTTAAGTTGGCGAGGGACAAATCCGCCGAGTTCATCCATTGCTTTATTGGCTAAGCGATCTGCGTGTGAATTCTCCTCGCGAGGGATCCACCCGTAACTCACTAGTGATGGTGAATGTGCTTCGCGTGCTTTCTGTGCTAATTCGCGCATGCCCGCATGTTTAATCTGCCAACGTCCAGACATTTGCTCTACAACTAATTTACTGTCCATTCGCACATCTACTTCTGCATCTGGATCAAGTGCGTGAATGGCTTCTAATCCAGCAACAAGTCCGCTGTATTCGGCAACGTTATTAGTCGCGATTCCAAGGAAATCATAAAGTTCTGCAACGACTATATGACCTTCATGTACAACGGCTCCATATCCAGCAGGGCCAGGATTGCCACGAGATCCACCATCGGCGGTAAGTAAAAAATGGCGAGCCACTAATTAACTCCGCGCACCAGGATGCAACGACATTCTTCGCACCGAACAACTTCATCCGATGGAGCTGTCTTGATTCTTCCAATTTCAACACTGTTAACTGGTAGATGACAGCCTTCACATGTTCCGCCACGAAGTGCGGCGGCACCGTTTCCACCATTACTGCGAATCTTTTCGTACAAATCAACGAGCGCGCCATCAATTCCTTGAACAGTAGCTAAACGTTCGGCAGATGTTGTTGCAATATCTGCGTTGATGATTGCCAATGCGCCATCTTTGCGAGATTCAATCTCAGCAGCTTGAGCAACCAAAACAGTCTCTTCTCCGCGTAGTTCTTCAAGACGCTCTTTGACGGAGTCGATGCGCATCATGATTTCTAATTCGACTTCTTCTAATTCTGCACGGCGGGCAGCAAGAGTGGCTACTTCATGTTGAAGGCGCTCTAGGTCTTTAGCTGCTGTTGAGCCATCGTTGAGACGCTTCTCATCGCGCTCAAGTCTGGTGACAACTTGCTCTACGTCGCCTTCTGAACGGGAGAGTTCGCGCTTGATATCGCTGATTTGAGTTTGGGCTGCAACACAAAGATCGCGGACAACTTGCAACCGAGTTGTTGTTGACAGTAGTTCGGCGATTTCTGGAAGCACTGCCGCTTTGTTTTTTAAGGTTGCAACATGGAAATCCATGCGTTGTACATCAAGTATTTGTAGCTGATCACTTGGGGTGGCTTTCATAATATTTCCAACCCCTTCTGATTGATGTTGGTGGGCGCTGAGGGTTTCGAACCCCCGACATCCTCGGTGTAAACGAGGCGCTCTACCACTGAGCTAAGCACCCTAGCGTTGAAACTAGGCTCGCGAATTCTACTGGAATCCGCCAGTTTCAACGAATTGCCCGCCTATAGCGCAGCGATAGCAGCCTTGTAATCACCGTTATTGCGAGCATCGCCTAGACCGTTCACGATCTGCCAGCGCACAATGCCTTCTTTATCGATGATGAAAGTTCCACGTACTGCACATCCTCGTGTGTCATCAAAAACACCGAAGGTTTTTGAGATAGCGCCATGTGGCCAGAAATCTGAAAGCACTGGGAATTTGTATCCCTCAGTCTCCGAAAATACGCGCTGTGAATGCTTCGAGTCGCAAGAGATTGCAACTAGTTGTACATCGTCATTTTGAAACGCATTGAGATCATCGCGAATAGCGCACAGTTCACCGGTACAAGTGCCTGTGAACGAGAATGGATAAAACATAACAACGAGATTCTTTTGGCCAATCAACGATTGCGAAGAAAAGTTGGCGCCGTGTTGGTCAGAGAGTTCGAAAAGCGGGGCTGGTGTTCCAATGGTTAATGACATGGGTGGAAACCTATCTCTTAGCCGACTTTCGTGCCACTAAGCGCGTAGCTGACCAATCAGGAGCAATTGATAGCGTTGATGTTTGGCTTAAACCTGCCGTAGGAGCTGCATCTTGAATATCACTGGGCTCCACATGTCCTGGGCGACCAACTTTGGGAGTCAGAACCCATATTGGTCCAGAATCAGAAAGAAAGGTAAGGCCATCAACTAATTCATCAACAAGGTCGCCATCATCTTCTCGCCACCAAATGATTACTCCGTCGACAACTTCTTGCACATCACCAGTGAGTAATTGGCTTCCTGTCAGAGCGATTAATTCATTTCGTAAGGCGCGATCACAGTCATCGCCGAAACCGACTTCAAGTAAGAGATCGCCAGATTCAAAACCCATACGTGATGCCATGGACCCCGTTGGGGTTGTCACAAACTCTGCTCCTGTTCTCGAAGGCACATATGTGCCGGAGTCCAAGTCCACCCAACTCCGCTCCCATATGCAAGCCTTTTGACCAGAATTTTGGAACTTTGTGCGTGAAGTAGCCTCGTGGATGTGACGAAGAGGGCTTAACACGAGAGAATAGGCAAATGAGCGAAACGTTTAAGACGCCCGATCAGATTATCGACCAATTGGTAGACACCGATCCTGACGAGAGTTCGGAATGGAACGCTTCCTTTGATGCCGTCTTAGCCAATGCGGGTCCAGTGCGCGCACGTTACTTGATGCTCAGTCTTCTCAAGAGAGCGCGCGAGCGCAACGTAGACCTGCCTTATCTTCGTACTACCGATTACATCAACTCGATTCCGCCCGAAAAAGAGCCTGATTTTCCTGGCGATGAAAATATCGAACGTCGAATCCGTACATTTATTCGGTGGAACGCGGCAATGTTGGTACATCGCGCCCAACGTCCAGGTGTTGGAGTTGGTGGACACATTTCCTCGTACGCATCATCTGCATCCCTCTACGAAGTTGGCTTTAACCACTTCTTCCGTGGACAAGATCACCCAGGTGGCGGAGATCAGATTTATTTCCAGGGACATGCAAGCCCTGGAATGTATGCACGTGCGTTTATGGAAGGTCGCCTCACCGAACACCAGCTTGATGGATTCCGCCAAGAACTTTCTCACGAAGGAGGCGGACTTTCCTCCTATCCACATCCACGGCTTATGCCTGAATTTTGGCAATTCCCTACAGTCTCCATGGGACTTGGTCCAATTAACGCAATTTACCAAGCACGTTTTAATCGCTATCTTCACAATCGCAATATCAAAGATACAAGCCAACAACGCGTTTGGGCTTTTCTTGGCGATGGCGAAATGGATGAACCAGAGAGTGTCGGTGCAATCAGTCTGGCAGCTCGCGAAGGTTTAGATAATTTAACTTTTGTTATTAACTGTAATTTGCAGCGTCTAGATGGTCCAGTGCGCGGTAACGGAAAGATTATTCAGGAATTGGAATCTATCTTTGGCGGCGCAGGGTGGAACGTTCTTAAAGTTGTATGGGGTCGCGAATGGGACCCTCTGCTGGCTCAAGATCGTGAAGGCGCACTTGTTAATTTAATGAATCAGACTCCCGATGGTGATTACCAAACCTTTAAGGCAGAGAACGGCGCATACGTTCGCGATAACTTCTTCGGTCGCGATCCACGTACTGCATCCATGGTTTCTAATTGGAGCGATGATCAGATTTGGGGCCTCAAGCGAGGCGGCCATGACTATCGCAAACTTTTTGCTGCATATAGCGCTGCTACTCAACACGATGGTCGTCCAACGGTCATCCTCGCAAAAACCATTAAGGGCTGGACTCTCGGATCTACATTTGAAGGACGCAACTCAACGCACCAAATGAAGAAGATGACTCTGGAAGATATCGTCACCTTCCGCGATCGTTTAGCTATTCCTATTCCTGACGACAAACTCGATGCCAAGCTTCCACCGTATTACCGTCCATCTGAGGATTCAGAGGAGATGAAATACCTCAAGGAACGCCGAGCCGAGCTAGGTGGCTCCGTACCTCGTCGTCGCGCAATTTCTAAACCCCTGCCAACACCTGATGAATCCGTCTACGAATCCGTCAAGCGTGGCTCTGGAAAGCAAGAAATTGCTACAACCATGGCTTTCGTCCGGATGCTTAAAGACTTAATTAAAGATCCTGGCATCGGTTCACGATTTGTGCCAATTATTCCTGATGAAGCACGCACCTTCGGAATGGATTCGCTCTTTCCTAGCTTGAAGATTTATTCATCAAAGGGACAGACATACACGTCCGTTGACCGCGAACTCATGCTTTCTTACAAAGAATCAACTTCGGGAGTAATTTTGCACGAAGGCATTAATGAGGCCGGCTCCGTTGCCTCATTTACCGCCGTTGGATCTTCGTATTCAACGCATGATGAGCCAATGATTCCTATTTATATCTTCTATTCAATGTTTGGTTTCCAACGTACAGGCGATGCATTCTGGGCAGCTAGCGATCAACTGGTTCGCGGCTTTGTTGTTGGTACAACAGCAGGACGCACAACCCTCAACGGCGAAGGCCTTCAACACGAAGATGGTCACTCTCCATTGCTTGCATCGACCAACCCTGCAGTTGTTGCCTATGACCCAGCATTTGGATTTGAGCTCGGGCACATTGTTAAAGATGGTTTGCGTCGTATGTATGGTGAGAACAGCGAGAATATTTATTATTACCTCACTGTTTACAACGAGCCTTACATGCAACCAGCCGAACCAGAGAACCTAGATGTTGATGGGTTGTTGCGCGGAATATATTGCTACTCCCCCGCTCAAAAGCGCTCAAAGAAGACCGCGCAAATCCTGGCATCAGGCGTTGGAGTTAACTGGGCGCTCAAAGCGCAACAGTTGTTGGAAAATGACTGGGGAATTTCACCTACCGTCTGGTCTGTAACCTCGTGGAATGAATTGCGTCGCGATGGGCTGAAAGTTAATCGCCACAATCTCTTGCATCCCGATGATCAATACCAGGCATACATTACGAAAAAGCTTGCTGGGGCTAAAGGCCCTGTTGTCGCAGTAAGTGATTTCATGCGCTCGGTACAAGATCAAGTTGCGCCATGGGTTGAACAACCATTCTTATCTCTAGGTACCGATGGCTTTGGTTTATCGGATACTCGTGGAGCACTGCGTCGCCACTTTAAAGTTGACGCTGAATCAATCACCATTGCAGTACTTACTCAGCTTGCAAAGACTGGCGAGATTAAACAGAGCGTCGTGAAAGATGCGATTAGTAAATATCGAATCTTTGATATTTCCGCTGCTGACCCTGGCAATACGGAAGGCTCGGGTTGATCGGTCGAATCCCAATAATAGATATCTCCCCCAGTGTGTACTTCGGGGGAGAGTTTGTTGCTGTAAAAGCTATTCCGAATGAAGAAATATCTATCTATGCCACTGTAATTCGTGAAGGTCATGATCCTTTTGGCGTAGAGGCGCTATTGCGCGATCACACCGGTAAAGAGATTCAACGCATTGCTATGAAAGAAGTGTGGCCAGGTACAGATAGATTTGAAGCTGTTCTTGTCCCTGGAGCGATCGGTGATTTTACATTCTCGGTAGAAGCTTTTGATCACACTCCAGAGCGAAAACTCTTAACGGAGTCTGAACGCTTTCCAATAAGAGCCGATCGTGAAAGGGCACTTGTTGGTGCTTGGTATGAATTTTTTCCTCGCAGCGAAGGCGCGACCACTTCCTCTGCAGGTACATTCAAAACTGCTGTCAAACGTCTGCCAGAAATTGCAGCAATGGGGTTTGATGTTCTCTATCTCCCACCGATACATCCCATCGGAATTGATTTTCGAAAGGGACCAAATAATTCACTCACTGCTGGCGATAAAGATCCAGGTGTCCCATGGGCAATTGGCGCAGCAACTGGTGGTCATGATTGCGTTAACCCTGACCTAGGAACCATGAAGGACTTCGAAGATTTTGTTCAGGTAGCAAAGCAAAATAACCTTGAGATTGCTTTGGATTTAGCGCTACAAACCTCTCCTAATCATCCGTGGGTTACCCAGCACTCCGAGTGGTTTTCACGTCGAGCCGATGGATCAATCGCTTACGCCGAGAACCCTCCTAAGAAATACCAAGATATCTACCCTTTAAATTTCGATAATGATTATGCGGGACTACTCAATGAAATCCTTCGCATCATCCGCCTTTGGGTCAGTAAAGGAGTAACGCTCTTTCGCGTCGATAATCCCCACACAAAGCCAGTCCACTTTTGGCAAGACATCTTGGCAATTATGTATAAGGAATCTCCTGAGGTTATTTTCTTAGCTGAAGCGTTCACAAAACCAGCCATGATGCAGTCCTTGGGTAAAGCGGGATTTCATCAGTCATATACATATTTCACCTGGCGAACTAGTAAACAAGAACTTACTTCGTACGGAATCGAAGTTGCACGAGAGACAAGTGCTTTCTTTCGCCCTAATTTCTGGGTCAATACCCCAGACATTTTGCCAACACATCTACAAAGTGGAAATCCTGCAATGTTTGCCCTGCGCGCAGTACTTGCCTCAACACTCTCTCCATCATGGGGAATGTATGCCGGCTATGAATTGTACGAACATCGCGCATTAGCCGAAGGCGGCGAAGAGTACTTGGATTCAGAGAAGTACCAAATCAGAATTCGTGATTGGGCGGGAGCAACCAAAAAGGGTTTGACTCTTGCACCTTTTATTACCCAGCTAAACCAAATTCGTAAGGCACATCCTGCACTTGCCCGTTTGCGTAGCTTGGTTTTTCACAACACAAGTTCCGATGCAATCATTGCTTACTCTAAAAAGAGTGGTACCGACTTAATGCTTGTCATTGTTAATCTCGATCCCACGTATGCCCAAGAGGCAACAGTCCATTGGGATATGGGCGCTTTAGGAATCACCGAAGATTCATTCACCGCAGTTGACCTCTTAGACAACACATCTTTTTCTTGGTCTGCCCATACCTTCATTCGTCTTGATCCAAGCCGGCCTTCGGGCAAGGTGGCACATGTCGCTCACGTTAAAATCTGACGATGAGCTTCCTCAATCCTCACTCCACGTTGGGCGATGTTGACCTATTTCTTATAGGTGAAGGCCGTCATGAGAAATTGTGGGAAGCCCTTGGAGCCCACGTTCTACGAGATGATTCAGGAGAGGTCCTCGGAACAGCTTTTTCAGTCTGGGCTCCTAACGCCCAAGCCGTAAGCCTTGTCTGCGATTTTAATTACTGGGATAGAAATTCACACAAGATGGTCCGAATAGGTAGCAGCGGAATTTGGGAAATCTTCCTGCCAGATATCGCAGGTGGCGAGAGATATAAATTCGCAATTCATCAGAAAGATGGCCGTTGGGTGGACCATGCCGATCCACTTGCACGAGAAACCGAAATACCTCCCTTGACTGCCTCTGTAGTTAACGAACAAAGCTTTGAGTGGAGGGACGAATCCTGGATTGATCGTCGAGCGACTTTCCAATCGTGGCGCAGCCCCGTCTCAACATATGAAGTACACCTAGGTTCTTGGCGAATTGGTTTGAGTTATATCGACCTAGCAACACAACTCATTGAATACGTCACCGAACATGGTTTCACCCATGTCGAATTCTTACCGGTGATGGAGCATCCGTATGGACCTTCGTGGGGATATCAAGTCACTTCCTTCTTCGCTCCAACATCGCGCTTTGGCGCTCCCGATGAATTTAGATTTCTCGTTGATCAACTACACAATGCGAATATCGGCGTCATTCTAGATTGGGTTCCTGCGCACTTTCCGAAAGACGAATGGGCTCTGGCTAAATTTGATGGCACTGCGCTCTTCGAGCATGCAGACCCTCGCCTTGGAGAACATCCCGACTGGGGCACTCTCATCTTCAATTTTGGTCGAAACGAAGTTCGTAACTTTTTAGTTGCAAGTGCTCTCTATTGGTTATCTGAATTTCATATTGATGGCCTACGTGTAGACGCAGTTGCATCCATGTTGTATCTAGACTATTCGCGCAAAGATGGCGAATGGTTGCCCAACAAGAATGGCGGACGGGAAAACTTAGAAGCTGTACAACTTCTCAAAGAAGCCACGGCCACCGCTTATCGCACCCACCCAGGAATCATGATGATTGCAGAAGAGTCAACAGCGTGGTCTGGGGTTACACGCGCAACAGAATCTGATGGACTCGGCTTTGGCTTCAAATGGAATATGGGATGGATGCACGACACCTTGTCCTATTTACAAAGGGATCCAATCCATCGTGTTCACCACCATAATGAAATCACCTTCTCGATTCTCTATGCGTGGAGCGAAAATTACGTCTTGCCGATTTCTCATGATGAAGTTGTTCACGGCAAGGGAGCACTTGTAAATAAATTCCCTGGCGATCGTTGGCAGAAGCTAGCAACACTGCGCGCTCTTTATGGCTTTATGTGGGCTCATCCTGGCAAGAAATTGCTCTTTATGGGATGCGAATTCGCTCAAAATGATGAGTGGAATGAGAGCCAAGGGCTGCAATGGAGTCTTACCGAGTTCGCCGAACACCAAGGCGTATCCAAAACAATTCAGAAACTCAATGCAATATATAAAGAGATACCAGCTTTGTCGGAAAGAGATACTTCACCCGAAGGTTTTACTTGGTTAGTTGGAGCTGACGCAGCAAGCAACATATTGGCTTTTTCGCGCTGGGATGAATCTGGCCGTTCGTTAGTTTGCATAACTAATTTCTCTCCTACACCTCATGAGAACTACTCGATGTCACTTCCACTTTCTGGACAATGGAAAGAAGTTATTAACACAGATGACATGAAGTTTGGTGGAACTGGAATGAGCAACCCGTTGATTGAGTCTGAAGCAACAAGTGCCAATCGAGTGACGCTTTGCGTGCCTCCCCTGGCCACTATCTGGCTAGTGCAGATTTAAGCGTTTGCTTCTTTGATTGCACGTGCTGAAAATATAACTGCGATCAAAGCTAAAGCTGGGAGCATTAGAGCGAATGAAATCGTTGTGAGTTGCGCAGTCCACGCAATGATTGTCTTGCAGAAGAAAGTGAGTATCGTATTAATCGCGCCAATTCGCCCAAGCACCACACTACCTGGCGCCTTTGAGCGTTTATTAGCAGCATCTAGCATCGTCGGAGCCAAGAATGAGGCTCCTAAACCTGCAATAAAGACTCCAACGCAAAAGATTGTAAATCCTAGATTGGGTGAAGTCTTTGAGAGCATGGTTCCTAGTGTTGTGAGAATAATAAAGGACACTCCGCCGATGATTACACACTGTTTAATCAAGACATCAATCGCGAAGCGATTTGTCAACCGATGTACAGTTAACCGTCCAGCAATCATTGCTAACGCAAAGAGTACATAAGGGATCGCGGCCGCACCTGCACTGACGTGCAGCTCTTCTTTAGAGAAGATTGCACCCCAGTCCGCAATGGCGAATTCCAATAAAGTTGCAGATGTAATCCCAAGAGTAATATTCCAGTCGATTTCGAATTTTGTAAAT
>QYPT01000008.1 GCA_007280125.1 Streptomycetaceae bacterium | reverse complement strand
CTTCTTGTACATTGCTCAACATTTTTTCATCTAGACCATGCTCGTGGCCAACTGGAAGAATAGCTATTACCGGAGTGCCTTCCTCAATCAATGCAATCGGGCCATGCTTTAACTCTCCCCCAGCAAATCCCTCTGCATGCATATACGCCAATTCCTTTAACTTAAGCGCACCCTCTAGGGCGACTGGAAAACCAACATTGCGCCCTAGGAAGAGCACTGATGTTGACTGCGCAAATCCACGAGTAAGTTCGCGCAATGGCTCGACCGTTTCAAGAATTTGTTCGATTTTTCCCGGCAACTCTGCCATCTCGCTAAATATCTCTTTTACTTCTACATCACTCATCACTCCACGAAGTTGGGCGAGATGAAGACCTATGAGATAAACAGCTACCACCTGCGTGAGAAATGCTTTGGTCGACGCGACAGCAATTTCTGGACCAGCGTGCGTATAAAGAACAGCATCAGATTCGCGAGGAATAGTCGAGCTATTTGTATTGCAGACAGAAAGGATTCTCGCACCGCATTCTTTAGCGTGGCGAACCGCCATCAAAGTATCCATCGTTTCGCCAGATTGGGAGATTGCAATCACTAATGTTTCGGCATCAATCAATGGATCCCTATAACGGAATTCGCTTGCGAGCTCAACCTCTACTGTGATCTTTGCCCACTTCTCAATTGCGTATTTTGCAAGCATTCCTGCGTGATAGGCAGTGCCACATGCCAGAACAACAATTTTTTTAAATCCTTGTATATCCGCTTTTGAAAGGTGAAGTTCATCGAGGACAATCTGATTGTTCTCGTTGAGTCGTCCTAAAAGAGTGTCGGCAACAGCTTTGGGTTGTTCGAAGATCTCTTTCAACATAAAGTGGCTGAAGCCACCTTTTTGCGCAGCTGATGCATCCCACGTGATTGCGTACTCTTTTGGTTGCAAGGGAGCACCGTCAAGATTCGTTATATGTATACCCGTCGGTGAAATAGTGACGACCTCGTCTTGGCCGAGCTCAACCGCGCGTTTTGTGTAATCAATAAAAGCGGCAACATCTGATGCCATAAAGTTTTCACCATCGCCAATTCCGACAACCAAGGGAGAATTTCTGCGTACCCCAACAATTACATCGGGCTGGTCAGCATGAATTGCTAGCAAGGTAAATGAACCACGCAAAGACTTGACCGCTTCGCGCATAGCTGCAGAAAGATCTCCGTTATGTGCTTTACGAAGATCGCTCAGTAGATGAGCTACGGATTCGGTATCTGTATCAGAATCAAATCTGTGGCCACGTGCTTCAAGATCTGAACGCAATTGTGTGTAATTCTCAATAATGCCATTGTGAATGACGGCAAGCTTTCCTTCATTATCTACATGCGGATGAGCATTGCGATCAGTTGGACCCCCATGAGTAGCCCAACGAGTATGACCTATTCCGCTATGCACTTCGGGAAGTGAGTCTCCGAGTGCGTTCTCTAAATTTATAAGTTTGCCAGCTCGCTTTTCAATGTAAAGGAGGTTGGGTGTTCCAAGTGCAATTCCGGCTGAGTCATAACCTCTATATTCGAGGCGACGCAATCCTTCAATTAAGGGAGTGATTGCAGACTGCGGGCCTGTGTAACCAACAATCCCACACACTTAATTACCCCAGTTCCTGCGCAACGACCTCGGCAATTCTTGTTGCGATCTCATGCGCAACGCTATCACTTGAGGCTTCTACCATCACTCTCACTAAGGGTTCAGTCCCCGAAGCTCTCAATAATACGCGTCCACTATCCCCGAGTTCAGACTCTGCCTGTTTCACTGCGTCGATGATTATTTGTGATGTTTCAAGTTTTTCTTTCGCAACGTTCTTAACATTGATGAGAATCTGGGGGAAACGCACCATTAATCCGGCTAATTCATGAGCACGTTTGCCGGATCTTTTAATTTCTTGAAGTAAAGCAAGAGATGTCAAGATTCCGTCTCCGGTAGTTGCGAATTCGCGCAAAATAACGTGACCTGATTGCTCTCCACCAATTGAATAATCTGATTCAAGCATTTTCTCTAAAACGTAACGGTCGCCTACCGCAGTTGTGATTACATTGACGTCTGCATCCTTCATTGCCTTCATGAAACCTAAATTACTCATTACCGTACCAACAACAGTGTTGCTTTTGAGTACGCCTCTAGATTTCATACCCAAAGCGAGAATTGCTAAAATTTGATCGCCATCAATGTCGTTGCCCATATCGTCGATAGCTAGCGCACGATCGGCGTCACCATCATGAGCGATTCCAATGTCTGCGCCGGTTTCTAATACCTTGGCGCGCAAATTTTCAAGGTGAGTAGAACCGCAATCATCATTAATGTTCCAGCCATCTGGTTGGTTAGAAATTGCAATTACTTTCGCTCCTGCACGACGTAGAGCTTCAGGCGCCACGCGAGATGAGGCGCCGTTGGCACAATCAACGACAACGGTTAGGCCATCTAGTTTCGTAGTAACTGAAGCTAATAAATGCTCAAGGTAGCGTTCGTTAGCAGTCTCATCATTAATCGCTCGTCCAACACCGCGACCTGTGGGCCGTGTCCACGGCTCACCCATACGAGCTTCAATTGCTGCTTCAATCGAGTCAGCTAATTTTCCGCCACCTCGCGAAAATAATTTGATGCCGTTGTCTGGCATTGGATTGTGCGAAGCACTGATCATTACACCGAGATCTGCTTTGCTCTGGGCAACTAAATACGCAATAGCCGGTGTTGGTAAAACTCCAACTCGATAAACATTTATCCCTGCACTTGTTAAGCCCGCGACAACCGCAGCCTCTAGAAACTCACCTGATGCACGCGAATCTTGACCAACTATTGCAGTTGGTTGGTGATCTGCGTTGCTTGATGATTCAACAAGAATATGGGCAGCAGCAACAGCAACATCTAAAGCAAGTTCTGCAGTGAGGTCGTGATTAGCTAAACCACGAATTCCATCGGTGCCAAATAGCGCCATATCGCGGCTTAAATATCGAAAGTGTGAATTAGCGCTTGCTGTATTGCGAGCGCTTACGGGCTTTCTTCAGACCGTACTTTTTGCGCTCAATAACACGAGCATCGCGAGTCAAGAATCCAGCTTTTTTAAGTGCTGGGCGATGTGCTTCTTCATCAATTTGATTGAGTGAACGTGCTACGCCAAGACGTAGAGCGCCAGCTTGTCCAGATACTCCGCCACCATTGATGCGTGCGAAAACATCGTATGAGTTTTCAGCGCCAACTGTGCGAAATGGCTCAGAAACTAATTGTTGGTGAACCTTGTTTGGAAAGTAGACAGCAAGTTCTTTACCGTTAACAACCCAACGACCAGTTCCAGGAACTAGGCGAACGCGAGCAACTGCTTCCTTGCGTCGGCCAGTGCCGGCACCGGGTGCTTTAATCGCAGGGCGATTAGTTGCAGCGGCAGGAGTTGCTGAAGAGTAAGAAGTAGGAACTTCGTTCTCCTCGAGATCATTAACTACAGTGTTATCAGACATCATTGATTTTTATCCTCTACTTAATGATCTGTGAAACTTGCTCGAAAACATATGGTGTTGGTGCTTGTGCTGCATGTGGATGTTCTGGTCCTGCATAAACCTTAAGCTTGCTAGCAATTGCGCGACCAAGAGTGTTCTTTGGAAGCATTCCCTTGATAGCTTTCTCAACGGCGCGCGTTGGGTACTTCATCAAAAGATCGCCGTACACGGTTGACGTTAATCCACCTGGAAAACCTGAGTGATGGTGTGCAAACTTCTGTGTTGTCTTTGAACCAGAAAGTGCAACCTTCTCTGCATTGATGATGATGACGAAGTCACCCATGTCCATGTGTGGAGCAAATGTTGGCTTGTTCTTGCCGCGCAATAAAACTGCTGCGTGGGTGGCAAGGCGACCCAATACGACATCTTGCGCATCGATGACGTGCCACTTACGCACTACATCTCCGGGCTTTGGGCTATATGTACGCACGGTCTTGCCTCGCTTTTCATTGTGACTTATTCATGTAAGCGCCTATGTGGCGCAGGAGGGTAAGGGTACCCGTGAGGGCGCCAGTGGGTCAAAACAGCCCGCTCTCTCGAAAATGAGCCAGGTCCCCCAGGAGGGACAGGAGCCCCAGGAGGCCAATCACGAACTAATCGAGCCCCAGCCCCGTCAAATCAGCGAAATTACCCTGTTTTTCAGCCTCTTCAAGGCGCCAGATCACTCGCAACCCTTGAAGACTCCCTGGGCCATCGGTTAAGGGCGATGCTCCGTTTCGATGCACTCGCTTTCAGAAACCCTCATTGGTTATTCCATCAGTACATGTTTGCAAACTTGAAAAATTTGCTGGTGGGCAGATTGCATTTCACCGCACCCAATAATTCCTAAGCGGACTCTAGGCATGATTATCAGCAACTCTTTTGCCGCCCACCCGTGAGCGAACCGATGTGCCGGGCAGTCGAGAAGTGCGTTCACCATGCTTTAGAGTCGCAACGCCATTGACCCATACGCTATCAAATCCCCTTGCTGGTAAACGAGGATTCTCGTAAGTAGAGAGATCAAGAACAGTATTTGCATCAAAGAGCACAAGGTCAGCTTTGTAACCTTCTCGCAGTAACCCTCTGTCTTTGAGTGAGAGACGTGAAGCTGATCTACCAGTCATGTGCGAGACGGCTTCCTCCATTGAGAAAATTTTCTCGTCCCTTGCATAATGCCCCAAATATCGTGCGAAAGTTCCGTAGGCCCGAGGATGCGGTTTGTTTCCCATCAAGAGTCCGTCACTGCCTGCCATGTGATGCGGGTGAGCCATAATTGATCGAAGATTTCCCTCATGTCCAGAAAATATTATGCATGAAGCCTTGAAGTCCTCTGCCGCAATGAAATCCAAATAAAATTCAATGGGCTCTTGTGCGAATATTCTTGAAGCTTCTAGAAGTGAGAGCCCAACTAATTGAAGGTGTTCAGGACGCTCTACGCCAGCAATTTTTATAATCTCCCAATTCATGGTGGCGCCATGGTGTCCATCACTACCTGAAACCGTTAATTCGTGAACTGCCTTCGCTCTTTTGTCGGGTTGAGTGAGGCGAGTCCGCATTGCTTCCTTGCCGCCATCTTGAATCCATGATGGGAGCATCGCGTGCAAATACGTTGAGCCTGCCAAGTAGGGATAACTGTCCAGCGTCACATCAAGGCCTTGACTCTGCGCTTTTGATAGTCGATCAAAAAGTAAATCTGTCCGACCATGATTTACCTCAGCGCTCATATGACAGTGCGTTAGGTGAAGTGCAACCGTAGAAGCTCGAGCAATTTCTAGGCACTCATCAATTGCATCTAGAAATCGCGCTCCATAATTTCGGTGATGAGGTGCGAAGTATCCTGAATACTTTGCGACAACGCGACACAACTCAATCAACTCTGCATCATCGGCGTACATAGCGGGTGTGTAAGTCAAACCAGATGATAATCCGACCGCTCCTTCTTGCATTCCAATCTCAACTAGTCGCGACATCTCTGCAAGTTCTGAAGGATTCGCTAGGCCCGCCACATTGCCCCTAGCAAGCATTCGAACGCTTCCGTGCGGAATGAGATAGGCAATGTTTACCGGAGCACCTTGATCAACTAATTTAAGATAATCAGAGACTGAATGAAAATTCCATGTAATGCCCTGTGGTTCGCCGTTCCATCCATAAAGTTGCTCCCGAAGAATTTCAAGAGTGCTCTCATCAGATGGAACGTAACTTAAACCGTCTTGACCCACAACTTCTAAAGTCACACCTTGAGTCACTTTGGAGAGATGTTCTTTATCCGAAAGAACGGCTAGATCTGAGTGCGAGTGCATATCGATGAAGCCTGGGCTCAGGGATAAACCCGACCCATCAACAACTTTTCCTTCTTCTTCACCTTTTAAGATGGAACCATACTTAGAGATAACTCCATCTTTCACGATAACGTCAGCTCGAATTGCGGGAGTACCTGTTCCATCTATGGCATGTGCACCGCGAATGGTGAAAGAATTCTCATTCATTGCTTAGACAGACGCTTCTACTGCTCTATGTATTGAATGAGCGCCGTGCATCTTCTTCTCAGGCATTTTCGAACTATAGGGCATCAGTACGCTGATAATAAGGGCGCGAAATTCACATCGTGAAATAATGAGAATGTTTCTCTAAGAAATTCAGTCAAGCCGCTGTTTAAAGCCTTCTCTGTGCTTGAAGCAACTTATAGACCTAACCGTTGACATTCTCGTTCTCATTGCTGACGACGACTGTCACGTAGTGCTTGCCGTCATTTGTTAGAGGATCAATGTTCGAATACGGGCTCAGGACTCTCGTAGACCTGTCCATTAGCTCCGAAAATCAGGTATCTCGTGAAGCCGCGAGTAAACCATCGATCGTGAGTCACAGAGATGACCGTGCCCTCATAAAGACCAAGGGCGTGTTCCAAACTTTCGGCGCTAGCTAAGTCCAAGTTATCGGTTGGCTCATCAAGCAGAAGCATCGTTGAACCAGATAATTCCAAAAGTAGGACTTGAAACCTCGCCTGTTGGCCACCACTGAGAGATGAAAATTTCTGCTCAGCCTGATTGTGAATTTCATACTTTCGAAGCACGCTCTTGGCCGGCCCTAGCTGTAATGAATAATTTTCCCACAGCAACTCGAGAAGTGTTTTGGCTTGAAATTCTGGATGCGAATGTGTTTGCGCGAAATATCCTGGCTGAACTCGTGCACCAAGTTTGAAGTCGCCAGTAAATTTCACACTGTTGTCCCCAGCGATCATGCGCAAGAAGTGCGACTTTCCTGTTCCGTTCTTGCCGAGTACGGCGACACGATCCCCGAAGAAAATTTCGAAATCAAACGGGTCGGTTAAATTAGTCAGTGAAAGATTCTCGATGGTCAAAGCCCGTAAACCAGTACGCCCTCCTCGCAATGCAACCTGAACATCTTGCTCAATAGGTGGCGCCTCGGGTGGCCCAACTTCTTCAAATTTACGAAGTCGCGTCTGCATTGCGCGGTACTTAGATGCCATATCAGGGCTACTTGCTGCCTGCCATTGCAGAGTGCGCACTAATTCCTTGAGCCTTGCCAATTCTTGTTCCCATCGGAAAAGGATTTCGGCAAAACGTTCGTTGCGTGCTTTTCTTGCGTCATGCCACGTTGAAAACTTTCCGCCATGAATCCATGTGGTGTTTCCGTTTGCGCCTTGCTCCAGTGTCACAATTTTGTTGGCAGTACGATCTAAGAGTTCGCGATCGTGGCTAACAAAGAGGACTGTCTTATCAGTCTGCGTAATTGCCTCTTCCAACCAGCGCTTTGATGGAACATCCAAATAGTTATCTGGCTCATCAAGGAGCAATACTTCTTCGGGACCTTGCAATAGTGCTCGCAGTACCAACTTCTTTTGCTCGCCACCAGAGAGTGTGTTTACCAATCGATCTTCAACGCGATCAAAAGACTTACCAAGGGCTTCTGTGCAACAGACATCCCAAATTACCTCATAGTCATATCCGCCAGCATCGCCCCAATCAGATAACGCTTGGGCATATGCCATTTGATCTCGCTCTTCGTTTCTTGTATTCATGAGCGCTTCGGAACTCTTGATAATCGCTGCTGCATCACGGATGCGTTTTGGTGCAACTGAAATTAACAAATCGCGGACAGTTGAATCATCGCGGACCGAGCCTATAAATTGGCGCATCACGCCAAGGCCGCCCGTAATCGCAATGGCACCAGAATCTGGTTGAAGATCTCCACAAATCATTTTAATTAAAGTGGTTTTGCCAGATCCGTTTGCACCAATGAGTGCAACTTTGGAACCATCACCCACGCGGAAATTGACATCGCTCAAAAGAACTCGGCCATCAGAAAGCGAGAAGTCGACGCCACTCACATCAATGTGTCCCATTACTCGTCCTCCCCTCTACGCCGAAGTGTCCGTTCGATTCGCGCGACAAGCTCGTCATCATCTGGATAATCCACTTGTGTCAGCGTTAAACCTCTAGAGGGAAATACTAGGCTGTCAGAAATTCTCACGCGGTTATTTAATACATCCTTGACCCATTGCGGTTCAAATCGCCCATCGGCGACGCAGACCACCGCGCCGACAAGGTTTCGCACCATCGAATAGCAGAAAGCATCGGCTACGACATTAGCCACCAGGCATCCCTCATCATTTCTAGTCCAGTGAAACTTCTCAAGATTTCGAACTGTCGTTGAGCTCTCACGAAACTTACAAAAGGCGGCAAAGTCATTTTCACCAAGCAATAGAGCACTTGCTTCATTAAGGACATCAACATCTAAAGTCCTATACCAAGGAGCAATGTCAAAACGTTTCAATGGCAAAATGATTTTATTGTTATCTAGAATCTTGTATGAATAGTGTCGACGCAGCGCGGAAAAACGGGCATGGAATCCATACGGAGCAACGGTTGCCGAAAGAATTCGAACATCCTGATCAAGGATTCGATTGAGGCGATAAGGAAGATCTTTGAAATCCCAATTAACTTTCTTTGCATACGGACCACTTTCCATCTCTGGAATATCCGTGTGAATCACCTGTCCTGTTGCGTGAACTCCTGCATCTGTGCGCCCCGCTACAACTGTTTCTACTTTTGTTCGAGTAAGTTTTTGAAGAGTTTTCTCTACTTCCTCTTGCACGGTGCGACGATCTGGTTGCTTACCCCATCCGGAGAAATTCGTACCATCGTATGCAAGATCAATCCGTAAGCGAAGAAACCCACTCTCGGCAAGGAGAGTGGGTTCCGTCATCAGAATTGTTGTGAGTTGTTACTCAGCATCTTTCTTTGTCGCGGCCGCTTTAGCAGGAGCCTTCTTGGCGGCTGCCTTCTTAACGACCTTCTCTGCTTCATCAACAGTGGCTTTCTTAGCTGCAACACCGTCGGTGAGAACTTCGATAACCGCC
Source organism: Streptomycetaceae bacterium (assembly GCA_007280125.1). GTDB lineage: Bacteria > Actinomycetota > Actinomycetes > Nanopelagicales > Nanopelagicaceae > QYPT01. The sequence goes on along the minus strand of QYPT01000008.1, from coordinate 8,299 downwards.
ATAGGAGCGTTGTCGCCCTTACGTGGTCCGATCTTTGTGATGCGTGTGTAGCCACCATTGCGTTCTGCAAAGCGTGGTCCGATTTCGGTGAAGAGTGTATGTACAACGCTCTTATTTGAAATACGGGTCATGACTTCGCGACGCGCAGCAAGGTCACCCTTCTTTGCGAAGGTGATCAACTTTTCAGCCAAGGGGCGAAGACGCTTTGCCTTAGCTTGTGTTGTTGTGATCTTGCCATGCTGGAACAATTGTTCAGCAAGGGTTGCTAGGAGTAAGCGCTCGTGTGATGGGCCACTGCCCAGACGAGGACCTTTACTTGGTTTTGGCATTTTATTCTCCTAGGCCTTAAGCCTGCTCGGGGGCGACGAATTCATCATCAAGAATATCGTCAAGATTGATGTCGTAGTTCTGGTGCTGCGTTGGATCAAATCCAACTGGGCTGTCCTTAAGTGACATTCCCATTGAGACCAACTTAGCCTTGACCTCGTCGATGGACTTTGAACCAAAGTTACGGATGTCGAGAAGGTCAGCTTCGCTGCGTCCGACAAGTTCTCCTACTGAATGAATGCCTTCGCGCTTCAAGCAGTTGTACGAACGTACGGTGAGATCAAGATCTTCGATTGGAAGAGCAAGATCAGCAGCAAGGGCTGCATCAAGAATGGATGGTCCCATTTCGATGCCTTCTGCGTTGACGTTGAGTTCACGAGCAAGCCCAAAGAGCTCGACAAGAGTCTTACCAGCAGATGCAACAGCATCACGTGGCTTCATCGATGGCTTTGTCTCTACATCAACAACAAGGCGATCAAAGTCAGTGCGTTGTTCAACGCGTGTGGCTTCAACCTTGTAGGTGACCTTCAAGACTGGTGAATAAATAGAGTCAACAGGAATGCGACCAATTTCAGCGCCAGCTTGCTTGTTTTGAACCGCAGTCACATAACCACGACCACGCTCAACAGTAAGTTCAATCCCAAGATTGGCCTTTCCGTTAAGTGTTGCCAGGTGAAGTGATGGGTTATGAACTTCTACGCCGGTTGGTACTGCAATGTCAGCGCCGGTAACTGGACCAGTTCCTGACTTGCGGATGTAGATAACGCTTGGTTCGTCATTGTCTGAAGAGAGAACCAAGTTCTTAATGTTAAGAACGATATCTGTCAGGTCTTCCTTCACGCCTTCTAGCGTGGTGAATTCGTGCAGCGCTCCTGCAACGCGAATGCTGGTAACTGCTGCTCCTGGAATTGAGGAGAGCAATGTACGGCGCATTGAGTTGCCGAGGGTGTAACCGAAACCTGGTTCCAACGGTTCGATGATGAACCGTGAACGGTTTTCGCTGACTACTTCTTCAGTGAGCGTGGGACGTTGTGCAATTAGCACTTCTGCTCCTTCATGGTTAACGGAGATCCACTATTTGATCCCCTGCTTTGTACTCGTTTTAAGTTTTTTACATCTTTAGTGCAGATCCAGGCAATCCTGAAGTTCAGGATTACTTGGAATAAAGCTCAACGATTAGCTGCTCTTGAACTTGGGTATCGATGACAGCGCGAGCTGGAACACCGTGGATGATGATGCGCATTTGCGAACCAACAACTTCCATCCACGCAGGCACTGACTTCTCGCCGAGTTCGGCACCAGCCACGATAAATGGAGTCAAGTCCAGTGACTTAGGAAGAACATCAATGATGTCCATCGCAGAGACACGGAATGAAGGAATGTTTACCTTCTTACCGTTGACCAAGAAGTGACCGTGACGAACCAATTGGCGCGCCATGTCACGGCTCTTAGCAAAACCGGCACGAAACACAACGTTATCGAGACGAGTTTCCAAAATTACGAGCAAGTTTTCACCAGTCTTACCTTGGCGCCGGTTTGCTTCTTCGTAGTAACCGCGGAATTGCTTTTCCAATACGCCGTAAATACGTGCGCATTTCTGCTTTTCACGCATCTGTAGCAAGTACTCAGATTCCTTTGCACGACCACGGCCATGCTGCCCTGGTGGATATGGACGAGATTCAATCGGACACTTTGGTCCATCGCACTTTGCGCCCTTAAGGAAGAGCTTTACTTTTTCGCGACGGCAACGCTTGCAGTCTGCTCCGGTATAACGAGCCATTTATTCTCTTCCTTCCTTAAACTCGACGTGGTTTTGGTGGACGGCATCCGTTGTGGGGTGCTGGTGTGACATCAGAGATGGCACCAACTTCCAAACCGGCTGCCTGTAATGAACGAATTGCAGTCTCACGTCCAGAGCCTGGGCCCTTAACGAAAACATCTACCTTCTTCAAGCCGTGCTCTTGAGCGCGACGAGCTGCTGATTCAGCGGCAAGTTGAGCCGCGAATGGTGTGGACTTACGTGATCCCTTGTAGCCAACTTGACCAGATGATGACCAAGAAATAACTGCGCCCGTTGGGTCAGTAATAGAAATGATGGTGTTGTTGAATGTGCTCTTGATGTGCGCTTGTCCAACGGCAATGTTCTTCTTCTCTTTCTTACGAAGTTTAACTTTGCCCTTAGTTGCAGCAGTCTTTGATTTAGGAGCGGCCATTACTTAGTCACCTTCTTCTTACCAGCAATTGCTTTACGAGGACCCTTACGCGTACGCGCGTTGGTATGTGTGCGTTGACCGCGAACAGGAAGTCCCTTGCGGTGACGAATTCCTTGGTAACTTTGAATTTCAACTTTACGACGAATGTCGCCTGCGATTTCACGACGCAAATCGCCTTCGATCTTAAAGTTAGCCTCGATGTACTCGCGAAGTTTCGCAAGTTCTGGCTCTTGAAGATCTTTAACGCGGGTGTCTGGGCTAATGCCAGTTGCCGCCAATGTTTTGTGTGAACGGGTTAAACCCATTCCGAAAATATAGGTAAGTGCAATCTCAACGCGCTTTTCACGCGGAAGATCGACACCAACAAGACGTGCCATGTAATCAACCATTCAGTAATCCGACAGGTCCTCCGCAACGCTTCCCATCTAATGATGGGCCTCAGCCTGTCGGACCAAGGGTCTGCATTGTTAATCTTTCGATTAACGAAGCAGTCGCGCCACGCGTGTTCTTTAGTGCTGGTAAATCTTCTAACTAGCCTTTTGACTAACCTTGACGTTGCTTATGTCGGAGGTTGTCGCAGATAACCATGACGCGACCCTTGCGACGAATAACTTTGCACTTATCGCAAATCTTCTTCACGCTTGGCTTAACCTTCATGAGCGGACCTCCTTCGTGTAAAACATCTAAAATTATTTACTGCCCAGCAATTCTTAAAAGAATTACTTGTAACGATAAACAATCCGACCTCGGGTGAGGTCATAGGGACTGAGTTCTACAATCACACGGTCAGCTGGAAGGATGCGAATGTAGTTCTTTCGCATCTTCCCGCTAATGTGCGCGAGAATTCTGTGCCCGTTCGTTAACTCAACGCGAAACATCGCGTTAGGCAGCGCTTCAGCAACGGTGCCTTCGATTTCGATAGCACCATCTTTCTTGGCCAAGCGATACCTTCTTTTCTACTTCGTATAGAGTCAATGAAAGCCTTTTACAAGGCGAAGGGTGAGTCTAAAGCCAGGCGTGGGTATAAGGGAAATCGCCCCCTTGTACTCTTCTCACTGGGTAAGACTTCTTCGGCGCGCCGAGGGGTGTGGAGGACATTAGAACTCGATGGAACGCCGTCCGAGCCCCAGAATCCCCAAGTCTGACCGCCCAACGAGCTCTGCCGGCCTAGAGGTCATGCTTGCTAGAGCGGAATCGAAGTCAACCCCCACGTCGATCAACCGCTGGAGGGAGCCTCGGAGGGATCCAACTCCCCCACCCAAAACTCCATCAGATCGTGTGGCTCGGCCATCGGCAACGGTCAACTCAAAGGTGCCGAAAGGGAATGTTCCCTCCCCTAAGCCAGCCGGCGCCACTGCATCATTAGTAACGATAAAGCGATGAGGGGCTTTCGAAATTGTATAGAGCACTAATTCATCACTGAGGTGCACTCCATCGACAATAAGTTGAATCGCAATTTCATCGCGCGCTAGTGCTGCAGCAGCGATGCCGGATTCGCGATTCTTATCCATCGCGTTCCAAATATGTGTGACTGTTTTGGCTCCTGCATCAAAACCAGCGTGTGCTTGTTCGGTTGTCGCATTGGAATGCCCCAGAGAAACAACAACTCCCATCGCACTCAGAAACTTAATCGCATCAATGGCTCCAGGGATTTCTGGGGCAAGTGTCACGACAGTTACCGTTCCAGCCGCAAGGTAGCGTCCGAGAACTTCTTGCGAAGGTTGCGCTAGATAACCTAACGGATGCACACCAGGTTTTTCAGGCGAAAGAAAAGGACCTTCCAAATGTATCCCTATTACTTCGGCTTCATCATCAGCGGGTGAACGTCGCACTTGTTCAATAAGTTTCATCACTTCAAGGGTGCGCTCGATTGGTCCGGTAATTAATGTTGGCAGATAAGCACCAACTCCTTCTTTCCATAACGAGCGCCCAACCTTGCGAATATCTTCTGGCGTCCTTGCAGATAATAGATCCACTCCTCCATGACCATTAACTTGCAGGTCAACAAAGGCAGGGATCGTAATCGCCATGGCGCGTTAGAGAGTCTTCGTTACTTTTGCAAGACCAATTGGAGCGTCAGGATCTTTCCCGGAGGAAATTGCTAAGAAGAGTGCGAATGATTGCAAGAGAACACTGTCGGCGATCACTGCATCCGTTTCGGAAAGATCAACCGATCCGCCTAGGTATATCTCACCGTTTTCGCGTGGGAAACCAGAACCAATCCAATAAATATGTTTTGTTATATCGCGAATACGTGCGACGGTCGGAGCCATGGATGAATGCGCGACGCCTGCCGGTGCAAGAAATAGAACTCGCGAATTGCTATGCAACGATGAAATTGGCCCATGCAAATAATCCGCAGACGAGAATGACGCAACCGGAATTTTCACTGTCTCTTGAATCTTCAGAGCCGCCTCATGTGTGTTTGCATAAGCAAATCCACGTCCCATTGTTGTTAGTCCCTCGGAGTAATCAAACCCTTCGGAGACTGATTGAATAAATGGCATCTGGAGTAATCCCAACTCCGCTTGGGCAATGATCTGATCAAATTCAACGCCCTCGCCTTTCCACTGCGCGACAAGAATTCTCGAAACAAGAAGCTCTGCTGAATAACTCTTTGTGGCAGCAACTGCTTTTTCTGGACCTGCATGCAAATAAAGATGACAATGAGAAGTCTTAGCCAATGGACTTTCTGGGTCATTCGTCATTGCAAGAACGCTTGCTCCACCTTCACGTGCTGCGGCGCAATAGCCCACCAAGTCAGGTGACTGGCCGCTTTGGCTCAAGGCGATAACTAAAACGTTCTTATAACGAAGCTTGGTTCCGTAAACGGTAACGACGGATGGTGACGCCAAACCGCAGGGAATCCCAATTTTTGTTTCAATAAGGTATTTAAGATACAAGGCAGCGTTATCAGAAGTGCCCCTACCTACCAAGATCACTGAATCTATGGATGTGAGGTCCAGGGAAGATATCTGCTGAATCATTTCAGCAGAGTGCTCCTTTATGCGTCGAAAAACAGTCGGGACCTCTTCGATTTCAGCGCGCATGATCTTTCCAAGTTCGAGTGTCATGACTAAATCCTATAACAAGCATTCAAATGAGTGGTCAACCTATGGCGCTCTGGTCATTAATCGACCACAATTTTGAAGTGAAGACTGCTCATCCAACCAAGATCACCCTCATTAATACTGTCGTAGACCTCTTGGAGAATCAGAGAGCTGATGAACTCACTAGTGAGCAGGTTCTAGAAATATCAAATATTTCCAAAGGCTCTCTCTATCACCACTTCATTGATTTTTCTGCCTTGATTGATGCAGCTCGAATAGTGCGTTATGCACGTTGGGCGGATCGAAGCATTCAGATACTTACAACAGTAATGAATGAAGCAAGCAATCGTGCGCAATTTTTCGAGGGCCTTGCACGCGTTTTTGAATTAACTCAAAGCCCCGCCTCAAGGTCTTCACGATTTGAACGCGCACGAATAGTCGGTATGGCCGAAGGCAATCCTCGATTAATGCATGACTTGGGAGAGGAACAACAAAGACTTACTGATTCTATAACTGAACTGGTAATAAAAGCGCAAAATGCTGGTTATTTAAGATCCGATTTAGACTCGGCATCTATTGCACTATTGATACAGGGGTACGCCTTTGGCAAAATTATTGATGACATTGCAACGCTACATATTGATCCCAAAAAATGGAATGCACTGATTGCCGATGTAATTGAAAAGAGTCTTGCGACTCAGGCTTAATTCAGAAGATTCGAAATTTCTATGCCAAGTGAAGCTAAGCGATCACGTCCACCATCGATTGCAGTAAGCACAAATGGTTTCCCGTCTGGAAGCAAACAATAAGAGTTTTCAAAATGGGCACCACGTGATTTATCAGTAGAAACAACTGTCCAATCATCACCAAGAACACGTGTTTTATGTGTTCCGCGCGTGATCATCGGTTCAATGGCCAACACCAAACCAGGAGTAAGTTCTAAACCATGCCCACCTTTACCGAAATTTAATACATGCGGCTCTTGATGCATCTCAGTGCCGATTCCATGTCCACCGTACTCTTGCAAGATTCCATATTTGCCTTGGGATTTTACGTAGCTCTCGATTGCGTGACCTATATCCGAAATCTTCGCTCCGACGCGACCTGCAGCGATTCCTTGCCACATTGATTCTTCGCAAACATCAAGCAATTTTTGATCGGCCGGGTCAACAGTTCCAGCGATTACCGAGAACGCAGCATCGCCATGCCAACCTTCGATAATGGCGCCAGCGTCTATGGAAACAACATCGCCATCGTTGATAACTCGATCACCCGGAATTCCATGAACAATTTCGTCGTTGATAGAAACACAAATTGTCGCTGGAAAACCGTGATATCCCTTGAAATTAGAGGTTCCACCACCACGTTTAATATTTGCAGCTGCAATTGCATCTAGGGCATCGGTTCGCATTCCCACCTTCACCGATGATCGCAAGATTTCAAGTGTTTCACCTACGAGTAAACCTGCACGGCGCATCACCTTGATCTGGTCAAGGGTTTTGTATTGAATTGCCATAATTATTAGTGGACGCGGTTCAGCGCAGTTATCGCGCGTTCTGTTATGTCAGCAACTGATCCACTTGCGGGAATTGTTATCAGCAAGCCTTCGGTACGGTAGAAGGAAACTATTGGAGCAGTTTGCTCTTGATAAACATCGAGACGGTGTTTGATGACTTCTTCTTTGTCGTCTTCACGCTGATACAGCTCGCCACCACATGCATCGCAAGTATTGAGCACGGCTGGCTTCTCGTATTCCACGTGCCATGCCTTGCCGCAATTGCGGCAGATCCGGCGGCCCGATAAACGTAAGATGATTTCGGCGCTATCTACTGAAAGTTCCAACACGGCATCCAGTGGCGCTTTCTTTTCGGCCAAAATTGCCCGAAGCACTTCAGCTTGCATAACATTTCTAGGAAAGCCGTCGAGCAAAAATCCATTGCTCACATCATCTTTAGTTAGACGATCACGAACCATTTCGTTGGTAACCGAATCAGGAACGAGGTTTCCGCTATCCATGAAAGATTTTGCTTCAAGGCCAAGGACTGTACCTTCTTTGAGATTTGCTCGAAAAATATCGCCCGTGGAGATATGGGGAATCGAGTAATGCGAAGAAAGGAATTCTGCTTGTGTTCCTTTGCCGGCACCTGGTGGCCCAACCAGGACTAAACGCATTAGCGCAAGAACCCCTCATATGAGCGTTGTTGTAGTTGGCTTTCAATCTGCTTAGCAGTATCAAGTCCAACGCCTACGACAATGAGAATTGCAGTTCCACCAAATGGGAAGTTCTGCGTTGCGCCAAATAAGATCAAAGCAAGGATAGGGATAATCGCAACAAATGCGAGGTAGAGCGATCCTGGCGCTGTGATTCGTGAAAGTACATATTGCAAGTACTCAGACGTTGGTCGTCCAGCACGGATTCCAGGAACGAAACCACCGTATTTCTTCATATTATCTGCAACTTCATCAGGATTAAATGTAATTGCTACATAGAAGTAAGTGAAGAAAATGATCATTGCTGCGTAAGAAATGATGTAAATAGGATGATCGCCCTTGACGAAGTTACGGCTAATCCAAACAGCCCAAGCCGCTTTTGAACCAGAGAAGTTGACGATTAACGATGGGATGTAAAGCAAGGATGATGCAAAAATAACTGGAATAACGCCAGCTTGGTTAACTTAGATTGGAATGTACGTGCTTGTTCCACCATAG
>QYPT01000097.1 GCA_007280125.1 Streptomycetaceae bacterium | reverse complement strand
GTCTTCCAAAAGGTCATCCAGATAACGCTATCGATCAACTTGCAATTGAAATACGCTCTGTCGGTGCGCTACTTCTAGTAGATACATCCCCAGCAACCTTTGCATCTAGGCAGAATCAAGTTTTAGATTTCATCACACCAAACCTTGAAGAGGCAGAAGCGATAATTGAGAATAAATCAGGAGATCTCTTTATTCCTGATAACAAGGATGTCGAGAAGCGTGCATTAGCAGCAGCAGAAAAACTATTTAATAAAGTAGCAAAAAATGTAATTGTTACAGCAGGCGCACAAGGTTGCGCCTTTAAAAATAAAGATGAGCACTTCTGGTTGCCAGCATATAAAATTGACTCAGATAAGTACAAGAGCGCAGTTGGAGCAGGGGATTCCTTTGTTGCTGGGTTTGCTATGAATTACGAGAAAAATGCGAAAGAGCCATCCCAAACGATTAATTGGAAGAGCGCAATTAAATATGGGATGGCAACGGCTGCTGCATCTTGCGAAACTTATAGAGCAGGTGGGTTTGAGAAAAAGCGTGTCCTAGAAATCCTTGGGAGCGATGCTGGTGAATAAACGCGTGCGCTTAGTGGATGTTGCGGAGGCCTCTAAAACCAGTATAAAAACTGTTTCTCGAGTGTTAAATAATGACGAACGCGTGAGCGATGAAACTCGTGAACGGGTCCAGAAGATAATGAACGACTTGGGCTACCAAGTAGACATAATCGCAAGGTCCCTTCGTACCGGCGTGGATAAAGTCATCGGAGTAGTGATCCCGAAAATTGGAGATCCATTTTTTGCAGAGCTTGTTGAAGAGATTGCAGAATTCGCAATTGAAAGAGGGATAAGTGTAATTGTCGGTAGTACGCATGGAAGACTTGAAAGAGAAAATGAATTAGTCCAAGGTTTCATTCAGAGGCGGGTTATGGGCATGATTATTGCCCCCCAAGAATTGAATTATGCATTTCTAAAGAAAGTTTCAATTCCCACGGTTTTTATCGACAGGGCTCCAAATAAATTTAAGGGTGACTTAGTCCGAGTAGATGATGAATTCGGTGGAAAGCTTGCAACTAATCACTTAATTAAATTTGGGCATAAGAGAATTGCATATTTTGCAGATAGTTTAAAGATTAGATCAACAGAACTTAGATATAAAGGATTTAAGGAAGCCCTTGAAGTAGCAAAATTGAAACTAGATAAAGAAATCACTTTTGTCAATTTGAATCCCGCTAAAAATTTGGATGCAACTATTGCAAAGATTCTGAATTTAGAGAACCCTCCAACAGCTATATTTTCTCCAAAAGCCGAGTTCTCCATAAGCATTGTTAGCGCTATGCATAAAATTAAACGAACAGATGTAGCTCTCATATCCTTTGATGATTTCACTCTTGCTTCATCTATTCAACCTTCAATAACTGTGCTTGATCACTCCGCAAGGGAGATAGGAAGAGAGTCAGTAAGAAGGTTATTTGAAAAAATTGATGGTTCTGAAGATAAACCAAAAGAATACATTATCGGGCTGAATGTAATTGAACGTGGTTCCGGGGAGTTAAGAGCGAAAGTAAAACTATGAGCAATATTTATCTTGGAATAGACCTTGGAACGACTAACACAAAAGTTATTTCAGTTGATTCAAGCGGAGCCCACATAGCAACAGCATCCAAGCCAACCAATTGGCAAGTGATGCCAAATGGGCGAATTGAAACGTCCGCGGAAGGATTATTCGACACGATCATAATTTGTATCGATGAAGTGGTTGAAAAAATTCGAAATAAAATTGCAAATTTAACTATTTCTGGCATTGGGATTACTGGAATGGCAGAAAGTGGAGTTATCCTAGATAAGAATGAGAAAATTGTTTCTGAACCAATTGCTTGGTTTGACTCTCGTGGCGAGGCTGAAATGCATGCGCTTGGCGATGCTTTCCGCATTGAATATCAATCTAAGACTGGCCTCGTTTTTAAGCCCGAATCATCCCTTTCGTCTCTGTTATCTCTAAAGACTGAGGGATTTGATTTCAATCGCGACGACATTGTTTGGCTAAATGTTCTCGAGTATGTGGCATTTAGATTAACGGGAACGAAAGCAACCGAACCTTCACTTGCTTCTAGAACTGCTTTATATGATCAATCGACGCTCTCACTTTGGAGATCTGCACAGAAAGTCCTTGGAATCAAAGATAGTTTTCTGCCTCCAGAAAAATACGCAGGAGAGGCTTGGGGAATAATTTCAAACCCACTTCTTAATTCAGTAATTCAAGGTGCTGTGGTAACAGTTGCAGGGCATGATCATGGAGTTGGAGCCGCCGGTTCTGGTGTTACTGGAGATGATCAATTATTTAATTCTGCAGGAACGGCAGATGTTCTCCTCCGTAGCGTTTCAAAAACTCTTACGGACAAACAGCGTTTTGCTTTGACCGAACTCGGCGTATCTGCTGGTCGCCACTCTCTGCAAGGTGCAACTTCACTAATTGGTGGTTCGCGTGGAGGTTTAGTTCTTCGTAGAGCACTTGATTTGCTTGGGGCCCGAAGAGGAGATGAGCTTGAAGAAATAGATAATAATTGGAAACCAGAACGTGCCTTCCATGATGTAATTGATATGAGTCAGGCAAAATCGATTTCAAATGATATTCAAATAACTTTAACCGGAGATGCTGGGCCAAATGAGCTTTGGGCCGCCGCGCTCGACTATATGGCAAGTGAAAACCGTAAAATGCTTGAAGGTATTGATGCCGTTGTTGGCACTCATAAAACTGCGCTTTCAGCTGGCGGTTGGATCAAGTTACGAAGCGTGCGCGAGATTAAATCCTCTGTTATTCATGACTTATCATTTTCAAACATTTCTGAAGCAGGTGCATTTGGCGCGGCATACATAGCTTCCTGGACACATTCGGGTTCAGGGGATTCATTGATTGGACATATAAATCAACGGGTCAAGATTCTCAATTCTCAAATTGGGGATTAAAGGTAAAACTAAGGCGAGGGATAGGGAAAGGTAAGAGATGAGTAAAGTAGTAACGCGTCCAATTAATGGACTAAACAGCATTGCAAACAGTGAGGGAATTTTTTCAATTGTTGCAATGGATCAACGTAATACTCTAAAGCGCATGTTTGCTGCGGTTGGCGTACCAAATGCAACAGATCAAGATATGTTTGGCGCAAAGACTGCCGTTGCATCAGCGCTATCAAAATCTGCATCTGGTATTTTGCTTGACCCAACATGGGGTGTTCCAGCAGTGAATGACAATGACGTCTTACCTTCAACTTGCGGCCTGTTAATTTCAGCAGAAAATCCAAATCGTGGAGATTTTAATGGTGAGCCTCGTCCATCTCCACTGCCAGGACAAGATGCAGCATGGGTCAAATCACTTGGTGGGCAAGCAGTAAAGGTTCTTGTAAGCATGCACCCTGGTCGTCCAATAATGTCTGGCGAACCAGACCTAACAACAGAAACCGTTGCTTTGGTTCAGAGCATTGTTGATGATTGCCGGGCGCAAGGAATCCCATCTGTAATTGAAAACTTGATCTATGCCCTTCCAGGTCAAGAGTTAACTGATCAACAGAAGGAAGATTTGATTGTTGAATCTGCAATTCTCTTGAATGTAACAAAGCCAGATTTACTAAAACTTGAATTCCCGATGACAGAACGTGGATGCAAGCGCATAGCCGACGGCATAACTGTTCCTTGGGCGGTTCTATCTGCAGGCGTTGCATTTGACCGCTTTAAGCAAGTTATCACCATTTCATGTGATGCAGGCGGGGCATCTGGCTTTATTGCCGGCCGCTCTATTTGGAAGGAAGCAATTGGAATGAACCCACAAGAGCAAAAAGCTTTCCTAACAACAACTGCAATCCAGAGACTTGATGAATTAAATGCAACAGTTGTTGGCCGCGCAGTTCCTTGGCAGAAGGCAACTAGAGCCTAAAGAATAATTAGATAAGTGTCTGTGAAAATTGGTAATTAATCCTCTCGCAGGCACTTATTTATTTTAGAAGTTAGCGCACTTAGCGGTAACTGGAGGTAACTGAAGGTAAGGTAGGTAAGAGAGCAAAAAAGAGGTGGATTCAAAGATGGTCGACCCTTGAAAATATATGGGACCGGCCCGAGCGCAAGTAGCTACTGAGGTTGCTCGCCTACTAAAGCTTCTGGCTTAAAAAACTCTTAATAGGTAGGTCGATTGAGGTCGATTCAGGTCGATTCAGGCTCAGACGGGCGATTTCGGGCAGAAAAAGTTATCAAAACTTTACCTAAACGGACTTGTTCAGACTCAAACAGACACATATGCTCCCGAATACAAATACAACTCAGTGCCCGAGATAAAGAGAAGAGCAAAAACATATGTTTCCAGAAGAGCGTCGTGTGTGGCTTACTACACAAGCTCGTTCTGTGGGCCGCGTGGATGTTAATGAGAGCGCAGAAGAGCTCGGGGTCACAGTTGAGACAATTCGTCGAGATCTTAACGTGTTGGAATCTAAGAATTTATTGCGTCGCGTCCACGGGGGCGCCATTCCCAATGAGGGTTTGGGTTTCGAGTTAACTTTGCCAAGCCGGAATTTGCAATTTAAAGATGATAAAAAACGAATCGCCTTAGCCGCAGTGGAATTAGTCAAAGATGCAGATTCTGTATTCCTAGATGAGGGATCTTCAGTTCAAACATTTTGCGAAATTTGGAATCCTGAGAAGCCTGTCACTGTTGCTACCTCCGCAATAACCAACGCCCTTGCCTTAGCTAATAATCCAAACGTATCCATAATTTTTCTCGGCGGAAAATTGCGCACCCATACTTTGGCAACCGCGGATATTTGGGGGACCAGAATGCTTACAGATTTAGTAATTGATGTCGCGCTAATTGGTACGAATGGGATTTCAATTGCTAATGGTGCAACTTGTCCAGCTCAATCGGTGGCTGCAGTTAAAACTGCAGGAATTAGTGCTTCACATTCTTCATATCTACTAGCCCATAGTTCCAAGTTTGGGTTTGATTCATTTTTTAAATTTGCGCACTTTAATGACTTCAAAGGAATAATTACTGATATCGGCCTTGATGATGTGGCATATAAAG
>QYPT01000017.1 GCA_007280125.1 Streptomycetaceae bacterium | reverse complement strand
TTTTTGAATTTCCGAGGTACGTGTAAGGAGTTGCCCTGGCTCACGGAAATGATAGACAACTAAATAGTCAGATAAACCCATAATGATGGAGTTGAGCATGATGGTCGTGATCACTTCATGAACCCCACGGTATGCCTTTAGCGCTCCCGCTATGAATCCCACAAAAGCACCAAAGAACATTCCAAAAGCAATTGCAATGGGTAAGTGGATGTAACTAGGAAGACCAGTGAATGTATATCCAGCCCATGCTGTGCCTAGCGCGCCAGAGATAAGTTGACCTTGAGCACCAATATTAAAAAGACCTGCACGCAGACCGATTGTGACGGCAAGACCTACAAGTACTAATGGTGTTGCCTTACCTAAAGTGGCGGAGAAACCTTTGGCTGAGCCAAATGAGGTAGTAAAAAGCGTTTTATAGGCGCCAACGGGATCGGCACCTTGTAGCTTCATCATGACTCCTGCGATTGCCATTGCAATAATGACTGCAATTGCAGGGATAAGCCAGTTACCTACATCAAAACTCTTCTTTGTCTGTTTCACAGTAGCCCACTCTAGTAGTTAAAAGAATAAGAGTGAAGGTGCACGAATGCACCTTCACTCTTATTCTTTATTAGATTTTTAGATGTGGTACGAACTAAACGCCCGTTGGAATGGTTCCGTCAAGAACCTTAGGAGTAATAGCTTTTACCTTTGCTTGTACTGCAGCAGGAACGCGTGAGGCAAGTGCGTGGTATGGAGCAATTGCTGCATCGCCCTTGTATTCGCCACCTGTTGAGTAACCAACTGAAGCTAGGTTAATAAGGTCAGAAACACCTGATGAAAGTGACTTCATTGCTGAAGTAACTAGGCAAGGTTGTGCTTCTGGAACAGTGAACCACTGATCGGTATCAACGCCGATGCAGAATGCACCCTTCTTCTTTGCAATCTTTGCAAGAGCACCATTACCGGTACCGCCGCCTGCACCAAAGATTACATCGTAACCTTGGCTAAGAAGCTGTCCTGCAGTAGTTGCGCCCCATGCTGGGTCAGAGAACATTGTTGCGCCCACTTCGTGGTAAACAACTGAAGTCTTAATCTTCTTCTTCTGCTCTTTGGCTGCGTAAGCAACGCCATTGATGTATCCCTGACCGTAGCGGTAAACAGGCGGTACTTCCTTAGCGGCTAGAACGCCACCGATCTTGTTTGACTTGGTGAGGTAACCAGCAAGGTAACCAGCAAGGAAGCCAGACTTGTCTTCTTCGAAGACAAGACCTGTCATGTTCTCGTTAGTTGAGCTGTTGTTCTGGTCAACACCAATGAATTTAATCTTTGGGTATTTCGCAGCTGCGATTGCAGTTGCATCGGCCATCAAGTATCCAACAGTTACGATTACGTTGTACTTGGCATCAGCAAAAAGAGCCATGTTCTTTGCGTAATCCTTTGAATCTGTTGTTTCGATGTATGTTGCACAACCACCAGAGACCTTTTTCGCGCCATCTTTTGCGCCATCCCATGCGGATTGGTTAAATGACTTGTCATCAACCTTTCCTAGGTCTGTTACAACACCGATCTTGAACTTTGCTTTGCTGCAATTTGGCTTTGTCGCTGCTTGCGCAGGGGCGGTGAAGCCAAGCGTTGCAAGGGCAACCGCTGCAGCAGTTGCTGTGATGCGCTTTAACATCTTTCTCCTCTCGAGAGGTCAATCAATTTAATTGACCTTGGATCACTTTCTAAATACCGGGGTAGAACTCAATCTTTCCATGAATTACTTCAAGGATTGAAGAGGCTTCTTCCCGGGGAAGGGGAAGTTAAGTTGTGCCGAGCCTATATCAGGGGCTGGATATTGCCTTTATTGTCCCTAATGGGAATTGGGCAAGTGTCGGTAACATTTAGGTGAACTCTATTGTTGTACTTGAGGCTTTCCTCGCAGAAAGAGCAAGGATTTCCCGCGCAGCCCCTCGAGTCGCAGAGAAAATTCCCACAAATTTACCTACCCAATATCTAGAGCGGCTTAAACCCCTTAGCAACTGAAATTAGTTGCGCATAAGTGACTCCGCCGATTCCCTGGACTTGAATTTCGGTTCCTTTGAGGATCTGCGTAGGTTTAGTTGTAAACAAGAGGTACCCACCAACACGAGCAATATCTGCAACAGTGCATTTCCTAAAAGCCTCAGGATTTGTTGGATCGCAATAGACATAAACGTTTGCTCTAATTCCATTGACGGAAACTGAAGGAAGCTTCTTGGAAAGCCCGGGATTTGAACACTTAACGCCGGCCATAGTTTCCATGATTTCTAGGAACTTCTTCCCCGAACCATATTTCGCATAAATCCATTGCTCTTTCTTTTCAGCACAAATAATCAGTTGGAATTTACTCAATTTCAATCCGAGTGTTTGTGAGGGTTTATTTACGGAGTAGGTCAACCCTGTTTGGGCATCGACAAATTTATCGCCGGAGCCCATTGCGAAGGCGCTCGCTGGAAGAACGAAAGCTAAAAGTACCGCTGCGAGGGTGAGAGACCTTCTTTTCATATCTTATTTAAGCACGCATTGATGGGGCTTGGGAAAACTCACATGGTAGATTTCACTATGAGTTCTTGGTTGACGACGTCACTCTTGGTTGTGTTACTTGTTCTAGTTGCTTACATTGCCCGGACAGTGCGCAATATTGGCCGAAAGTTAAATGTCACTAAGAAAGAATTAAGCCAGTTCAAGAAAGATTCACAGCAAGCCTTTAAGAGCAACGCTGCTTTGCAAAGCGATATCTATCGTCAAACCGAAAGCTATGCTCAACTGGTTTCCTTGCTTGAATTTTCAGAACCAATCCCACTTACGCGAAGTTGGGCTGCATCGCCAGATATTTTGCTTACCTTGGTGGAGAGCATTCGCATACATAAACCTAAATTAATTGTAGAGCTTGGGTCTGGGCTCTCCACATTAATAATGGCCAAAGCGTTGCCTCGTGGATCTCGCATCATTAGCTTTGACCATTCCGCCGAATTCGCACAGCAGACTCGAGATTTACTTAAACGTCATTCCATTAAAGGTGTTGAAATTCGGGTGGCTCCAATTGAAGATTACAACTCAGAAATGAGTTGGTATTCCAAGAAATCATTTAGCGATCTCAAGAAAATTGATATGTTGCTTATCGATGGACCTCCAGGATCTAAAGATCCCCAAGCGCGTGCAGCCGCTCGCATCGAGCTTCTTTCTAAATTATCACCTCATGCAGTCGTGATTATTGATGATGCCAATCGCGATGGTGAACGTGCGCTAGCTGAAGCATTTGCGCAGGATCTACCCGGCCACACATTGCGATTCCTGCGTCACGAAAAAGGCGCTGCGGTAATTTCTCCAGCTTAGAGATTAAATGAAGGGTATTCGTCGGTAACTAGCAATATTGCATATCCATAAACACGGTTCCAATACTGGCTAGTGCGGACAATTCCGTCAGCGCAATAATCTGGAAGCGAGCCATTCAAAAGGATGCTAAACCATCCCAAGATGATCAACACAATCCCATAAAACGCATACACAATTCCAACGATGTACAAAGGGATGGCCATCGCCCACTTAATCAACGGCAATCCGCGACTGAGAGATTTACCACCATCGATATCAGGATATGTAATTGAGACAGCATCACTTTCCTCGATAGATGGGTAACTATCGGTCAAGAGTGAGAAGTACGCCCAAACGCGATTAACTAAAGCAAAGAGCGCTTTGTTAAAAGAAAGAACATAACTTGGATAGGTCCCGCGAAAAAGAAGGGCCAAAATAACAGGCAATACTAAAAGACCGTAGCTGTAGGCATTTCCGTTGTTATCCCAGGTATCCACCGTGAAGGAAGAGGCAAAAAAGGCAACCGGCGCAACGAGAATTGCTCGCCAAATAACAGTAGAACGATTTCGATTATCTAATTGGACTTTAAAGGAGGTTTCAATTTGTTGACTCATAACTGAAAGAATACCTAGGTTATACGGAGAGAATTGCCAGTAACTCCGGTTTCAGCCCCCCAATTATTCTTGATGATTCCTCTCGAGAATTAGCACCATGAGTTACAACTTCGATGTAACACTTAATTTTAGCTTCGGTCCCGCTGGGTCGAATGATGATTCGAATATCACCATCGAGCCATAAGCGGATTCCATCGGTTGGGGGCAGCCCATCCTTTGGCGCCATAAGGTCATCAATGGATGTAACCGCTCGACCAGCAATGTGTTGCGGAGGATTCTTGCGTAGCGAAGCCAGAAGTGTTGGAATTCTTGAAAGATCACTCACGCGTACGGATATTTGTTCGGTGCCATGGAAACCATGTCTGTGCCAAATCTCATTGAGTAGATCCAGGAGTGTCTTGCTTTCTCGTGCTAATTCAGTTGCTAATTGAGCCAACATCAAACCCGCTGAGATTCCGTCTTTGTCGTTGACCGATGCTGAATCTACACAATACCCAAGTGCTTCTTCGTATCCGAAAGTGAGTCCAGGAATCTTCGCTAGCCACTTAAATCCTGTGAGAGTTTCTTGGAACTCCAAGTTGTAATGCTCGGCAATTTTCTTCAAGAGAGATGAAGAGACAATCGAATTAGCGAGAATTCCGGCCTGCGTATTTCTTGCAATGTACTCACCGAGTAAGGCACCGAGTTCATCACCGCGAAGCATTCGCCATCCGGTTAACGGATCGTTGACAGCAGCAGCGCAGCGATCGGCATCTGGATCATTGGCAATGACAAGATCGGCATCAAAGGCTCGTGCAGTTTCAAGTGCAAGATCAATTGCACCTGGTTCTTCAGGGTTTGGAAATGCGACAGTCGGGAAATCTGGGTCGGGTTGTGCTTGGGCATCAACAAGGATTAATGAAGGGAATCCTGCAGAGTGGAAGACGCGCTGAATTGTTTCAGTACCAACACCATGCATTGCCGTGTAAACAATTTTCAGATCTCCAGGTGCTTTGCACAATTTGGCAGTTTGGTGAATGTACTTTTCAACAACGCCATCATCCAAATCAGTCCAAGTCTTCCATCGTGGTTGTGACTTCAAGGAGGTGATTGCTGCGATTTCTTGTGAAATGAATCCGTCAGTGGGGGAGATGATTTGAGAAGCTCGGTAATTGATTCCATCTGCAGTGGGACCGATGTACACCTTGTAACCATTGTCTTGTGGCGGATTATGGCTTGCAGTAACCATAACGCCAACATCAACGCCAAGTTCGGTGATTGCAAATGCAAGCACTGGAGTTGGGAGAGGGCGCGGAAGAACGAAAACTTTCATGCCAGCACCGCTCATGATTTCCGCAGTCTCTTGAGTAAAATCTTCAGACCCGTGGCGGGCATCGCGCCCAATGACGATGCTTGTGAGGCCTCTATCTTTCATATATTTCGCGAGTCCTGCTGCCGTGCGACCAACGACCGCACGATTCATGCACGAAGGGCCTGGACCTATTGGTCCGCGAAGTCCTGCAGTTCCAAATTGGAGAAAGCCGTTGAAGCATTTACGGAGTTCAACTTCGTTATTTGTTTCGACCCATGATTTCAACAACGCGCTAGTTATGGGATCTGGGTCATCGGCGATCCATGCCTGAACTTCAGCCAGAAATAATGAATCCATGGTCTTAGAGTAGTTTCGGAATAACGCCTTTGAGAAGTGCACCCATTCGATCAGCCGCGGCCTTGCCAGCTGCAATCACTTCTTCATGATTTAGCTTTTCTCCCGTAACTCCAGCGGCAGCATTTGTAACCAGGGAAATCCCGAGGACTTCTGCTCCAAGTGCGTGGGCAGCAATTGCTTCTGGAACGGTGGACATTCCAACGAGGTCTGCGCCCATTGTGCGCATCATGAGGATTTCGGCCGGAGTTTCATAGGTAGGACCGCGCCAATGAACATAAACACCTTCTTGGAGTGAAGTGTCCTCGGCCTTAACAATTGCGCGAATGCGCTTGCTGTAGAGATCTGTGAGATCAACAAATTGAGCGCCTATGAGCGGACTCGTTGCGGTAAGTGAAATGTGATCGCGAATCAAGACGGGTTGGCCAAGGCGATACTCCTTATTAATTCCGCCACATGCGTTGGTCAGAATAAGAATCTTGCACCCTGCCTTCACGGCAGTACGGGCACTATGCACTACGGGCTCTATCCCTTTGCCTTCATAAAGATGGGTGCGGCCGAGAAATACAAGAGCATTGATTATTCCGTGCTCTCCTTGAATGGCGTATGAGCGGATTTTTCCTGAATGTCCTTCAACTGCGGGAGGCAAAAATCCTGGAACATCATGAGCATCAAATTCGTGTGCAGGTTTACCTAATGCATCGACTGCGCTAACCCAGCCCGATCCCATGACTAATGCAATGTCATGCTGTGCAATGCCAGTGCGGCGAGCAATATCTGCTGCCGCTAATTCGGCTATTGCAATTGGGTCGTTATACAGGTCTTGAATTGTGAAAGCGCTCATGCATCAATAATGTCACAGAGCCTGGCTCCGTTTGCCACACTTTCTCCGATAACCGCCGTGAGGTTGGCGATGATTCCCGATTTGTGTGCCAGCAATGCTTGCTCCATCTTCATCGCTTCAAGGACGATTACGAGATCACCGACTTCAACGGAGTCACCTTCTTGCAATGCGATCTTCACTACTGTGCCCTGCATCGGACTTGTTAGGCCATCGCCCGCGATGAGTCCACTCATGCCCGCTTTAGCGCGGTGGCGTTTATGTAAAGGTTCTGGTGCATGAAGGCGAATATCAAATCGGTGCCCGTTAACTTCAGCTACTAAGTGTTCGGAAGCAGCAAGGCTCTGTAGCTCAATTTTCGTCGCCCCATAATTTGGAATTTCGTTGACGAATTCATTTTCAATATAGCTTGTGTAGACAGTGAATTTCTCTGTGTAAGCCGGATCTTCGAGAATTGCTCGGTGGAAAGGAAGGGCGGTAGCAAGGCCATCAATTTCGAATTCTTGGAGCGCCCGACGTGCGCGCGATATTGCTTCCTCACGTGTCTTACCTGTGACAATGAGCTTGGCAAGGAGAGAATCAAAGTTGCCACCAATAGTGTCGCCGTTCTTAAAACCTGCATCAACGCGCACACCCGGACCGGTAGGAAGATTCCATTGTGTAATACGACCTGGAGCCGGAAGGAATGAGCGACCTGGATCCTCTCCATTGATACGAAATTCGATGGAATGTCCGCGAATTTCAGGGTCGCCATATCCAAGTACTTCACCCATTGCGATGCGGAATTGTTCGCGAACAAGGTCTAATCCAGTTACCTCTTCGCTCACCGGGTGCTCAACCTGTAAGCGCGTATTGACTTCAAGGAAAGAAATTGTTCCATCGACTCCAACAAGAAATTCGCACGTTCCTGCTCCGACGTAGCCAGCCTCTTTAATAATTGCCTTGCTCGAACGATAAAGTTCGGCATTTTGAGCATCTGTTAGGAAGGGTGCAGGTGCTTCCTCCACTAGTTTTTGATGTCGGCGCTGCAAGGAGCAATCGCGAGTACTTACCACGACAACATTTCCGTGCGAATCAGCAAGGACTTGGGTTTCGACGTGACGCGGGCGATCTAAATATCGCTCAACAAAGCATTCACCGCGACCGAATCCAGCAATTGCTTCACGAACGGCCGAAGCAAAAAATTCGGGAATTTCTTCCATGGTACGTGCGACTTTGAGTCCGCGCCCACCACCACCATGAGCTGCCTTTATGGCAACAGGTAAGCCATGTTCTTTTGCAAAAGTTATTACTTCTTCAAATCCTTCAACAGGGTCTGCGGTACCAGCAACGAGCGGAGCTCCAACTTTTGCTGCGATTTTACGTGCCGAGACTTTGTCGCCCAATAAACGGATTGCTTCAGGTGAAGGGCCAATCCAGATAAGTCCAGCATCGAGTACTGCTTGTGCAAAATTGGCATTTTCGGATAAAAATCCGTAACCAGGGTGGATTGCATCGGCACCAGAAGTTTTTGCTACTTCGATGATTTTTTCTATATTTAAGTAGGTTTGAGTGGCAGTTGTACCACCAAGAGAATATGAAGCATCTGCCATTTGTGAATGAATTGCGTTTCGGTCTTCACTGGAATATACGGCGATGCTCTTTAAGCCATGATCTTTGCATGCCCGAATAATGCGAACAGCAATTTCTCCTCGGTTAGCAATTAAGACACTTTTCATGAGGAAGCTCCAATGAGATTATTCTTCAAATCTGGCCAGCTATATCCAAGTTGGGTAGTCATTTCGCGCAGCAGGGGGATTGAAAGCCCAATTACATTGGTGTAGTCGCCTTCAATGGATTCAATAAAAGCGCTACTAAGGCCATCCAACGTGAATCCGCCTGCAACATGCAAAGGTTCACCTGATGCGACGTAATCAGCGATTTCTGATTCAGACATTTTTCCAAAAATAACTGTCGTAGATGCGATATCGGATATTTCAATGTCACGTTCAGTGTCAATTATGCAATGACCGGTGTGAAGGACTCCAGATTTGCCGCTGAGCATCTTCGCTCTTTGGCTAGCAATTTCAGGGGTGAGTGGCTTACCTAATGATTGACCTTCAAATTCAAATGTTGAGTCACAAGCAATGATGATGCTTGGCTCAGTGACAAGTTCTCGAACCGTATGCGCTTTAACAATTGCTAAAGCAATGACCATTTCTTTAGGAGTCATGGATTCGTATATGGCGGCTTCTTCATCGACATTGCTCACGATGACACGGGCAGGAATTCCGGCTGCATCCAGTAGGCGCTTTCGGGAAGGAGAAGCTGATGCCAGAATAATCGATGGCATTTATGGCTTCTTCGGCAAAGGTTGACGCAATTGCGGTTTGCCCCAGTTGCTTTTTACTATTGCAGCTTCTTCAATAGGACGTTCGTGCTGCTCTAGCGCCATTTCGAGCGCGGTCAACTCATCAAGAGATGGGTTGCCGGAAATAATTGAAAAAGTAATCACAGAGGAATGTTTCCATGCTTGCGAGCAGGCAAAGTGTCGCGCTTGGTTTTAAGAGCGCGCAGCGCTTTGGTTATGTATTCGCGTGAGTTGTGAGGTTCGATAACGGCATCAATGTATCCACGTTCAGCAGCTAAATATGGATTGGCAAGAGTTTCGTTGTAGTCCGTTATTAGCGATGCACGAAGTGCTTCTTCATCAGATGACTCAGTGAGCTCTTTGCGATAAAGAATATTCACTGCTCCTTGCGCTCCCATGACCGCAATTTCGGCACTTGGCCAGGCAAGATTGACATCTGCGCCAATGTATTTTGATCCCATAACAATGAATGCTCCACCGTAGGCTTTACGGGTAATCAAAGTAATCATTGGGACTGATGCTTCACCGTATGCGTAGAGAAGTTTCGCTCCACGACGAATGATGCCGTTCCATTCCTGTTCGATTCCAGGTAAGAATCCTGGAACATCCACCAAAGTAATAATAGGAATACTGAAAGCATCGCAGAAACGCACAAAGCGAGCAGCCTTTTCACTGGAATCAATATCTAAAGTACCGGCTAATTGTTGTGGCTGATTGGCAATAATTCCTACGGACTGTCCTTCTATGCGGCCAAAGCCTACGACGATGTTTGGTGCGAAAAGTGCATGGATCTCAAGAAATTCATTTTCATCTAAAATCGCTTGAATTAAGAGTTTCATGTCGTATGGCTGATTAGGGCTATTCGGAATCAGCGTATCGAGAGCTTGGTCGGTTGGCTTTTCTTCGAGAGTCTCGGTGGCCGGCAAGATTGGAGCGCCATCCATATTGTTGCTAGGAAGATAAGAAAGTAGCGCCTTCACATAATCGAGTGCATCGTCTTCATTCTCTGCCAAATAGTGGGCGTTGCCAGTTTTTGCATTGTGCGTATGCGCACCGCCAAGTTCTTCCATCCCGACATCTTCGCCAGTAACAGTTTTGATAACTTCTGGCCCTGTAATAAACATGTGTGATGTTTCGTTGACCATGATTGTGAAGTCTGTTAGCGCGGGAGAGTATGCCGCTCCGCCAGCGCAGGGCCCCAGAATTACAGAAATTTGGGGGATTACTCCGGATGACCTGGTGTTGAGTCTGAAAATCTTCCCGTAACCACTTAATGAGGCAACACCTTCTTGAATGCGCGCTCCGCCGGAGTCGCTGATGCCTATGAGCGGTATCCCGGTCTTAAGGGCGAACTCTGCAATCTTGACCATTTTCTCGCCAAAAACTTCACCCAAGCTTCCGCCCATGACCGTGAAATCTTGAGAGTAGAGAGCAATGCTTCTGCCATCGATGGTGCCATACCCAATAACTACGCCATCACCGTAAGGGCGATTCTTTTCCATGCCAAAGTTTGTTGAACGATGCCGTGCAAATTCATCAAGCTCTGTAAAGGATCCTTCGTCGACAAGTTTGGCGATACGTTCGCGCGCCGTCATTTTGCCTTTGGCGTGTTGTTTCTCGGTGGCTCTCGCCGATCCAGCATGGACGGCCTCATCGAGGCGATCACGAAGGTCTTGAATTTTTCCCGCAGTTGTATGCAGATCACGGTTCATACCCCTACGGTACTAGTCGTGAGCAACTTACGTGCACCCTTAAATCAAGAACGGATTAATTCGCACTTAGCGGACAGTTACTGGCGAGTAAGCGTGGTCGATGTCACTGGATCTACGCAAAGAGATTTAGTAAATAGCGTACGTGCCAGTAACTCTTTAGCTGGTGAAGTTCTTACTGCTGAGTACCAATCACAAGGCAAAGGTCGTCTCGATCGCACTTTTGAAGCTGCACCTTTGTCTGCACTTCTTTTTTCGTTTTTTGTGCAGCCCAAAGTAAATGCAGAAAGGTTTTCATGGTTGCCTTTATTAGCAGGTCTAGCTGTTGTGAATGCACTTGATAAATGTTGCACTTTTACTAACGGTAACCGCGCGCAACTTAAATGGCCTAACGATGTTTTGATTGGTGAAAGTAAAGTCGCAGGAATCATTGCCGAAAGCGCAGATAACAAGGGCGTTGTCATTGGTATTGGACTTAATGTTGGTATGAACCTTTCTGAGTTACCGGTTGATCATGCCACCTCTCTTGAGCTTGAAGGATGTAGTAATTGCAATAGAAATGAATTACTCGTCGCTATATTGCAGGAGTTTCATACCCTGATGAAACGATTTGAGGAATCGGACTTAACGCTCAAAGATGAATATGTTGCTCGCTGCGCAACTGTGCATTCAGAAATCCGCGTCGAGTACCCTTCTGGCGAGATCATTGATTCATTTGCAACAGGTATCGACTCAACTGGGGAATTGATCCTAGAAAACGGTCGGAAAGTAAGTGCTGGAGATGTTGTTCATCTACGTGCGAGATAGGGGGGCCTAGTGCGTAATTCTTTTCCTACAGTTGGAGTGGTAGGCGCGGGTGAATTAGCTCGAATGATGGTGGGGCCGGCAGCAGCGTTAGGAATTGATTTACTCTTTCTTGCAGAAGATGAGAATGATCCTGCCGCAATAATTGCGCATCATGTCGTTGGTGAGAATCGCGAACTTGAAACAATAAGAGAATTTGCTAAAAAGTGTGATGTCTTAACCTTTGTAATTGAAGATATTCCTTATTCAGTAATTCGCACACTCGAAGCCGAAGGCGTAACGATTCGACCGGGCTCAAGGGAGTTTGCCGCTCATTCTGCTAAGGATTATCTCTCTGACATTCCGAAAAGTAATGTAAATGAGATTTCTGCATTAGTTGCCCGTTCACCGCACGGGCAAGCTGCAGCATGGGCAATCACCTTGGTGGGGCGAGAAAATGATCGATCTGTATGGACCGAAACGCCAGCCCCAGGTATTTCCGCTGATCTTGCTAATGATGCACAGAAATTAGCGCTAGATGTTGCGCGAGAATGTTTGCTTGCCGGAGTCATGAGCGTTGTCATGCATGTAAGCGGTAGTGAGATTTTCGTGAACCGAGTTTCGATGGGACTTCATGAAAATGGAAACTGGACGGTTGAAGGATCGCGGACCAGTCAGTTCGAACAACATTTGCGGGCGATATTAGATCTACCACTGGGTGATACCTCTATGTCATCCGATTTTGCCGTTGTAGGGAACGTTTTTGGGGGAGAGAAATCGGATATGTATCGTCCCTACCTGCACCTTATGGCGCGTAGTCCCGGACTAAAGTTCCATCAATCCCGTACAGAGGTTCTTTCAGGGCGCAAAATTGGGCACGTGAGCGCGGTAGGTGAAAATATTCTAGACTTACGGGAGTGCATCACTCATGCAGTTGATTATATGAGCGGAGAAATTGATGAGTAAGAATCGTGTAGCCATCATCATGGGGTCTGACTCCGATTGGCCCATCATGGAAGATGCCGCAAAAGTCTTAGATCAATTTGGTATTACTTACTCCGCACAAGTTTTATCTGCTCACCGTATGCCGGAGGAAACTATTGAGTTTGCGAAAAACGCAAAGTCGTTGGGCTTTGAAGTCATCATTGCCGGAGCTGGTGGGGCAGCGCATCTTCCTGGAGTAGTCGCAGCGCTTACGCCACTTCCTGTAATCGGAATTCCAATCGCACTGAAAGTTCTAGATGGGATGGACTCTTTACTCTCAATAGTTCAGATGCCAGGAGGAATCCCTGTTGCGACTGTTGGAATTGGAAATGCAAAGAATGCAGGAATTCTCGCAGCTCGAATTCTTGGCGTGAGCGATCCAGATATTTCAGCGAAAGTTTCTCAGAACATGCTTGCACTTAGGGATGAAGCCAAAGCTAAAGGCGAAAATCTAGTTGCTCGCAGAAGTCAGAAGACTGGTTTCTAGTTAGCTGAACTAGTTCTTTCGTCCGAGTGCATGAAATTTCCATCCTGCCGATAGCCACATCTCACGATTGAGTGCATTTCTTCCATCGAGGATAATTGGATTCTTTACCAAGGTTTTCAGGTGTACAGGATCAATTTCTCTATATTCGCGCCATTCTGTGAGGTGCAAGACCATGTCTGCATCTGCAACGCATGAATCTACCTCCTCTGCGAAAGATAGCAATGGGAATCTTTTTCTTGCTGCATGAATTGCCTTGGGGTCATGAACTGTGACTTGAGCGCCCGCTGCATGAAGCTGCGCAGCTATGTCCAAAGCTGGAGAATCTCGGACGTCATCACTTTCGGGTTTAAAGGCAGCACCGAGTACGGCGATTTTAAATCCAACTAAGTCTTCTGAGAGATTCGATCGCACAACATCAATGACGCGTGCACGTGCACGAAGATTAATGGCGTCGATCTCTCGCAAGAATTCAAGTGCTTGTTTTGCGCCTAACTCCTCAGCGCGTGCCATGAAGGCGCGAATGTCTTTGGGCAGGCACCCACCACCAAATCCGATACCAGCTTGCAAGAATTTATTTCCGATACGAGGGTCATAGCCGATCGCTTGAGCCAAAACCGTGACATCTCCACCAGCAGCTTCGCAAATCTCAGCCATGGCATTGATGAATGAAATCTTCGTGGCAAGAAAAGAGTTGGCTGCTACTTTAACGAGTTCGGATGTCGGCAAATCTGCTCGTATCCATGGTGTGCCCAATTCCAAGATTGGCGCATAAACCTGTTTTAGAATTGCTTCCGCACGATCATTTGTTACACCAATAACTAATCTATTCGGACGCAATGTGTCTTCAATAGCAAAGCCTTCTCGCAAGAATTCTGGATTCCACGCTAAGTCAGATTGAGGCGCGGTCGTCGCAAGAATCGCTGTGAGTTTTTGAGCAGTTCCGACAGGAACGGTTGATTTTCCTACAACAAGTGAACCCGATTTCAGATGCGGGGCAAGAGTTGCTATCGCACCTTCAACATATGTTAAGTCTGCTGCCAAACTATTTTCTTTTTGAGGTGTTCCTACGCAAATAAAATGAACATCGACATCTTTAAGTTCAGAAAAATTAGTAGTGAAAGTCAGGCGACCAGAAGCAAGCTCTTGCTGAAGTAACTCTTCAAGCCCTGGTTCATAGAAAGGTAATTCTCCCCGTGAGAGTTGTTCAATTTTGGAAGCATCGCTATCTACCGCAATAACAGTGAAACCCAAAGAGGACATACATGCCGCGTGCGTTGCACCTAAATATCCAGTGCCTATGACAGATAAGACGAGTTCCATGCCGGGAAGTCTAGTAGTTAATTTCTGACTATCTCAGCGCACCGCATGGATTTTCAGCGGCAGTACGAGTTTTGAATTGATCAATAATTGTCGGAGCAACTGAAGCCTTAGCTGTGGGCTTAGTAGTGGACTTAGAGGAAGATTTTTTGCTCGAACTGGACGAAGGCGAAGGCGTGACTTCTGTTACAACAGGAAGGTCATCGCGCAATTTCTGGAAAAGAATTGGAGCAAGCACCGGATCCCAAAGGACTGTAGAACCGAGACCAGGTACAGAATATCCGACATTAGAAAGCGGAACTGTCAGAGTTCTCACTTTACTTGCGGATAAATTTCGTACCTGTTTGGCAAGTGTCACAAGGTCGCTTGAATTCAACGTTGAATCTGTTTTGACCGTCGCCATTGCCGCATTGAGAAAACTGATCATTCTAGAAGGGTTGAGCAGAACACCTGCGCTGGTCGCCTTCTTGAGAACAGAACTCATAAATTGCTGCTGACGTTGCATACGTCCTAGATCTCCCATGCCATCGAAATCTCTAGTCCGTACGTACTTCAAAGCTTCGATTCCTCCAAGAGTATGAATTCCCGCACTCATGACTAGGTGACTCTTTGGGTCATTGATGGCTCTCTTGGTACAGACTTCAATTCCGCCAAGAGCGTCAACCATTTTTGCAAACCCTGCAAATCCGATTTCAACATAATGATCTATCCGCAGCCCTGTTTGCGCTTCAACAACTTGTATAAGTAGTGGCGCTCCACCCCAACTAAATGATGCATTGAGTTTGGCTCTTACCGCTGAAATAGTTTTCCCATTGGCATCTAAATGCCCCGGGACAGTCACGAGAGTGTCGCGCGGCAATGAAATGATTACCGCTTTATCGCGAGCCTTACTTATGTGTACGAGTAAAATTGTGTCGGATCGCTGACCAGCAGCAGCGCGAGTGCTTCCAACGCGTAACGATCTGAGTTCGGCGGCGGTAAGTCCTTCGCGAGTATCAGAACCTACGAGAAGGTAGTTGACTGCGCTCGAAGCTTTTTCAGGACGGGAGTTTAAACCGGCAAATGCGTCAACTCTTTTGAGAGATCCAGTTATTTGACTTAATCCGAGCCAGGAAATCCCTGATATCGCGAGGACACCGATTGAGAGTGAGGTAATAATTCGAGTCACCCTTGTTGATTTCACTAGGAGAGCCTACTTGGACGGTAGCGTTCTCTCGTGCATATTCCTGCGAACGATTCTTCGGTGGTGGGGGTTTCAGTGATCCTGCCCGTTCTCAACGAAGAGAGCTACCTTACTGATGCAGTGAAAGCGATTCTTTCTCAGGATTATCTCGGGGAGATTGAAGTAATTCTCGCGATTGGCCCATCGAAGGACCAGACGGTTGCTGTTGCAGGCGAATTGGCCAGAAAAGATTCTCGAATAATAATCCTGGATAATCCCACTGGCAGAACCGCAATGGGTCTCAACCTTGCAATTTCTCAATCAAAGTTTCCTATTATCGTGCGAGTCGATGGGCATACGGAGATTCCACGTGACTACATATCGACGGCTGTTGAAATTCTGACAACAACTGGCGCTGTAAACGTTGGCGGCATGATGGGTGCTCGTGGAGTTACGTCATTTGAAAAAGCAGTTGCTGGCGCTATGCGCAGCCCTCTCGGTGTTGGAGCTTCACGTTTTCATACAGGTGGGAACGCAGGCCCAGTTGATACCGTTTATCTTGGAGTTTTCAGTAAAAGCGCTTTAGTAGCTGTTGGAGGCTTTGACGAGAGATTTACACGTGCCCAAGACTGGGAATTAAATTACCGTTTGCGCGCAGCAGGAGGGATTGTCTATTTCGATCCGCGTTTGCATGTTGTGTATCGCCCGAGACCAACTTTGAGAGCATTGGCGAAACAGTACTTCGAATATGGCCGGTGGAGACGAGTTGTTTCTCGACGTCATCATGGGACGGTAAATCTTCGATATTTGGCGCCACCTTTTGCTCTTATTGGTTCGGTCACATCATTACTTTTAGGTCTGATAATTAGCCCAGCGTTTTTCCTTCCAGTTGCTGTTTATTTATTCTTTTTGGCTATCGCTTCAATTGCAATTGCTCAATCTCTGATTGAAATGCTCCGATTACCTGCGATTTTGCTGACAATGCATATGTGTTGGGGCGCTGGTTTTATAACATCACCTAGGACTTTGGTGCCTGAAAGCAAGTGATGCCAGGCTATTGCGGTAATCTGCTGCAGTGGATAAAGCCAAACCAGTAGAAGTATTTGAGCCCTTTCGGGCTGGCCTGCCTCCTCTTGGGAGATATTGGCGCTCGCTCTGGACTCGAAGAGCGTTTATATCCGAATATGCACGTTCTGAATTACGTGAAAAACATTATGACTCTGTTTTTGGTCAGGTATGGCTAGTACTCAACCCATTGCTACTTTCCGGTGTTTATTTTATTTTGATTGTGATCATTGGTGGCCATAGCGACAAGATGCGATATGGCCATTTAACAGGTTGCCTTTTCTTGTTCTATTTTGTTTCAAACACTATGAGCGGTGGCATAGGTTCGATAACCCGCGGTGGAAAACTCATTCTCAACACAGCGTTCCCCAGAATTATGTTGCCAGTGGCAGCGACTGTAATTGGAATTTTTCGATTCCTTCCAACGATCGTGGTCTTTATGGTTATTAGGTCAATTCTTGGATTCCCCATTGGCTGGGCAATGC
>QYPT01000120.1 GCA_007280125.1 Streptomycetaceae bacterium | reverse complement strand
TGA
Organism: Streptomycetaceae bacterium; assembly: GCA_007280125.1. Taxonomy (GTDB): domain Bacteria; phylum Actinomycetota; class Actinomycetes; order Nanopelagicales; family Nanopelagicaceae; genus QYPT01. The sequence continues at coordinate 7,858 of QYPT01000120.1, read as the reverse complement.
TGATGTGGCATATAAAGAATTTATTCAATCAGGGATGGCGGTGCAGCGCGTATGATTTTAACTATTACTGCTAGCCCTACAATCGATGTTACTTATAAAATTAATAGCGTAAATTTACAGAAAATAAATCGAGTTAATTCAACTTCGGTTGAAGCTTCAGGTAAAAGGATTAACGTAAGTTCGGCTCTTGCTGATCAAAATATCAAAACTGAAGCAATTGCAGCTGTTCCAAATTCCTCAATCGCTCGTGGGGTAGGGGCAAAGATTGCTATTGATACTTCTGGATCTGCTCTAAAGCATGCTATTTCTCTTGCTCCCGATTTTATTAAGCCAAATCTTGATGAATTAATTGAAATCAATCCAGAGATTGCAGACAATTCGCAAGCAATTAAAGATTATGTTGTTGCGCTTTCAATGCAGATAAATGGAGTAGTCCTTTGCACAAATGGAGGCGAAGTTGGATATGCCTCAAACACAATAGATTTACTAGAGGTAACCCCACTAGTAATAAATGGCGCCAATTCAGTTGGGGCTGGTGACGCTGCAGTAGCAGGTTACCTAGCAGGGGAAACTAGCGGGAGTGATTTCGCTAGTGCAGTGAAAACGGCTATGTCGTGGGCAAGTGCGGCGTGCCAGAACAAAAAAACAAGTGGGCTTAATAACCAACCTGTTTTTGAAGGAGGCGCAAAAATTAGAAGCATCACACCTTCGAATTTGCGTGCTTAGCAATGACAACAAATAGTTTCCTTAAAGGAGGAAAAATGAAATCACGTAATCGCGTTATTGCAATTTCAGCAGTCATGATTGCATCATTGACTACTGCTGTATTAACAGTGCCAGCGAAAGCTGCTTCAACCATTAATGTATTGATGGTTGGAAATCCACAAATGAAAGATCTTCAGACTCTGACTGCGGATAACTTCACAGCAGATACCGGAATTAAAGTTAACTTCACAGTTCTTCCAGAAAATGAACTTCGTGACAAGGTAACTCAAGATGTTGCATCTGGTGCAGGCCAGTACGACATCGTGACACTTGGTATGTACGATGTTGCCAACTGGGGTGGAACTGGAAAGATCAAGTCACTTGATTCTTTAGTCGCTGCAGATTCATCTTGGAATAAAGCAGATGTATTTCCATCAATGATCAAGGGACTTTCAGGCGCAGATAAGAAGCTTTACGCTGCTCCTTTCTACGGAGAATCTTCAATGCTTATGTACCGTGCTGACCTTGCTAAAAAGGCTGGAGCAGTTATCCCATTGCACCCAACATGGGCACAGGTTGAAGCCGCTGCTGCAAAAATGAACGATAAGAAGAACGGCGTTGCGGGTATCTGTTTACGTGGTCTTCCAGGTTGGGGCGAGCAATTCGCACCACTAACTACAGTCGTTAACACATATGGTGGAACTTGGTTCACAAAGGACTGGAAGGCTCAAGTTAATGCAAAGCCTTTCGTTGATGCCGTTTCACTCTATGTAAACCTATTGAAGAAGTATGGCGAGCCAGCACCAACACAAGCTGGATTCACAGAGTGCGATAACGCAATGGCACAAGGAAAAGCTGCTATGTGGTACGACGCAACTTCTGCAACAGGTTCAATCGAAAAAGCTAGTTTCTCAAAATATGCTGGCAAGTTTGCTTATGCATATGCACCAACAGTTAAGACAAAGGCTTCAGGCTGGTTATGGGCCTGGGCATTTTCAATTGAGGGTGCATCAAAGCAAGAGGCAAATGCATGGAAGTTCATATCTTGGGCAACAAGCTCAAAGTATGAGAACCTCGTTGGTGAAAAGCTTGGCTGGACAGCCGTTCCAGACGGAAAGCGCGCATCAACCTATGCAAATGCAAAGTACACAGCAGCTGCATCTGCTTACTACAAGGTAGTTCTTGGGTCACTTCAGTCAGCTGATCCATTAAACCCAGGCGTACAACCTCGTCCAACTTCAGGTATTCAGTTTGTAGCCATACCTGAGTTCGCCGATCTAGGAACAGCTGTTTCCCAAGAAGTTGCTAAGGCAATTACAGGGGGACAGACAGTAAAGGCGGCACTCGACAAGGGTCAGAAACTTGCTGAAGTTGTTGCCGCCAAGTACGCAAAATAAGTAATAATAAGTAAGACCTAGCAACAAATAAGGCCCTCGGGTGGATATGGGTAAGCCCATATCCACCACGAGCTTTCAGATGAAGTAATAAATTATTTTCAAGGAGTCAGTAGTGTCAGTTTTAAATCATTCAAAGAAGGAAAATCGCAAGCGACGCTTGCCCCTTTATCCTGCTTTGATTCTTACAATAATTTTGACTCAAATTCCATTTGTGGTCACGCTTATAATTTCAACTTTCCATTGGAACATCATGTATCCAAAGGAAACAAAATTTGCTTGGTTTGAAAATTTTAAAACTGTTGTAATGGACGACCGCATGCGCGCGGCACTCAAGAATTCAATCACGCTAACATTTGGCGTAGTTTTCTTTTCTACCGCTTTAGGTTTACTTTTGGCTATTTTATTGGATCGTAAATTCCACGGGCGGGGGATTGTGCGAACGCTTTTAATCACACCATTCTTGATTACCCCTGTTGCTTCTGCGCTAATGTGGAAACACATTATGTTCAACCCGATGTACGGAATTTTGGATGGATTCGCAACTCAAATTTATCGGTTATTTGGGGGCGAAGGCGTAATTGCTTGGGACTTTGTTTCCCAACACCCGCTGGTTGCTATCGCTGTACCAATGATTTGGCAGTGGACGCCATTCATGATGCTTATCATTCTTGCTGGGCTCCAAAGTCAATCTCCAGATATTTTAGAGGCGGCCGCAGTTGACGGAGCTAATTCAAAGCAAATTTTTATCCGAATGACATTCCCACATCTCCGCCAATATATTCAGTTAGCCGTCGTCCTTGGAACTATTTACATCGTTCAAAGCATGGATTTTGTTTTTACAATCACTCAAGGTGGCCCCGGAACGGATTCAACTATCATTCCTTACCAAATATACTTAACGATGTTCAGAAAGTATGAATACGGCGAAGCAGCAGCAGCAGGAGTAATAGTAATAATTTTGACCATTATTCTCTCGAATTTTGCACTCCGCTTAACTCAAGACTTACTGGAGTCAGAAAAATGAGAAAGTCGAATAACTCTATTCGCTATGAAAGTCGTGCAGGCAGTATTTCAGTAACTTTGCTGACCTGGTTCTTAGGTCTATTATTTTTCTTTCCAATCTTTTGGATCGGGCTAATCTCTGTCAGGCAAGAAGTTGATGCAGGTACATTTCCACCAAAATGGACAGCGCCTTTCACTCTTGGTAATTATGGCGAAGTATTTACTGCAGGGGCTAAAAATTTCTTACTTAATTCGGTGATTGCCTCCCTGCTTTCAACCATAATTGTTTTAATGCTGGCGTACCCCGCTGCTTATGCACTTTCAATTAAGCCTATTAAAAAGAGCAAAGATGTTCTAGCTTTCTTTCTTTCCACCAAATTCCTTCCACCAATCGCAGCGCTTTTGCCGCTCTACCTAATCCTCCAAAAAATTCACCTCTTAGATAATATTTTTGCCCTGGCTGTGCTGTATATCGCTATGAACTTGCCACTTTCAGTCTGGATGCTGCGCTCGTTTCTTAAAGAGATTCCAAAGGATTTGGTAGAAGCTGCCGAACTTGATGGCGCATCAACCGTGAAGATTCTTTATAAAGTGTTAGCCCCAATTTCAATGCCAGGAATAGCTGCAACCGCTCTCATATGTTTTATTTTTACATGGAATGAATTCTTACTAGCAATCAATGTAACTGGCTTTGGTGCAGCGACTGCTCCGGTATATCTTGTTGGTTTCGTAACTGCAGAGGGATTGTTTTTTGCCCATCTAGCAGCTGTATCAATTGTCGTCTCCTTACCCGTTGTTATAGCGGGCTGGGCAGCACAGGACAAACTTGTGCGCGGACTCTCGTTAGGAGCAGTTAAATAAGATGAAAGCAGCAATCATCACAGGAGTCAATCAGATATCTGTAGAAACAGTTCCAGATCCAACTTGCGGCGATCGTGAAGTGATTATCGAAGTCGCGGCTGCAGGTATTTGCGGAACCGATCTTCATATTCTCGAAGGTGAATTCGCCCCAAGTCTGCCGATAATTCCAGGCCATGAATTTAGCGGGAAGATTATTGAAGTTGGTAAAAAAGTCACTGAATTTAAAGTTGGCCAAAATGTTGCAGTAGATCCTTCGCTACATTGTGGAGAGTGCTTTTATTGTAAGAGAGCAAGAGGAAATCTTTGCCTTAATTGGAACGCAATAGGCGTTACAAAACCAGGCGGTGCTGCACAATATGTTTCCGCACCAGTCAAGAATCTTTATCTTTTACCGGGTAACATCGATGTAAAAGATGCCGGGTTGATTGAGCCTTTGTCATGCGCTGTTCGGGGGTATGACGTACTCCCACGGATTCCTGGCTCGAATTATCTTATTTATGGTTCAGGAACTATGGGTCTAATGATGATGGAGCTGGCTAGGCGTAATGGTGCAGCAACCGTATCGATGGTTGACGTGAATAAAGTTCGTCTTGAAACCGCTAGAACCCTAGGAATCACTCGCCTAGCAACATCAGCAAATGATTTTGAAACAGAACACGGCTGGGATGTCGTTATTGATTGCACAGGGAATAAAGATGCAATTCAAGATGCCATAGGTCGCACTATGCCTGGTGGAATATTTCTACAATTTGGAGTTGCAAATATGGGAACTCGCATAGAGATTGATCCATTTTGGATTTACAACAAGGAAATCACAATTGCTGGGTCAATGGCGGTCCTTCACAGTTTCGAACGGGCTGGTGACTTACTTGCTGCAGGTGTTTTAAATGCAGACGTAATGATCAGCCACCGTTTCGGTTTAGACGATTATGCAAAAGCTGTCGATATGTTTAAGCAGGGCATTGGTCGCAAGATGACAATTGAACCAAATAAGTAATGACTAAAGTTGTTGCGATTGGCGACCTATTTATCAGGGCCGTTGAATACCAGAGCGCCTTGGCTGGCGTACCTATTGAATTTTCGTCCGTAGATTTACCTGGGACAAAAGATCAACAACACACTGCCCAACAAGTGATGGAAATTAATGGACCAAATTCAGTAGAACCAGATCAAAATGTCTTGGCTGGCGTCACTTATGCAAAAATAATTACAGCCCATTTTGCCCCACTAGGGAAGAAGTTGATTGATTCGGCAAAAGACTTGAAGTTAATTGCAGTTGCTAGGGCTGGTCTAGAAAATATCGATGTTGAAGAAGCGACATCGCGCGGAATCGGAGTTGTCCCTGCATTTGGGAGAAATGCTAACGCAGTGGCTGAACTTCAAATTGGATTGATGCTTTCAGAAACAAGAAATATTTCTAGAGCAGATCAAAGCATTAAAGCAGGAGGATGGCGCAAAGAGTTTCCAGGAAAAAGAATTGAAATCGGAAATGCAACTATTGGAATGGTTGGGTTCGGGCACGTGGGGCGGGCATTTGCGACAAAGTTACAGGGGTTTAATCCAAATATTATAGTTTTCGATCCATATGCTAACTCTGCGGATCTGGCTTTTCACAAAGCTACGAAAGTTAAATCAATGCAAGAAGTTTTTAAGCAATCTGATTTTGTAGTTTGTCAAGCGCGGCTTTCGCCTGAAACAGAGCGCTTTATAGACAAGAAATATTTTGATTTAATGAAAGAAAGTGCTTATTTTATAAATGTTTCACGAAGTCGTTTAGTAAACACTGGAGATCTTATTGAGGCACTCAAAAGTGGAAAGATTAGTGGTGCCGGTATCGATGTTTTTGATCACGAACCAATTGAGTCAGACTCCCCTTTTAGATCACTGGACAATGTAACAATGACTACGCATTTCGGTGGGGATACTGAAGGGACTAATACTTATTCTGCAAAATTATGTGCGGACGCAATAAAAACTTATTTGGAAACCGGAAAAGTTTCCTGGGCGGTAAATGCAAAGGAATTGGGCTGGAACTAAGTGGATCCTCTTTTACTCGGTCTAGATTGCGGACACACAGTAACTAAAGCCGTTCTAATTGATCTGACTGGCAAACAGATAAGCGTAGGAAAAGGAAAGAATAAACAACTAAGTATTCAGCCTTCATGGCAAGAAAGAGATATGCAGGAAGCGATTAATGCAAGTGTTGATGCAATAAAAACTGCTATTGCTGGTGTTGATCCCGGGAGAATAGTTGGGGTAGGCGTTTGTGGACACAGCGATGGTGTCTATATTTTAGATAAGACATTGAACCCGCTTAGAAATGCAATTCTTGCTACGGACAATAGGGCTCAGTTGATTGCACAAACAATCGCAGAAGAGTGTGGTCCAAGACTTCTTGAACTTATAGGACAGTTCTTATTCCCCGCATCACCGGCTGCACTTCTTGTTTGGTTAAAAGAAAATGAACCAGAGAATTACGCAAGAATTGGTGCTGTATTGCATTGTAAGGATTGGATTCGCTTTGCGCTATGTGGCGTTGTAGGTTCTGAAATCAGCGACGCCTCAGGCGCGTTTGCCGATATGCGGATGCATCAATGGTCGGATGAAGTCTTTCAATTAATAGGACTAAGCGAAATTAAGCCAGCTTTTCACAAGATTTTCCAGAGTACTGATGTCGTTGGTGGTATAACTGCTGAAATGGCTAGACGGACGGGACTCCAGGAAGGAACTCCAGTAGTAGCTGGCGCTCATGACGTACATGCTGCTGCAGTGGGAGTCGGCGCTTATGACTTCGGCATTACTTCAATGATTTTTGGAACCTGGTCAATAAATCAAGTGTTTGCTGATAAACCAATTCCAGATCCCCGTTGGCACACTCGTGCTTCAGTTACGCCTGATCGCTGGTTGCATATGTCTACATCGCCAGCATCGGCGTCAAATGCAAATTGGTTCTGGAATTTACTCCAGATTAACGAGTCGGAAGATTTGGCGTCACTACTTTTTAAGGCAGATGGAAAAATCTTACAATCAGATCGAGCAATTTTTCTTCCATATTTATTTGGTGGCCCAGCAGGCACCAGTATCGGTGGCCAACTTATTGGCATGCGCGGCTGGCATACTCAAGAGGATCTAGTAGCCTCGGTAATTGAAGGTATTATTTTCAATCATAAGCATCACGCCGATATGCTTAAAGAAAAATTGCCCACAAGTAATCGAATAATTGCCACCGGTGGTTCCGTGCAAAGCCCAATCTGGACGCAATTAATTGCAGATATTTTTGATTCGGAAATTGAAATTTCGGATACTCAGGAATCCGGGGCTAAAGGGGCGGCCATGCTCGCTGGAGTTGGGGTTGAGATTTTTAGTAATATTCAAGATGCAATTTCAAAATGTGTTTCAAATACAACCGTAGTAAAGCCGCGAACCGATTATGTTCTTTTTCTAGCTAATCGATATAAGCGTTTTAGGCTGGAAGCAATGAGGGCCATAGGAGTCTGAACTCAAATCCCGCCACGGTAGACTCATATTGTGAAGAGATTCAAGATAGCAATCATCGGCGCGGGACCTGCCGGATACTTTGCAGCACAGGCTCTGCAGAATTCTGTAACTGAAGATTTAACTTTTTCTATCGACATGATTGAGCGCTTACCAACCCCATGGGGTCTCGTTCGTTCCGGCGTTTCCCCCGATCATCCAAAGATAAAGACTGTTTCAAAGGCATTTGAGAAAATTGCATCTGCACCAGAATTTCGGTTATTTGGAAATGTGGAACTTGGCAAAGATATTTCACTGGGTGATTTAACAAATAAGTATGATGCAGTTGTTATGGCCACAGGTTCTTCCATTGGTAAGAAACTTGGGATACCTGGAGAAGATTTGCCGAACTCTATTTC
>QYPT01000003.1 GCA_007280125.1 Streptomycetaceae bacterium | reverse complement strand
CCGCCATACAAATCTAAAACCCGATCACCTTCGCGAACATGCGGAGTAATGGCGCTAATTAGTACCTGCGGAGCCAACTCGTGACTTTGCCAGAATGAAGATTGGCTTACTTGCAACTTGTGAGAGTTGATCTCCTCAAAAGAGAGCAGTTGTCCCTCTGTTAATCTCGGTTTAGAGCCACGACCGGCATCGGCAATTGCAATCGTTCGCGAACCTTCACCGCTCACTGATATTTCTACCCTCGACCTAACCGGCCAGCGTCGCTTTGCTAATTCTGGAAACTTAACTGCAGAAGAGGCAATCAGACAATCCTCTACTGGCACAACTGAATGCGTGCGAGAGGAGTAAAACCCAAGCTGCCCGTCGTTATCAGTGGCGCTAGAAATGCGAGTTCGCCAGTGAAGCGGAGTGCCCACTTCTTCGACCTCTACGGCAATCTCCATTTTTGCCAATCGTGCAAATTGCTCCACGATGACATTGCCCTTTAACTGGCGTTGGCGAGAAATGGAAATATGTTGGAAATCGCAACCACCGCATCCTCCTGGTTTTGAATATTTGCACGGTGCTTCTACGCGATCAGGTGAAGCCGAAATTACTTGCACAACGTCGCCTCGAACAAAACTCGAACCCGTGCTGGTGATTTCAACCTCTACGACTTCTCCTGGAATCCCATGCCTAAGAAAAATAACGTGGCCGAGGTGGCGAGCGATGAAATGGCCCCCGTGGGCCACTTTTTCGACAGTGACGGTATGTCGTTCACCAATGGCAAAAGGTTTACTGCGTTCGGCGTCCATAGAGCCAACTCTATGGGGCAATCAGGTGTAGGTTTTACTCATGCACGTCGTAATCATGGGATGCGGACGCGTCGGTTCATCACTGGCTATTGATCTTGAAGCCGCTGGTCATACCGTCGCAGTTATCGACCAAAATCGTGAAGCCTTTAGACGCTTAGGTCCTTCCTTTATCGGCAGAGCGGTTACTGGCGTCGGCTTTGATAGCGACACATTAATTGAAGCAGGTATAAAAGATGCCCAAGCATTCGCGGCTGTAAGTAATGGAGATAACTCCAACATCCTGGCGGCTCGGGTAGCTCGTGAAACTTTTGGCGTTAAAAACGTAGTTGCTCGAATTTATGATCCTGGGCGCGCCGAGATTTACCAACGCTTAGGTATACCTACTGTTGCAACGGTCTTGTGGACCACGGATCAAATTCTCCGACGTCTCTTGCCCGAAGGATCTCGCTCCGAATGGCGCGATGCCAGTGGAACAATTCAACTCTGCGAAATGCATGTGCATGAAAGTTGGTTTGGAAATCCAGTTGCTCGCATTGAAAACGTGACTCCAGCGCGCGTCGCCTTTATTACTCGCCTGGGTGAAGGTTTGATTCCCGATGAACACACAGTCCTCCAAGAAGGCGACCTTGTGCACGTCATAGTTCACGAAAAAGACGTTGCAGATGTTGAAGCTGCATTGGCTCACTCCCCTGAGGATGCATCATGAGAATAGCTATCGCTGGTGCAGGCAATGTCGGTAGAGCCATCGCACGTGAGCTTTTGGAAAACGGACATCAAGTCCTCTTAATCGATCGCGACCCAAAGGCCCTCAAATTAGATAGCGTTCCTAAAGCTGAATGGCTCATGGCTGATGCATGTGAAATCGCATCACTTGATAGTGCAAAATTAAATAACTGTCAGGTTCTTGTGGCCGCAACAGGTGATGACAAAGTCAATCTCGTTGCTTCATTGTTGGCTAAGACTGAATACGGCGTGCCTCGCGTAGTTGCTCGCGTCAATCATCCTAAGAATGAGTGGCTATTTGATTCATCATGGGGCGTTGACGTGGCAGTGTCGACACCACGAATCATTTCCGCACTCGTCGAAGAAGCGGTAAGCGTCGGTGATGTTGTACGACTGTTTTCATTCAAGAAGGGTCAAGCCAATTTAGTGGAGCTCACTCTTCCGGATGCATCTAAATGTCTTGGCAAGACTGTCGAGGAAATTCAACTTCCTGACAATGCCTCACTTGCGGCAATCGTTCGTGATGGACGAGTTATCTCTCCTAAGGCCCATGATGTCTTTAGCGCTGGCGATGAGCTGCTTTTTGTAGCATCGTCAACAGCTGAGGATCTACTTAAGCAGTGCTTTATTCAGCAGTAGGAATTTTAACTGTCGGAACAGATTTGATGAAAAGCCATGTTCCCCAAGCCGTAAGTAGAAATAATGGGTAACCCATAATTAAACGTGCCGTGCCAAGTGCATTGACATTTCCGCTCTTATACAGCGGGTACTGAACAACTAATCTGGAGGCAAAGAGTAGAACCCAGAGCCAGCCAGCCCGAATGTAGGCGCGCTTTCGCTCAGGGACTGCACGCCAGGCAAGGTTTTCGCCGAGAATTGGCCCTAGCAATAAACCAATTAATGGTAATCCAACAAGATTTAAGATTGTGTACAGGGATCCATATACAAGATTGATAATCAATCCGGGAAGATAAAAATCTGCAGCATGCCCAGTTTTTCTAGCGAGTAAAGCGCAGAAGGCAACGCCAATAAATCCAGAAAGTACATGCTGTAACGTGTCACGAGCAATCAAACGAATGAGAGTAAGCAACGCAGATGTTATTACTGCTGCATAGAGCGCAATTCTTAGGTCATGAGAAATATTAAAGGCGACAAGGAATACCAGTGAAGGCAATCCTGAATCTAATATACCTCGCTTGCCTCCTAATGCATTGATAACTTTACTTTGATCGCTCTCGTTCATGCTCTCCCCGTCGATCCGAAACCACCCGTACCGCGACCAGATCCTGGCAACTCGCTCACTTCAATAAAATCCGCGCGCTCTACTTGCTGAATAACCAATTGCGCAATTCGATCGCCACGTTTGAATGAAATTGGCTCTTTAATATCGTGATTAATTAAAATTACTTGAAGCTCACCACGAAACCCCGCGTCAATAGTCCCCGGCGCATTCACAATGGAAACGCCATGCTTAACGGCAAGTCCCGATCGAGGATGCACGAAGGCGGCAAAACCATCAGGCAGCGCAATGGCAATTCCTGTTGGCACCAATACGCGTTCACCAGGTTGAAGTGTCACATCTATTCGTGTTACCAAGTCTGCTCCGGCGTCTCCACCTTTGGCGTACATTGGAAGTGGAACGCCTGGATCGAGACGTTGAATAAGTACATTTACCATCAGGGGTTAATCTCAAAGTCAGGATCGACAAAAGCCAACAATTCTGGAATTTTTGAAATTTCCTCGAGGTACTCCTTAGGAGCGTTATCTAAGAAGTGATCCATCGGTACGACGACAATGAGCGCCGATGCCTTCACTGCAAGCGGTCCATCTGCAGAATTCAATCTGCCTTCTGCGCTTGTATAAACTTTTCTATTCACTTGCCCCGTAATTTGTGCAGTAATGAACAACGTGGAGCCCATCGGGACGGGTTTAAGAAAATCCGTTTCTAAACGAGCGGTCACTGCAGGAGCGCGAATAAGCCACATAAGTTTTCCCAACGCTTCATCAAAAGCTAAAGAGAGTAAGCCTCCGTGCGCTAAACCTGGAGCACCTTGATGATCTTTGGTAACAGTAAATTGAGCGGTGAGATTCGCTCCATCACCCGCATGAGCTACGACGTGCAATCCCGTTGGATGTAAATCCCCGCATCCGAAACAGTGACCAAAATGGGAAGGAATTTGCGAACCAATCGGAGGGGCTTTGGGATGGCGCGCTGGAACAAGAGCGCCATCTGGTGGCGTGGTACTTGCTATCCGACTCATGGGGCAAGGCTACTTGATGAAATCCTGTAGCGTCTCTCCTATGGCCACGCGTGAAGTAGAGATTCCTTTCACAGAGGCAATCCGTCCACCCCTATGGCTGATGGGATTTGTCTACTTTCTCTTTCTCAGTTTTGCCTTATCTGTATGGGCCGCCATGGGGAACGCAGCAGGACTCATCTGCCTTCTCCTCTTGAGCGCGCTACTTATTTATCTTCGTCAATTAATGACCATGAGAATATCTGTCACCTCTAGTGAACTCTTCATCGATAGAGCGCACATTGAGATCAAATTTATTGCTGATGTAGAAGTGCTTACTTCCCAGAAGATGCGACTCATTCGTGGACGTGATGCGGACCCGGCAGCATTTCTGGCAATCCGATTTTGGGAAAGCTCAGGTGTGAAAATTACCCTCAATGACACGCGCGATCCGACACCGTATTGGTTAGTCAGTTCGAGAAAAAGCGAAGAGCTTAAGCGCACTCTTTACATACAGCGGTAGGGCCCTGACCTTTTGAAAGTTGGGTGATGTGATGGACCAAGAAGCAACGAGAACATGCAAATTCATCCACTTGCTTTGGCACTACACGGACCGAAAGTTCTTCTCCAGATAAATCAGCACCGGGAAGTTCCAAAGTCTCTGCGGCTTCAGCTTCGTCGACATCAACCTGTCCCGATTGCGCATCAACTCGTCGCGCCTTGAGCTCTTCTAGTGATTCTTCGTGAAGTTCTTCATCAGTTTTTCTGGGGGTGTCATAGTCGGTTGCCACTACGTTCACCTCGCCTTCATCGTCATCATGGTTCTCGGGCCTTTCGGGGGCAGTTCTATCACTGCTGGCGCATAATCGCCTATTTCCGTCGTACTAGTGGCTACAACCCTCGGCGTGTCGTATTTATTCCCTGCGATATTGCTCTCATTTGGGGCTTACCCCTCGTATTGCTTCCGCCAACGCCCCATCAACTCGGGCATGAATTGCCGTGCCCTCAGCAACGTATTCCTCGCTAATAATTTCTCCACGTTCGTGAATAGCGCTGATGAGATCGCCTCGGTCATAAGGAATGACAACATCAATTTCAATGCCGAGTCGAGGAAGAGTATTTTCAATAGCGTGAAGGAGACCTTCCATTCCAAATCCTGTACGGACAGAGAAAGCGTAACTGTGAGGTTCTTGACGCAAGATTTGCATAATAACTTGCGCATCAGCAACGTCGACCTTATTGATAGCAATAATTTCAGGGATGTCAGACCCGCCAATTTCAGCGATTACTTCGCGAACTGCTCGGATTTGTTCGAAGGGATCGGCGTGAGAGCCATCCACAACATGGACGATGAGATCAGCTTCGGCAACTTCTTCTAGGGTTGATTTGAAAGCATCAATGAGTTGATGCGGTAGGTGGCGTACGAAACCAACGGTATCGGTCAGTGTAAATATACGCCCATCGCTTGTATGTGCTTGACGAACCGTGGGATCTAGTGTCGCAAAGAGCGCATTTTCTACTAATACTCCGGCATCGGTTAACTTATTAAGTAACGAAGACTTTCCGGCGTTTGTGTAACCTGTAATCGCTACCGATGGAATGTTATAACGACGGCGCTCTTGTCGTTTAGTATCTCGAGCAACTTTCATTTCAAGAATCTCTTTTTTCAATTTACTTTGCTTATCACGAATGCGTCGACGATCAGTTTCGATCTTGGTTTCACCGGGACCGCGTCCGCCAATACCCGCACCGCCAGCTGCTCGGCCACCAACCTGGCGTGATAGAGATTCTCCCCATCCTCGAAGTCGCGGCAAGAGATATGAAATTTGCGCTAACTCAACTTGCGCCTTTCCCTCTTTGCTCTTTGCATGTTGTGCGAAGATATCCAAAATAAGAGCTGTTCGATCGACCACTTTCACTTTTAGCTTTTCTTCGAGTTGTCGCAATTGGGAAGGCGAGAGCTCTCCATCGCAAATCACTGTGTCAGCTCCAGTGGAAACGACTACTTGACGAAGTTCGGCAACTTTTCCAGAACCAATATAGGTAGCAGGATCTGGCTTATCGCGTCGCTGAATGAGTGCATCCAAAACTTCCGAACCCGCTGTTTCAGCTAAAGCTCTCAACTCTGCTAGAGAGTTTTCCGCCATCAATGATGTTCCCTCTGTCCAAACTCCAACGAGCACCACACGCTCTAATTGGAGTTGGCGATACTCTGCTGAGGAAATATCTTGCAATTCCGTCGAAAATCCCTGCACACGGCGAAGCGCGTGCCTCTCGGCTAAAACATCCTGCACGTCTTCATCTATTTCTTCTCCAGAATCAAAGTCGGCAGCAACGCGCGCGCTTTCGCGCAGAAGGGCTTCAAACTCATCGTCACTCTCACGTTCGCGCTTACTCAATTACTCACCTCCGTTCCGCGTAAATAGGGAGTCAAATCAACTTCGCGGATCAAAACGGCCGGACCAGTCAGTGTGGCGTTGGAATGTCCATCAATCACAACTTCAAGACGCCCACCCGGAGGATAAATAACCCAGGTAGCAGGAAGACGATCTCCACGCTTAAGGGTTGCAGCTAAGGCAACTGCACAGGTGCCTGTACCGCATGATTGCGTTTCACCAACGCCTCTCTCATACACGCGCATTTTGAGTTCATTTCCTTCAAGGAGCTCTACAAATTCAACATTTACACCTTCGGGGTAGGACTCCATCGGACGAACAATGGGAGGTTCTGTGAATTTCCCCAATTGATCAACTGAGTCAACAAAAACAACCGCGTGAGGATTCCCAATGCTTATGTTGTATCCATTCCAGGTATTGCCATTCGCGAAAGCAGTAATTTCCTCATCCTCATTAGTGAGTTGCCCCATGTTGACAGTGATGTCGCCGGTGGCCGGAACTCGCAAATGCTTAAGACCATCACGAGTATTGATCGCGAAAATTCCCTCTGGTTGATGTCCGCGCTCGACTAGATACCTGGCCATAACCCGAATTCCGTTGCCGCACATTTCAGCGATCGAGCCATCAGCGTTGCGGTAGTCCATAAACCATTTGCCATCGGGTCGCGTGATGCGAATTAGACCATCTGCTCCGATACCTGTTTCTCTGTTGCAGATGGATGCACACTCATATGTTGTAACCGATAATTCCTCGAGTGGGTCGAAAATAATGACAAAGTCATTTTCTGTGCCGTGTCCATAGGTCGCATGGATTGCAGGTGAAGTAGTCATCGAATAGGAAGTTTAGTCGCTAACCCTGGGCGCAGGTTTTGATAAAAGCTCCATAACGCTCTCTAGGCGGGGCATGAGAGGAGAAATCCATTGAATACGAGGGTCGCGTGAAAACCACGTCTCTTGCCTACGGGCATATTGGCGAGTTGCTCGCTTGGTATCTTCTCGAGCTTCATCCCGAGTAAAAATCCCTGCCCTCGATTTCAAAATCTGGGCATATCCAAGAGCTAATTGCGCGGTTCGTCCTTGTTGAATTCCCGCTTCAATTAACGAATCAGTTTCTGCCTCAAGACCTAAATCCCACATATGGTCAACTCGATCTGCGATGCGAGTTGCCAGGGTAGGTCGATCCATGACTAAACCAAATTGACGTGCCAATGGATATTTTGTGCTCTCTTTACGTGGGAGGTTAGCGGTGAAGGGTTTGCCTGTAATTTCAATGACTTCTAAGGCACGGATTACTCGGCGTAGATTTTCTTTATCAATGGCAAGGGCAGCCGCAGGGTCGAGCTTTTGCAACCTTTCAAACATTGCAGGTGCGCCAATCTTCTCCGCTAATTGATTAAGTGAGGTACGAATAGTTGGGTCAGTATCTGGGAAATTTAAGTCATCCAAAATTGCTTTGATATACAAGCCCGTTCCACCAACAATTACAACGTTCTTTCCCCGGAGTTCAATATCAGCAATCAAATCTCTTGCCGTATGTTGATACCAAGCAACGCTTGCATCTTGCGTGACATCTAAAACGTCGAGCAAGTGATGAGGTATTCCAGCACGTTCATCCAGCGGAAGTTTTGCCGTACCAATATCCATACCTCGATAGAGTTGCATCGAATCTGCGTTGATGATTTCGGCGTCCACTGTCTGTGCAAGTACAACAGCAAGGTCGCTTTTGCCGGTTGCCGTGGCTCCACAGATTACATAAACACTCACGAGCGAACGGTCGGCATCCCAAGTAGTAATGGAGCAACTGCGCGTTCGGCAGTTAAGGATTCGTGAGCATCTCCCCCGCGAGTGCGTCGAACAAATCCACCATCTCCCGATAAGAAATGAGGAGCAGCATCGGTAATTTCAACCGTTACTACATCTCCAGGGCGGGCAAGATTTTCTGCATCAAAAGAGAAGTGTGCCAAGCGGAAATCCTCCGTGCGTCCCGACATTCGAGCTCGAGCTACATCTCGACGTCCTTCATGCTCGGTAACAAGGACTTGCATGGTCTTGCCAATTGCCTCTCGATTTACCGAATGAGAAAGCTTCTCTTGATGGGCATGCAGCCTGGTGTATCGCTCGCCAACAACTTCTGCGCTCACTTGATCTGGCATCGTTGCGGCAGGCGTGCCCGGGCGCTTGGAATATTGATATGTGTATGCAGCGCTAAATCGCGCTTGGGTGCATAGATCCAACGTGTCTTGAAAATCTTTCTCTGTTTCTCCAGGAAACCCAACAATGATGTCTGTCGTGATTTGTGAATTCGGGATTGCCGCACGCACTCTTTCAATGATTCCCAAATACCTATCGGTGCGATAGGAGCGGCGCATATTTTGCAATATTCGGTTGGAACCAGATTGCAAAGGCATATGTAGGTGAGGCATGGCATTGGGTGTTTGGGCCATTGCCTCAATCACATCATCGGTGAAATCGCGCGGGTGCGGAGACATGAAACGCACTCGCTCGAGCCCATCTACTTTTCCGCACTCTCGCACTAATTTTGCAAAAGCTTCGCGATCTCCAAAATCAACGCCGTATGCATTTACATTTTGACCCAGCAAAGTTATTTCGATAACTCCTTGATCTACCAAAGTTCGAACTTCTCGCATGATGTCCGTTGCTGGTCGATCCTTCTCTATCCCACGTAAAGTCGGAACAATGCAGAAAGTGCAGGTGTTGTTGCACCCCACTGAGACTGATACCCAAGCAGAGAAAGCCGAAAATCGTCGAGCAGGAAGTGTGGAAGGAAAATGCTCCAGTGATTCGAGAATCTCTATCTGCGACTCTTCCTCTATCCGAGCTCTCTCAAGGAGAACGGGTAGAGAGCCGACATTGTGGGTACCAAAAACAACATCCACATAGGGCGCTTTACGCAGGATTGTTGCTTGGTCTTTCTGAGCCAAACACCCACCTACTGCAATCTGCATATGGGGATTGAGTTTTTTCACGGGAGCTAGAAAACTTAGATTTCCGTAGAGTTTATTATCAGCATTTTCACGTACTGCACAGGTATTGAAAACAACGATATCTGCTTGTTCGCCAGCGATTGCAGGAATAAAGCCGGCCTCATCTAAGAGACCTGCGATTCTTTCGGAGTCGTGCACATTCATCTGACAGCCATATGTTTCTACGGTGTAGGTGCGACTCATGGATGAATTCTAGTGGGAGAAATTAAATGCCAATCTCCCGCATAACTGCATTGATTGTGCTCGATGAAAAGCCTCGTCGCGCCATGGCCCCATGGATACGCCTGCGAATAACTTCCGATTCTAAATGAGCGATTGACCGGTACTTTCTACTGGCTAATTCAAGAGCTATCGCATGCTCGTCATCTTGATTGATCTCAGAGGTAACGAGATCAATAATCTCCGATGAAACGCCTTTGCCTCGAAGTTCAGTGGCGATAGTTCGCTTAGATAATTTCTTTGCACGTTGGCGCGATTCACTCCAGGCCCTAGCAAATTCTTCATCGTTGATAAAGCCTTGTTCCTGCAATCGAAAGAGCACGGCATTAGCAACATCTTCGGTTGTACCGCGCTTCTTAAGGTGGTCAAAGAGCTCCCCCCTACTCTTGGCTC
Source organism: Streptomycetaceae bacterium (assembly GCA_007280125.1). Taxonomy (GTDB): domain Bacteria; phylum Actinomycetota; class Actinomycetes; order Nanopelagicales; family Nanopelagicaceae; genus QYPT01. Next base: position 3,761 of record QYPT01000003.1, on the reverse strand, counting down.
GAGGAGCGAGTGCAATCAGCGCAATCGTTTGAGCGACAGAGTAGGGGTCGGAGCTTTCGTCAATCTGGGCAGTTGAAATTAGAAGTCAACCTCAGCGGTTGCCTCATCAACTGCAGCAATGAGAGCAGGATCAATAGGTGTTGGTACAAAGTGCGCACGAATACGAGTTTCGATGTCGTTGGCTAGATCAGGATTATCTAGAAGGAAGTTTCTAGAATTTTCCTTGCCTTGTCCAAGTTGATCTCCTTCATAGGTGTACCAGGAACCAGATTTCTTCACGATTCCAATATCGACACCAATATCTAGGAGAGAGCCTTCACGAGAGATTCCAACACCGTAGAGAATGTCGAACTCCGCTTGCTTAAATGGTGGAGCCATCTTGTTCTTAACAACCTTTACACGTGTGCGGTTTCCGACTGCATCTTGACCATCTTTCAACGTTTCAATGCGGCGAATATCTAGGCGAATTGAGGCGTAAAACTTCAACGCCTTTCCTCCAGTTGTAGTCTCCGGTGAGCCAAAGAAAACACCAATCTTTTCGCGCAACTGATTAATAAAGATGGCGGTGGTTTTTGATTGATGGAGCGCGCCAGTAATTTTACGAAGAGCTTGCGACATCAACCGTGCCTGTAGGCCCATATGGGAATCACCCATCTCGCCTTCAATTTCTGCGCGAGGAACCAGTGCTGCGACAGAGTCGACTACAACGATGTCCAGAGCGCCAGAGCGAATCAACATATCCATAATTTCGAGTGCTTGTTCGCCAGTATCAGGTTGCGAAACTAAAAGTGCGTCAATATCTACGCCGAGTTTCTTTGCGTACTCTGCATCAAATGCATGCTCTGCATCGATAAAGGCCGCAATGCCACCTGCGCGTTGCGCATTGGCGATTGCATGGAGTGCAAGAGTTGTCTTACCTGAAGATTCTGGACCGTAGATTTCTACGATACGTCCACGTGGTAAACCACCAATTCCTAGTGCAATATCAAGACTGATTGACCCGGTGGGAATTACTTCAACGAGTTGTGTTCCTCGCTCTCCCATCTTCATAACCGCACCTTTTCCGAATTGACGTTCAATTTGGGCAAGGGCAGTGTCTAGGGCTTTGGTGCGATCGTTGCCAGCTTTTTCACTTGCTTTATCAGCAGATTTATCAGTAGCCACTTTTTTCCTTTCAATCAAACGCCTCTATTGGCGTTAGGTACGGTCCAGAAGGTACGGAAGGCCACTGACGGGGGAACAGGCTCTGGGCCTGGGTCGTGGAAACCGCTCTGGTTGGGTAGGAACAGGGTATACGAACACCTGTTCGAAGGCGAGCTTAGCCAAGCGACACGCCGAATCACTTACCTCCGGCTTATTTCTGGTTGGTTGGCCTGACTCCCCTGGCTAGCGTGCCTTTATGGCGAGCGCTTGTTCGTGGCTCTGAGCGTGTGTGAGGGGGGCAAAAACCTGCCCTATGAGCCAGCGCATGGCCAACTGTGCCTGAGTCTGATTACCCAAAGCGTTCTTCAAGGACTCCTCGACCATCTCCCATAAAGGGTCTGACTGGGCGCTTACCAATCGAGCCAAGATTTCGGGTTCAGAATTTCTCATCATTGCCAAGGCGCCATCTTGAGAAATCTCTATCGAGGGCTCTAACAGATCTGCTGATTGGGCAATGAGGGCGCATAGCCTTTGCGTTTCAGACTCTAGGACCCCACGCAAGACAGTGCCTTTATCTCGAAAATGGTTGTACAACGTTGTACGAGAAACTTCTGACCTATCAGCAATATCAATCATGGTTGTTGCACGTATGCCGCGTTCGGCAATTAAAGATTTAGCGCCTTCTAAAATTGCACTGCGGGTGCGACGGTATGACGAATTATCAGTTAATGACACTCTTTTTAAGCAGCGTCAACAACAGTAAGTTTGACGGCTTCTCGTGAATTGAGTTCGTGCGCCACATCAGAAATGACAGTTGATAAAGATAAACCCAATGCAGCAGCGATTGAGTTGAGTAGCTCTGATGATGCTTCTTTCTGGCCTCGCTCTACTTCAGATAAATAACCTAAAGAAACCCGGGCATCACGGGCAACACTACGAAGAGTGCGACCTTGACTTGTTCGAGCAGCACGCAGGGCGTGACCAATATGCGTTCGCAATAACGACATTCGATTCCCGCCCTTCTGCTACTCAGTGATTCTTGTCCATATCCAGGGTGCTAAGGATACGCGAAAAAGCGGTTAATGCGCTGGAAATAGCAGCCTTTCGCACCTCTTCGCGCCCGCCTGGTAATTCAAAAAAATATCTCTGCCTCACAGGCCCACAAATCGCTATCCATACGTGCCCGGCAGGCACTCCCTCATGAGAGCCGGGTCCAGCAACACCCGTCGTGGAGATCGCCCATTGAGTACCCAAAGCGTGAAGGGCGCCCTCGGCCATCGCTGCCGCTACCTCTTGGCTAACGACGCCGAATTGCTCAATGTCTTGGGAGCTAACGTGCAAGAGAGATTCTTTCAGTGAATTGCTATAGGCCACTATCCCGCCGAGAAAGATATCCGAAGCCCCCGGAATCGCACTGATGGCCGATGCCAATCCGCCGCCTGTGAGAGATTCCGCTACAGATAATTTCTCGCCGCGGCTGCGTAATGCGTCAACGATCGAGCTAGCCGCTGATTGAGTGTTCATGGATCAGAGTTTAGCTTTACGCGATTCAAATATATAGGCTGCGCCAGTGGCCAGGGTTAGAGCAACTGTGGCATACATAAAAAGGTCTCGAAAAATATAGAGTGAGGACGAAAGTGGCATAACATAAAATCCGACTCCAAAACCTTGCATCGCCGCCTTAATTTTTCCACCACGATTTGCAGGAATAACTCCTTTGCGAATTACTGCAAACCTATAAACCGTAATTCCGACTTCTCTAAAAAGAATAATTCCGGTAATCCACCAAGGCATGCGGCCCAACATTGAAAGTCCAATTAATGCGGTACCTATAAAAGCCTTATCTGCAATAGGGTCAAGGAGCTTTCCAAATTCAGTGACACTGTTCCGACTTCTAGCAAGTTTGCCATCCAACATATCTGTTAGGCCAACTAAGAAAAAGAGCCACCAGGCAATGATGCGCCACGTGTAGTCATCTCCCCCATTTCGAAAAAGTGCATATGCGCATAAGGGAAGAGCAAGAATCCTAAGAACTGTAATGGAATTGGGAAGATTCAATTCCGATGGGCGTCTCATAAAGGTTGTGCAATCAAATCGGCTCCCATGGAGTCCACAATGCGGGCCTGGACATATTGACCAACAACAAAATCCGTACCGATAAATGAAGTAGTTCCATCAACTTCTGGGCCTTGATGCGCTGCTCTGCCTTCTTGAAGCTCAAAATCTTCTATAAGAACAATGACTTCTTCCCCAATGCGTGCCGATGCTCGCTCGCTTACTAATTCATCAACTAAGGTCGATAAGGCATCTACACGATGGCGAATTAACTCAGGGTCTACTTTATTATCCAAAACTAGTGCCTCAGTATTATCTTCATCCGAATAGCCAAAGACTCCAACGGCATCTAGATTGGCTTGAGTCACGAACTCAACAAGTTCTTGGTAATCCTCTTCAGTTTCACCAGGGAAACCAACGATTACGTTCGATCGAATTCCAGCCTCTGGAGAGAGCGCCCTGATTTGAGAAATCAGGTGCAGGAATTTCTCTGTATCTCCAAAACGTCGCATTCGACGCAAGACCGAGCCACTGGCATGTTGGAATGAAAGATCAAAATATGG
>QYPT01000042.1 GCA_007280125.1 Streptomycetaceae bacterium | reverse complement strand
GCGTCGCAAGATTCGGATGTGGTCTGCACCAAATGCCGTACCGCACGTTGCCACCGCTGTTGGAATTCCTGCCAAATGCGCGGCCATTACATCGGTATAGCCTTCAACAATTACAGCTTGACGCTTCTTGGCAATTTCCTTCTTTGCCAGATCAAGGCCATAAAGTACCTGACTCTTTTTGTAAATCGGAGTCTCCGGAGTATTGAGATACTTGGGGCCGCTATCAACATCATCACTCGCCAATTTTCGAGCACCAAAACCGACGACGTCGCCAGAAATATCTCTAATAGGCCACGTCAGACGATTTCGAAAACGATCTATCGGACCGCGCTGGCCCATTTTTGATAGACCAGCCACTTCAAGCTCATCGATGCTGAATCCTTCGGCGCGCAGATGTTTAGTAAGTGCATCCCATTCATCGGGGGCATAGCCAACTTCAAAAGTTGCGCAAACGCTCTTATCGAATCCACGTTTAGTGAGGAGGTCTCGTCCAAATTGCGCACCTGAAGATTCATTGAGTTGAGTCTGATAAAACTTTGCAGCAGCAGCATTTGCAGCAATTAATCGAGAACGTTGTCCTGGTGGAGTTGCTTTGCCGCCTGAACTCTCGTCATACCGCAACGTGTATCCGATGCGTTCGGCCAAACGTTCTACAGTTTCTGTAAATGAAAGATGATCAATCTTCATGACAAAAGCAATCACGTCGCCGCCAACTTGGCAACCAAAGCAATGAAAATAACCTTTGCTTGGTGTTACATGAAATGAAGGAGATTTTTCATCATGGAAAGGACAAAGCCCTTTCTTTTGACCTCCGCCAGCATTTTTGAGTTGAACATAATCGCCGACGATTTCATCAATGGGAGCGCGTTCACGGATGTAGGTAACATCCTCATCATTTATGCGACCGCTCATGGCTTAGATTCTACCTATGCGATCAAACGAGCATGAAGGGCGTAGGCGCCAGGGTCAGTCAGGCTCGCTACTTGGTCAATAACCACGCGAAGTCGCTGGGGATCTGTCGTCGCGCGATGCCAGTCTTCCAAGAAGATTGAATCAAGAGCATGTGGTGCGCCGGCAAACAAGACTTCAACAAGTTCGGTAATAACCACACGTTGCCTTGCATAGCGCTCTTGAGCAAATGGCGCACTAATCAAATAATGACCCGCGACAGATTTTAACAATCCCACCTCAATACGTTGTTCCATAGGAACCTCTAAATCAGCGCTGTATCGAGTAAGTTTCTTATTGCCATGAACCTTTCTCGTCTCAAGTTCTGCAGAGAGAACAAATCGACCAATGAGCTGACTTGTAAGATCTTTAAGTCTTGCTAGTGATTTATGGGTTCCGTCGTAGTGTGCCGGCCAGCATGACAACTGCTGTAACCGTTTGAGTGCATCTCGTGCATCGCTTTCTGAAACATCTATTCCATAATCTGTGCGCATGACTTCATGCAATAAGGGAAGGTCCTTCTCGAAGTCAGCAACGGTCACCTGATTGGCAACAAGGGCGTCCTCCAAATCATGCACCGAATACGAAACATCGTCAGACCAATCCATAATCTGTGCTTCGATGCATCGTCTTTTCTCTGAGGTTGAGTTGCGCATCCAGGTAAAGATCTCTAAATCATCCTCATAAACCCCAAACTTTCTGACCCCGTCTGACTTACCCCATGGGTATTTCGTAACTGCATCAAGTGAGGCACGTGAAAGATTTAGGCCTACGGATCGACCTTCGGGTGAAAGCGTCTTTGCTTCAAGGCGTGTCAGCAATCTAAAACTCTGTGCATTGCCTTCAAAGCCACCGCAACTTTCTGCCAAGACGGCTAGCGCGCCTTCACCATTATGACCAAATGGCGGGTGCCCTAAATCGTGTGAAAGGCAGGAGGTATCAAGTAAGTCTGGGTCAGCGCCCAGGGAGTCTCCAAGTTCGCGACCAATCTGGGCAACTTCTAATGAATGAGTCAATCGAGTACGTTGAAAATCATTTTCGCCAGGAACGGCAACTTGCGTTTTTGCGCCGAGCCTTCTCAGGGAAGCTGAATGAATCACGCGCGCACGATCTCGCATAAATTCAGTACGCCCTGCGCGCTTTGCTGGTTCGTATACACAACGTTCTAAGTCACTTTCGCTGTATTGGCCTACTTCAATCATGTTAAGCCTGACCCAGATGGTCGCTTAAGTGAATTCCGCGGCGGCCAAGGGAAATATAGGCAAGATAGGCGCCCGTTTCTCGCACCAAATAATGCAGAGACGCTCTGCCCCACGCGTTTGGCCCGGTGCGAACCTGCGCACAGATACCTTTCGCTCCCATGTCATTGGCGATAGTTGTTGCTCGCAAACAATGAAAAGGGTCAGTGACTATCAAAACAGAACGAAAATCTCGGCGCTTCATCTCAGCAATATAACTTTGTGTGCTGACGAATGTATCTCGTCCTTTAGGAATCGCAGTTATATCTGATGACTTAATCCCATGCTTTACAAGCCATGCTTTGCTAGATGCGGCTTCAGTTGTTCGGTCACCTGGTGCCCCGGCTCCGACAGTAATGATTGCAGTCGCATAACCTGAACTAAAGAGTAATTTCGCTTCCACTAAGCGCGCTCTAAGGGCATCAGATGGGACTCCGTCATATTGCGCTGTTCCTAAAACGACAATGACATCCGAAGGTGCAATTGTGTCTTGGCGCGCGACATACCAAGTCTTGCCAATTGCAAATGCTGGGAAAACGATTGCAAGTAAAACAAGGATGCCAATTGTCTTTCGCATTAGCTTAATGATCAGCATTTCATCCCCCTGAAAACGCATCTTCTAATTCAATATGGGCTAGCTCATCGGGGTCTCTAAGCCATCCATCTGGAAGAGTAACTGGTCGACCGTGACTTGTCCGCCCACGCGGCGAGTCACCAACTGCAACTGGGTATGGCTGATCAACTAATTGATCGAGAAGTCCTCGAAACTCAGCCAGCGAAGAAACCATTCCAAATTGACGTCGCAACGCGCTGTGCACTCTAAAACCTTTGAGGTACCAGGCCATGTGTTTGCGCAAATCGCGACAACCGCGTTCCTCTGATTCGAAATACTCAACCATGAGTTGACCGTGCCTAAACATGATCTCTCGCACGTGAAAGAGAGTTGGCAATTGTCTTGTTTCATCGCCAGCAAAAGCAGCGACTAAATCAGCGAATAGCCATGGTCGCCCAAGGCAACCGCGCCCGACAACTACGCCCGCGCAGCCGGTTTCATTCATCATAGAAAGTCCATCAGCTCCGCTCCAGATATCTCCGTTACCAAGAACAGGTACACCTGTTGGTTTGAGATGCTCAACGAGTCGCGAGATTGCTGACCAATCAGATTTGCCTTCATACATTTGTTGCGCCGTTCGCGCATGCAGCGCCACCCAATTAACGCCTAAGTTGGCGGCCGTCGTTGCTGCTTCTAAATAGGTTAAGTGATCGCTATCAATACCGACGCGCATCTTTACCGTTACTGGAATTCCAAATGGTTTTGCTGCTTCAACTGCAGCTTCAACAATTGATGTAAAAAGTCTGCGCTTGTAAGGCAGCGCTGCGCCGCCACCTTTGCGCGTTACTTTAGGAACAGGGCAACCAAAATTCATATCAATGTGATCTGCAAGGTTTTCTTTACCCAGCATTGTGACTGCAGCTTTCATGGCAGATGGGTCAACGCTATATAACTGAACCGAACGCGGCCATTCACCTTTGCCAGGCACGATCATTCGCAAAGTTTCAGGACGGCGTTCGATGAGCGCGCGTGCTGTAACCATCTCTGAAACGAAAAGCCCAGCACCTTGTTCGCGGCACAAAGTTCTAAAAGGGGCATTGGTTATGCCCGCCATCGGTGCCAGAACAACTGGAGGGTCAATCGAATAATCGCCGTCAGCTAAACGAAGAATTAAGGGAGTTATGCTCCGAGTAGTCGTGGCGCTAGCCATGCCTCTACCCGATCAAGTGCAATGCGCTCTTGCCCCATTGTGTCGCGGTCGCGGATTGTTACCGCTTGATCATCCAATGTATCGAAATCCACTGTAATGCAATACGGCGTTCCGATTTCATCTTGGCGACGATAGCGGCGCCCAATGGCACCTGCATCATCGAAATCAATATTCCAATTCTTACGCAATTGAGCAGCAAGATCGCGCGCCTTCGGTGAGAGATCGGCATTGCGCGAAAGTGGCAAAACTGCGGCCTTAACTGGTGCAAGGCGATGGTCAAGCTTAAGAACCGCTCTCTTTTCCATTTCACCTTTACTGTTTGGTGCTTCATCTTCAGTAAATGCATCCATCAAGAAAGTAAGTGTGCAGCGATCGACACCTGCTGCAGGTTCGATGACATAAGGAGTCCATCGCTCATTCTTTTCTTGATCAAACCATGAAAGATCTTTACCGGATGCAGTCGAATGCGCCTTAAGGTCAAAATCTCCGCGGTTTGCAATGCCCTCTAGCTCGCCCCACTCGGTTCCGGCGAATTCAAACTTATATTCAATATCTGCTGTGCGTTTGGAATAGTGCGAAAGTTTCTCTTTCGGGTGATCGTAAACGCGAAGGCGCTCTGGATTAATACCAAGGTCGGTGTACCAAGCCATGCGGGTATCAATCCAGTATTGATGCCAATCCTCATCCGTTCCCGGAACAACAAAAAACTCCATCTCCATCTGCTCAAATTCACGTGTTCGGAAAATGAAGTTTCCAGGAGTGATTTCATTGCGGAAGGATTTTCCGATTTGTCCGATCCCAAAGGGTGGCTTCTTGCGTGACGTCGTGGCCACGTTATCAAAATTGATGAAGATTCCTTGCGCCGTCTCTGGTCGCAAATAAGCCAAGCCTGATTCGTCTTCAACTGGCCCAAGATAAGTCTTCAATAAACCAGAAAATTGTTTAGGTGTGGTGAACTGTCCTTTGTTTCCGCAAGCAGGGCAATTTACTTCAGCTAACGATTCTGGTTGGCGTTTATTCTTGGCAGCGAATGCCTCTTCTAAATGATCGGCGCGATATCTTTTGTGACACGAGGTGCACTCAGTAAGTGGGTCAGAAAAAGTAGAAACGTGACCTGACGCTTCCCATACTTCGCGAGCCAAGATGACGCATGAATCAAGCCCAACTACATCCTCACGACCAGTGACCATGGATTTCCACCATTGACGCTTTACGTTATTTTTTAATTCAATACCCAATGGGCCGTAATCCCATGCAGCTCGAAGGCCACCGTAAATTTCACTCGATGGGTAAACAAATCCTCGGCGCTTGGCCAAACTAACTATGGTTTCTAAACGATCCGTGGCCACAACAATCTCCATCCGGCTGGCTGTCGGCGGTGCACAACTACAGTAGCTGCAACCCTTATTTTATAAGTTTACTGGCTCTGGCTATTTTCATAGGCACCTGGTTCGTCAATCGCTCGAGCTAATAGTGGAATCGCTTCCATCTTTACTCTCATTGAACTCAGTGCGCGTCGATACGAGCCAACATTTTCCCAGGTGGTCATCAAAACCCAGAGGGTTGGATCATCGAGATTTTGGCCGTGCTCACCACCCAGATACCCAACACATTCGGCGAGGGCTAATCGGGCGGTCTCAATCTGGGCGTGAAATTCAAGAGCCGAAGCCAGGGGGACGCTAAAACGTGCAATTGCGATCATGCGGTGAGCCTACTGCCCTAATAGTGAAAATGACAACCGTTTTCATATGTGCTATTTTCCTGCCATGAATATTGCCATCGCTCTTGCCGCAGTCACCGCCATAGCAACTTCTGCTGGTGGTTTTCTCGCAATTAGATCTCGGGATCGACTCCACTTAATCCTTGGGCTTTCTGCAGGTCTATTGCTTGGACTTGTCGCCTTTGATTTATTACCTGAAGTCTTTGAGCTAAATACACAGACTTTTGGCAATGTGCCTGTTGTCTCAATTGCATTTGTTGTGGGCTTCTTAGCACTTCACTTTGCTGAGCAAATCTTTGGAGCACATGAACCCGCCGAATCAGATTACGGTCATGAGCATGACCACTCGGTAAATATTGTCGGGACTCTCGGCGCACTTGCTATGGGCGGGCATGTCTTTCTTGACGGTGTCGCGTTAGGCCTTTCATTTAAGATTAGCAATGCACTTGGTTTAGCCGTCTTCTTCGCAATTTTGTCACACGCATTTTCAGATGGACTAAATACGGTTTCCCTTCTCATTAAGAGTGGCCATTGGACCAAGCGTGCAATTGGACTCTTAGGGCTTGATGCAATCATGCGCATCGGTGGCGCAACTCTTGGCACATACGTTGTTATTAGTGATCCAGCTCTAGCGATTTACCTGGCGATGTTTTCAGGATTTGTTATCTACCTTGCGACTTCTCATATTTTACCCGAGGCACATTCACGCCATCCTTCTAAAATGACAATGCTCATGACTGTTATTGGTGTTGTCGCAATGTGGCTAATTGTTGGGAATATCGGTTGAGCCGTTCAAATCCTCGAGTTCTCAGCACATTAGAACGTGCGGGTGGATTTGCCAGTGCGCAGGAGATTTATGCACTCATGCAGCGCGATGGACAGCAAATTGGTTTAACGACTGTTTACAGATCTTTACAAAGTCTCCTCAACGACAAAATCGTGGATGTATTACGACGCGAAGATGGCGAAGCGATCTATCGCCTCTGCGGTGAAAGCCATCATCACCATTTAGTCTGCAAGAGCTGTGGTAAAACCGTGGAAATTGAAGGCGGAGCGATAGAGAAATGGGCCAAGAACATTGCGAGCGAGAATGGTTTTCGCGATGTTGGGCATACAGCCGAGCTTTTTGGAACCTGCTCTAACTGCTAAGTGACCTAAAGAGTGCGATATGGGCAAGTGAATATTCGGGGCTTTTAGCAATAGGAAGCGATGAAAATTTCACGACGACTGTTTGTGTTTGTGGATCTACCCAAAGGTATTGACCATAAATTCCAACACCATAAATTTCTTTATGCTCACCATTGGTGACCCACACTTGATTTCGATAGGACTCACCCGGACGATCTATTCGTACAGCTTCAACAGATGGCGAACCACTGGGTGCACCAGCTTGGGTATCCAAAAGCCATTCAGGGGTGGCTATTCGATGCCCATCCATTACTCCCCCATTAAGAATCATTTGACCAACAAGGGCCAAATCTCGAAGTGTTGTTGAGATGCCTCCGTTAGCTAATGGGGAACCAAAATTATCCATGGTCATATTTGCTGAATACTGGGCGCCTAAAGATTTCCAGATTCGCTCACTCAGTAAATCAACATAGGACATTCCGGTAACGGCCTCGGCAACCCATGCAAGTACATCGGTATTGGCAGAGCAATATTGAAAGTACGTTCCGTGTTCACGATTTTTTGTGATCATTGGTAGGAATCCGCGCACACCATCAGGGTCACCAGGATTGAGGCTTCGCCATCCAGATACGCGATCAATGACTTGAATCTCTGAATCAGCGTCATGATATTCCTCGGAGAATTTAACACCAACACACATATCTAGCGCGTTTTGAACGCTTGCATCGGCATAACCGGAATTGCGCATTTCTGGCAAATAATGCCCAATTGTTTGGGAAGGATCTATCAACCCTTCGCTCGTGAGTTGCCCTATGAGGACGCCAAGAATTGATTTTGATATAGATTGCAAAAGATGGCGGGTGTCTGGCTTCATGCCGTTGAGATATTTTTCGTAAACAATTTGGCCATGTTTCACAACTAGTAAACCATCCGTGTAGAGGTCTAGAAGTAATTCATCAATTCCATCAATTTCGGTAATTGCTTCAGGCCAAACATGAGGGGTGGGACTTGGCAAAATTTCATCAGTAGGAATGAAATCAGCAACATGCTGAAGGGCCCATCTATTAAGCGGGCCTTCTTGCCACAGATCCCATTCTTCTTGGCTCAATTGGCGAGGTGGGTTTTTGGGGAAACTCATCAGGCCTTACCGAATCTGCGATCACGTTTTGCGTATTCTTCGATTGCGCGCCATAAAACTTTTCTATCAACATCTGGCCATAGGACATCCATGAAGACCATCTCTGCATAGACCGATTGCCACGGCAAGAAATTGCTTGTGCGCATCTCCCCTGATGAACGCAAGAACAAATCAACATCTCGCATCAGTGGCTCATCAAGATACTTCGCAAATACTTTCTCGGTAATTGATTCCGCTTTGATTTTGCCTCTTTTGACATCTTTAGCAAGGGCAGTTGCGGCATCAACAATTTCAGCACGTCCCCCATAATTAACACACATATTGAGGGTAAGGACTTTATTCTTGGCAGTTAATTCCTCGGCCGCTTCAAGTTCATTGCGGACACTGACCCACAACTTATTCGGGCGTCCCACCCAGCGCACCCGCACGCCTAGTGCATTCATCTCATCGCGTCTTCGCCGAATCACATCGCGATTAAAGCCCATTAAGAATTTCACTTCTTCAGGAGATCTGCGCCAATTTTCCGTAGAAAATGCATAGGCACTAATCTCTTTAACTCCAATTTCTATCGCACCAATAACTACATCAAATAGTGCGGCCTCACCAGCTTCATGACCGGCAGTGCGCGGCAGTCCTCGGACTTTTGCCCATCGCCCATTGCCATCCATCACTATTGCAACGTGCGCAGGAATAAATTCTTTTGCAATTCTGGGCATACTCATGCGCGCTCCACAAGAGGAAGACTACGAAGCCCGCGCTCTAAATGCCACTGCAAATAGGCAGCTACTAAACCACTAGCTTCACGTTGATGTTTGCGTTCACTGGCATCGGCTAGATCCCAATCTGCACTTAAGAGTGCTCCCATGAGAGCGAGAGTTTCTGGGGCAGGAGTCGCGCATGCAGATGGACGGCAATCAAGACAGACGCTTCCTCCGCCGACTAATGAAAAATAGCGATGTGGACCAGGTTTTTCACATCGAGAACATATCGTCATTGAAGGCGCATATCCCCCGATAAAGAGCGAGCGCAATAAGAACGCATCAAGGATCATCGATGCATCGTGACGATTCTCAGCCAATGCCCGAAGTCCGCCAACAACAAGTTGAAACTCTTGCAATGCCGGTTCATGCTCTTGGGAGGTAAAGCGTTCGGCAGTTTCCAAAATGGCAGAGGCGATTGTCCAACGCTGGTAATCATTGGAGACCGCTTCGCCATAATTCATAATTGCTTCTACTTGAGTGACCGTGTCAAAGGTCTTACCCACATAGAGCTGCACATCTATATGGCTACCCGGTTCAAGGCGAGCGCCGAATTTAGATTTAGTGCGTCGTACACCTTTTGCAACGCCACGAATACGTCCGTGTTCGCGAGTTAAGAGTGTGACGATGCGATCTGCTTCACCCAACTTCTGGGTGCGCAAGACAACTGCCTCATCGCGATACAGACTCATGCGCCTACCGTAATGGCAGTAACTAGCGAATTGCTCGATTTATCGCAGAGACGACAGCCTTGAGTGAGGCGGTAGTTGTATTGGGGTCAATACCTACTCCCCAGAAGACATCTCCATCAATAGCGCACTCAAGATAAGCGGCCGCGCTTGCATCTCCGCCAGCAGAGAGGGCATGCTCGTAGTAATCAAGTACGCGAACATCAACGCCATAATTTTGCAGAATGTTGCAAAATGCAGCAATCGGTCCATTCCCTTGACCGCTCAGTTCGTGGATCTCGCCTTGATCGGCGATAGAAACGGTCAAGTGAACATCTTCATCTAGGACAGAGGTTTGTGACAGGCCCTTGAGTCGGAAACGTCCCCAATTCGTTTGCGCCGAAGGGGCAGGATTCGTTGGAAGGTATTCGTCTTCAAAGATGCGCCACATATCCGCAGGCAGAACTTCTCCGCCTTCGGTGTCGGTCATCGCTTGAACCACTTTGCTAAATTCAATTTGCAAACGACGAGGAAGATCCAGATGATGTTCATTCTTCATCATGTAGGCAACTCCGCCCTTGCCCGACTGGCTATTAACGCGAATTACCGCCTCATAAGAGCGACCAATATCTTTGGGGTCGATTGGTAAATATGGAACAGCCCACGTGAACTGATCCATTGGAACGCCTGCAACTTTTGCGTCAGCGGCCATGTGGTCAAGTCCCTTTTTAATAGCATCTTGATGTGAGCCAGAAAATGCCGTGAAAACCAAATCTCCACCATAGGGGTGACGCTCTGGGACTCTTAATTGATTTGCATATTCCACTGTGCGGCGAATTTCATCAATGTTTGAAAAATCAATCATTGGATCAATTCCGTGGCTGACGAGGTTCATGCCTAGCGTCACTAAGCAAACATTTCCTGTGCGCTCGCCATTTCCAAAGAGAGTTCCTTCAATGCGATCGGCCCCGGCAAGGTATCCAAGTTCGGCGGCAGCAACACCTGTGCCTCGATCATTGTGGGGATGTAGCGAGACCACAACACTTTCGCGGTTGTTGAGGTTGCGACACATCCACTCAATCGAGTCTGCATAAATATTTGGAGTGGCCATTTCAACTGTCGCTGGCAAGTTCATGATTGTCTTCCAGGATGGAGTTGGTTTCCATACGTCATTTACTGCATTGCACACTTCAAGTGCATATTCTAATTCTGTACCTGTATATGACTCAGGGGAATATTCAAAGGAAACAGCGGTGCCTGGCACAGTGTCAATGAGGGCCAAACAAAGCTCAGCTCCATCAGTGGCAATCTTCTTGATGCCCGCCTTATCTTGCCCAAATACAACGCGACGTTGCAAGGTAGATGTCGAGTTGTATAGATGGACAATCGCTTGTTTAGAACCTTTGATGGATTCATAAGTGCGACGGATTAAAGGTTCGCGTGCCTGAGTAAGGACTTGGATGATCACATCATCAGGGATTAAATCTTCTTCAATAATCTTTCGGACAAAATCGAAATCTGTCTGGCTTGCACTAGGGAAACCAACTTCAATTTCTTTGTAGCCCATGGAGACAAGTAACTTAAACATCGCTAATTTGCGTGGCGTATCCATCGGGTCAATGAGTGCTTGATTGCCATCTCGTAAATCAACAGAGCACCATTGTGGCGCTTGGCTCATCTGCTTGCTTGGCCACGTACGATCATGAAGATCTACAGGAATGAATGAGGAATAACGGCCATAAGGCATCTGACTAGGTGATTGCTTTGGGAAATTCATTTCTTACTCCTTTAAATTCGCGGGGGTTTGGGTTTTACCGGTATGTCAAAACCCCGCGACGAGGGGACCGGTTATAGGACCCCGCCACGGCAGCGAAGGAGGAGGCTGCGTAGTTTCATCTCATTAGGGTAGCCCTTAGTTAGGACTCTGAGCAAACCCTGTTATGCCCTCTTATGAGTTACCGAAGTGATGCAGCGATATCCCGCATAAATACCAAGATTCGAGTATCCAATTCATCATCAGAGGCAACTGGCTGACATGACATTTTCACAATAACGCTTTCACTTGCAGGATCGACATACATCCACTGTCCATGAATCCCAATTCCACAGTAGGCGCCATCTCCATCGGCATACCACTTGTTGCGATATCGACCATGATCAAAGAGGGTTTCGAAATCACCAACGTTCCACGCCTGCGAATTGCCATTGTCTCTCGTGTCTTGAATCCATTTCTCAGGAACTATTTGTTGGCCATTAGCAAAACCTAGATTCCTAAAGAGTTCACCCAGTAGCGCAAGATCATGGGCAGCACATGCGATTCCACCAGCTGTGCGGGATTGCCCAATTCCATCAACAGTAACTGTTGCCGAACGTGCGCCCAGTGGTTTCCATAGTAACTCTGATAACAAAGTGGGAAAACGCGTCTGAGTAACTTTCTCCAAGATCATTCCAAGGACATCTGTATTGGGTGATTGGTAGGCAAATACTTTGCCGTGGTCTCCACTTGCCTTAGGGAGTGTGAAAAGAAATTCGCCGAGGTGTTCTTTGGGAAGTAATTCATCTTTGGAAGGAGGCATGAAAAGCATGGCTCTGCGATAGCGTGCATAGACACCTGCTTTAAGCGTGTAATCTTCAATGAATTGGACGCTCACCAACATATCCAAAACATCTTGGATTGTTGCATCCTCGTATGCGCTGCCCTTTGCATTGGGCAAATAATGGGAAACAGTTTTGGTGACATCAAGACCATATTTATCAATGACGATTCCCGTGAGTAAAGCTGTGATTGATTTACTGACAGAGAAAACCAAGTGGCGCGTAGATTCGTTCATCGGTTCGCGGTAGTACTCGCTTATTAATTTGCCTTTATTAACTACCAAAAAGGCATCGGTGAATGTGCGGTCTAAGTAAACTTTGCGCTTTTCCGGTAGCTCGTCATCAAATGTCTGATCCAAAAATGCGTCATCAATCGCACGAGGAAGCGCCGAGGTACCCGGTCCATCAATCACTGCCGTAGGGACAATCTCAGGAACGTTTTGAAATGACCAACTGCTATACGGGCTCTCTAGCCAATTGGCCAGATTCACCTCTGATCGGTCAAAGCCGAACTGCTCGGAAAAAGTAGTCACTTCGAAGCCGCCTTCCCGTCGCAAAGCCCTCACATTCCAAGGGGGTTATCCCCCTTGGAAGTACCGATATGCATGTTAGACCCTTAGAGAATTCAACTACTACGTTTCCCTTGCCATGAGGGTAGCGAACTTCCGTTCACGAAAGGGTGCGATGACGAAAGAATCTGACGCCCTTCAGTATGAGGCCGCAAAAATCCGCCTTCGCTCAGACCGTATTTCACGCACACTGGTGAGCAGCGTAATTTCGATTGAAAATCTGTATCTGGTACTTGGCGCATTTATGCAAAGCGCCATCAATGAGTTTGGGTGGTGGGCTGGCCAGGCGTGGCTAAAAAAGGGCGAATCGCTAACACCTACAGGATGGGTTTTTGCTACTTCTGCGCCAACTTCGATTTTAGGGATTTCACACCTGCCGAGTAGAGATATCACATCAATTGCCATGGAAAGTAAAGAATCCAACGATCACGTGACAGCTCCTGCTGTACTCGTTGGGATTGAAGATCTCACCTGGCACCCACTTCAAAAAGAACTCCAAAGCGTCGGAGTTCGTCACACCATTGTGGTCGATGTTTCTACCTCGACTGGATTAGGGCTGCGCATTCTTTTAGTCTTGCCGAGCGCCAACTCCTTTTCATCAACCTCACAAATAAGTTTAGATATTGCGTGCGCGCTACTGCCCGAGCTCTATCGCAGAGCGATATCGAGTCAAGAACTGCTCTTTCAATCTACTCACGATGAACTCACTCACCTTCGAAATCGCAGGGGCTTGGAAGATGCGTACGTAGAAACGAATAATTGGAATTCTGCCGGCGTTGATCGAACGCTCTTCTACCTCGACTTGGATCGTTTCAAAGATATTAATGATGCCTTCGGTCATGCTATTGGTGATGAAGTCCTTTGCGAACTTGCTCGAAGAATCACCAGCGCAAGTCGCCCAGTGGACATTCAAGCACGCCTTGGTGGAGATGAATTTGTGATTATTGCCGAGGGCCTCGATGATTTTGCTTCCATCGAACGAACAGCAGATCGATTTCTTGATGCAATCCAAAAAGATTTCACGACTTCGGATGGGTCCATTCACCCTCTTCGAACAAGTCTTGGCGTCTCGCGTTGGCAAGCTGGCACCCAATTAATCGCAGCTATTGCACGGGCGGATGCTCAGATGTACCGAGCAAAAGCCTCGGGAGGGCATAGGGCGAAAATTGAAGAGATTTACGTTGGAATTTCCGATGATTCAGACCCAAGCGATCCTTTTCTATTCAACAGTTCCTCGCTAGATATTTCGAGAATTCGCCGAATCAATGGCGACTCCCTTGAAGGATTCATGGCAACTTTTGCTCTTCCCAATTCATACGCCCCCGAGATGATGCAGGATCTTGCCAAACAAATCCGAGTAGCAATTCTCGATGCTGTTCACGGGGAAATTTTTGAGCTAGACCTACTCTTGAAAGTTCTACAGCCCCGCCGATCGGATAAAACAAATATTGAACTACTACTAGCGAGCCTTTCTGAGACATATCATGGCCAGCAACTGCACTATGTGCTTGATCTACAAGGAGTTACGACAGACTCATCAAATATTGCTAGAGATTTAGTTGCCTCGCGCCATGTCAAAATTGCTTTAGCAAACTACGGCCTTGGCAACGGCGAAATCGCCTTCACGAAGGAATTCATCCCTTCCTATCTCATATTTAATTCCGAACTCTTTAGCGGGCCGTCGCAGTCGAACGAGATAGCGCTAGAGGCGGTAACGGCAATCGCTGCCGCCCTAAAAATTCCGATCATCATTCCGAATCGAAAATTGGCAGAATTCGTACCTAACGGACATGATCTTCCAGATTATCTGGGGCAAGCCATGTATGCCGAAGAGTTGTTATCTCAAACATCCGTGAATAATGAAGTTACACAAGTGAAAGGGCTCTCATGAAATCTCTAACCGCTAAAACCGCAATTGCGCTTGCGACAATATTACTTCTTGCAGGTTGTAGCGCAGCATCAACTAAGTCCAGTACGTCAACACCTGCTCCTTCGGCTACAAACCCCTACGGCGGTGGCTTCACAGTCGATCCCCCTAAGGCGACGGACGTCGTCCTCACTGTTTCGGGATCTTCATCGCATGCGTACACAATGGGCGAACTCACTGCTCTATCTACAAAAACTATCGATATTTTTGAGCCCTTTCTCAAGACTCGTCAGTCCTTTGCGGTCGTTCCCATGTCGACCTTGCTAAACAAAGCAGGATTAACGGGCGATCAGAAAGTAGAGACTTTGGCACTCAACGACTACGCATTTGTTGATACTGCAGCGCATTTCATTGACAACAACGCCTACCTCGCAATAGGTCGCAATGGCGCTGATATCCCTATGGACCAAGGCGGGCCAATCCGCATTATTTTTGAAGACTCTAGTCCGTATGCAAAGAATCTTGATGCCTGGAACTGGAGTTTGAAAGCCATTGGGATTAATAAGTAACAATGCCCGAAAAAGGTAATGTCACCGGCCTTGCTCGTCTTGGCCTTAAGCCAAAGCTAGGGCAGATAGCCCTGGCTTTGCTGACTATTCTTGGAATCCTTGGCTTTCTGGGATCTTCTATTTGGAGTGCACGCGAGAGTCAAGTGGCTAATGCATCGGTACTAGGGGAATCTCACGAAGCTGGATCACTTGCATTTTCTCAACGTGAAAGTTTCAATGTTTGTCTGGCATTTGTGCAATGGGCCGATGGTGCGCTTTCAAGTCGTGATCTGCAAATTACTCGAGCACTCTTGGGCCAGCGACTTCACGTTCAAACGCAATCCGGTAGATCAACATACTCATTGCTTCCTGTGGACTATCGCAATAGCTTGACAGCCTTCGATGCTTTCCTACTGCAAGCACGTGACGTACCTATACCGCAAAGGCAAGAACTGGCCCTGGCAGCACAGCCAGCTTATGAATTCTTTCTCACGCACACAAGACAAATGAGTAGTGAACTTGCATTAGTTAGCGAACAGAACATGGAATTGGTAATTAAGAATCGAGCAAGAGCGGCAACTTATCTATCAATAATTTTTCTCTTCACCGTTTTCATTGGGTTACTGCTCGCAATTTGGCTTAGCTTGGATATTATCCGTGGCTTTAGGCGTTCGAGAAAACTGCTACAAGAAGAAGAAAACAAACTTCTTCAGACTCGCCAAGAACTAGAAGTTGCCAGAATTTTGGATGAAGTACAAAATCAAATTCTAAGTGCGGAGTTAGAAAATCTCAGTGACAAAGAGTTGATCGATTACCTATCTTCTCTCCTCTCAGATTATCAGTGGACGCTGGCTCAATCTAAGATCGATGAAATTAAGGCGCTCCATCAATCGCGTAGGCGCTTGGCAGAGGAATACAGCTACCGGACAAGCCACGATCAACTGACTGGACTACTTAACCGAACAGGCTTTATCGGAGCAATCGAGGCCCATTCTCCTAATCCAGAGTTAACCGTTAGTGCTGGAATCTTTATAGATGTCGACCGTTTTCAGCGATTTAACGACGCGCTTGGCTACGCAAATGGAGACAAGATTCTGCGACAAATAGCAAAGAAAGTTTCAATGCAGTCGCGGCGAAATGAAATTGTCGCCCGCCTTGAATCCGATGAGTTTATCCTCTTCGGAACTTATCCAACTGTAGATGATGCTCGCGAAAGGGCTTTAGAGCTACAGGCTGCCATTGAATTCACACAGATTCATAAATCTATTGAAATGCAAATAACAGTGAGCATTGGACTCGTCCTCGCGGAGAACTCGAAACCGGATGTGCAAACTCTCTTGCATGAAGGAGCCATTGCCTCACAGTTAGCGAGCAGACAGGATCGATCTGGATTCGCACTCTTTTCTAAAGACCAAGGTGATCAACTCACGACTGCACTTTCTGAAGAGCTTGCCCTACGTAGGGCTCTGAGTAACAATGAATTTGTTCTTCACTATCAGCCGGTCATAAGGGTCAGTGATGGAAAAGTAGTTGGTGCAGAAGCATTGATTCGATGGGAGCGTCCGGGAGTCGGGCTATTAATGCCGATGCAGTTCCTCCCAAATATGAGACAAGCACATCTCTCCATTGAACTTGGATACTGGGTTCTTGATCGTGCGCTGCAAATGAGAAAATCTGCAGAAGTGCTTATCCAGCACCACGAGCTTGATGAGTTTGGTTTGGGTCTAAACATAGAAGCCGAATCACTGCTTAGATCCGATTTTGCTAACAATGTGAGGCAGGCATTTTCTCGAGCGGCAGTAAGTCCCAGAGATATTTTCATTGAGATTTCAGAAGACTCATTGGCAAGTGGAGATATAGTCCTGGATAATTTAAAGCAACTTCGCGAATTTGGAATAAAGATCTCCCTCGACGACTTTGGAGTCGGATATTCCAACGTGATCCAAGCACAAGTCTTTCCACTGGATGTACTGAAGATTGATAAGGCCTTTTTCCCAGCCTCCGGATTTACCGAAAGAAATGAACAACTAGTCGCAGACGTTGTACGGATGGCCAAAACACTTGGAGTAGAAACCGTCGCAGAAGGAGTTGAAACAGAGGAGGCAATTTCTTTCGTCCTCAAGTCTGGTATTGATTATGTTCAAGGGTTCTATTACTCCGCGGCGATGCCTGAACTTGAGTTTTGGAACTGGGTGAGAGAGCGAAATACCCAGAGTTCTACCCGATAACTTCTGAATTCCCCGCCCTTGCATCCATTATTTCTAGGGGGGTTCACCCGCAAAAGGCAATGAAATACGCGGCGGCAATAGAGAGTATTCACCCCTGGGGCAATCAAAGCGCCCGTAATTTCTTTGGGGGGTGACATGCATTTATCGAAGGTGCTAATAATCGAACACGCCTCTCGACAAGGCACTGGCGAAGCACTCTGCAGCGCAATTAATGCACAGAAGGAATTTCCAGTTATTGCCCGTCGTACCTCACCTGAAGACGCACCTTCAGCGCTCAACCTCTTTTCTCCTGAAGTTGTACTTGTTGACATGGATTCCATTCGCAGATCTGACGGTCTAACACTTGGCCAAAACATTCGAGATCAAAATAATCAGCTCAAAATTGTATTTATGTCTGACCGAGCAAATCCATCTTTTGCAAAAGAAGCACTTCTTTCTTCTATTTCTGGTTGGTCGTATTGGCTCAACAAGCCAAGTTCATCGGTTCGCAATGTTCTAGTTGCCCTAGATGATGCGATAAGTGGTGATTTACCGATGGACGCTGCCGTCCTCGATGAATTCTTAACAGAAGATAATTTCAAAGGGATCCTTTCGCCGCGGCAACATCAGGCTCTGAATTTGATGACCCAAGGATTGAGCAACGCCGCAATTGCAACCGAATGCAATATCACCACGAAAGCCGCAGAACGTGTCATAGCAACCGCATCGGACTTATTAGGAATTCCAGCCGGTGGAGATAAGTTTAACCGCCGAGTTCTCACTGTCTTGGAGTATCTCAAAGTATTGGCGCTCAAGTAAATGAAAAAAACAAGTCTAGGGTCTAGGATTATTACACAATTTGAACTAGGAGGAGAGCAATGACTTTGAATCGAGTTCTACTCGTTGAAAACTCCTTCCGCCCTGGTATGGGTGCTTTCATTGCAAAAGGTTTTGAAGAAAGCAAGGAATACTCCCTTAAAACAATGGTTCTCACGCAAGAAGAAGCACTGGGGGCTATCCCCGAATTCCAACCGGACGTTGTGCTCTTTGATATGGATTCACTTCGCCGAACCGATGCACTCACTGCCGCACTTGGAATCCGCACAACGTATCCAGACTTGGTCATAATTTTTATCTCCGAACGCGACAACCCAGCTATCGCAAAAGAGGGTCTTGTATCGGCCATGTATACACATGGTTATTGGCTCAATCGTCCGTGCCGTGAACCGGCAATTGTTTTGGGGGAGATTGCTCGCGCTGTAGAAGGCGGAAGGCAGGTAAGTACTTCCCTACTTGAGGATGTTTTAACCGAACACACCTACCAGGGCCTGCTATCCCCACAGCAACATCGTGTTATGCGACTAATGTCCGCAGGTCTAAGCAATGCGGCAATTGGCGTTGAATGCAAGATCACAACTAAGGCCGTTGAGCGCACGATTGCTGCAGCGTCTAAATTGCTACATGTCGAGCCTGCCTCACCAAAAACAAACCATCGAGTGAACGCAACAATGAAATATCTACGCGCGATGAGCTATATCTAAAGAGTCAATCCCCTGCTAATACTCTTTAGTAGGGAGGGGGTCAGCCCCGCGATACGGCCGTTTTCTTGCAGTGCTACTCATTAACCTTGTGCACATTCGAGTGAAAGAACTTTTCACTCGAAAAGCAATTTCTAACAACTTTAGAAAACAAGGTGGTGATGTATGAGTAATAACGATATCAATTTCGTTGATCGACGTGTCCGTGAAGGAACGATTGCCGATCGTCGCGACGCAGGCACAATCAACAAAAAACGTTGGTCTCGTATTCTCAATATTGCTTTCGTGATTTTCACCTCTGTTGCCCTTGTTGCACCAGGAATCATGTCTGCTTACCTCGGAGTAGGTATTCACGTAACAATGACCGGAAGTATGCGCCCATCAATAAATCCTGGTGATGTCATGCTTTCCAAAGTTGAAAAGGTTTCTGATGTCCAAATTGGTCAAGTGGTCCTCTTTCTGGATAACAAAACCTGGCTGGAGGAAGCTCACAGAGTTACCTCTGTAGTCGCCTCCACAACAGGCATAACCATTACTACAAAGGGTGATGCCAACCCAGATGCAGATCCAGCTCAAACATACGCAGCGCTATCCCCTATTCGCTACGTAACTTCGGTTGTGCCGAAGGTGGGGTATGTGCTTAATGCATTCAAATCGAAGATCGTGATTTTGGTAGGTGGATTACTTCTCCTGCTAATCAACCTCTTGATTGTTCTAAACGTGATGGTAAAGCGTCGTAAGACAGATCCAAAGACCCCATTGTTCCGTGACAGTCACGACCTACATGACCGGAGTAACTTACATGAAATTTAATTTGAACCTTTTGAAATCAAGCAACTTGGTCACACGCACCATTGCTCAACTTTCAGTAGTAGCCGTTGTTGCTGGAGTGAGCACAAGCGCCGTATCTAGTTCAGCATTTGCAACCCTTGATTCGATCGCTTACAACACAACACCACAGACGATTAGTTCTGGAACGTTGGTGGATACAGTCACCACTCAAACAAGTACTGGTGGCGCTGGCTTCACTGCCTCATTTACTGCAATGAATCCCGGTGACACTCGCACTGTATTTGTCGCCTATGCAAACACTGGCACCGATGCTGCAACCGGCCTCACTCTTTCGGCTAATGCTGCAAGCTTGCTTGCAACAGATGCAACTCGTGGCCTCTTAGTCTCGGTTACTTCGTGCACCCAAGCTTGGGTCTATACGGCTGGTAGCGCGACCGCGGCAACCTGTGGTGGAACAACGGCAGCCGTATTAACTCTGCCGTTAGCTACTTTGATATCAAATACAACGGGGCAAGCATTTTCTGGTAACCCAACCCTTGCTGCCGGCGCGACTCTTTACCTGAAATTCGCGGTAGGTCTGCCGTCACAAACGGAAGTGTGGGCCAACGGAACATTGGCCGCCAACGGGGCACTTGGGTCAACAGGAATCACAGTCTCAGGAAATCCTGCGTCGACCATCACCGGTCTTACCGCCTCGGTTACGTGGGTCATCCATGCAACTGCATCTCTGACTGGTGGATCTAACAACCTCTAGTGGGATTTCCCAATAGAAATACATCTACATAGATTGAGGTAAGAAGTGAAGAAGAGATTGGTCTGTGTCGGACTGAGTGCACTCGTGGTGCTACTTGTTGCGGCACAGGCCAATCTTGCTTTCGCTGCAACTGATGCGCTGGCCTACAACAGTGCGGCCACGCAATCAATTACTAGTGGCACCTGGAAAGTGTTTCCCGCAACCCTTGCGACTACAGGAACGCCTGCTGGTCAATTGGCTGTCACGACTTTCACGACCCTTTCAACGTGTAGCACAAATACAACTTCTGGGCTAAAGGCAATCGGCTCGACATCTTTCGTTATGGCTAGCAGCGTAAATGCTCTTACTGTCGGAATGGTTATTTCCTCAGCAGTACCTGGAATCCCAGCAGGTACAACGATTTTAACAACGAACAACGGCACTAGGACTATCACGATCTCCAATGCAAGTACGGTCGCGATCGCTAGTGCATCCACGTTTGCATTCGGCACTGGTCCTTGTTACCAGAAGTTTTTCAGCATAAATAACACTGGCACAGCTACGTTAACTAGCCTGGGCATTGTGCAACTAGTGACATCGAATGCTTCAAATACCGTTGCTATTCAGACATGTACTGGAACATGGACTGAAACCTCAGGCGCTTGTAGTTCAGGACTGGCAACCGTCATGACTACCTCTGGCACAACAGGAACTCAATACGTGGCAGGTGCCGCCATAGGAGTTCCATCTGGCACTGTCCCTACACCTGGCACGAAGCGAATACGTGCTTTATCTACCCAAGGTGGCATCACAACTACGATAAATATTGTTGTGACAAGTTCCTCAAATATTGCTGGGGTTCCAAACACAAATATGTAACTCTTTTCGCTAGGGGGTTTCCCGCTTATTTTCTGCGCGATTCTTTTCGGCTAGTCGCTAGATTTTATACATACCCTTCCATCCCGTTGGTTAGATCAACCACTTTGGAGCTCGGGATTGGAGATCAAACCATGAAAACTGCCATGAACCTTCTTAAGTCAACCAATCTAGTAACGCGCACGATGGCGCAAATTACTGTGGTCGCGGTATCAGCGACGTTGAGTACGAGCGCAATCTCATCATCCGCACTAGCAACTATTTCAGCCACGTCATTCAATAGTCCTGACCAATCAATTACTACGCGCTCTTTAATACTTGATGCACCAATTGCCAATGGGGCGGGATTCGACACAGTCACAGCTATGTCACCAGGTACACCGATTGTGCGATTTGTGAACTATAAGAACAGTGGATCAGATAGTGGTACTTCATTGACCCTGCAAGTGATTGCAAACCCTGCCACTACCTTGTCTACCGATGGAACAAACGGCATTCATATCACGGTCGACCGATGCTCTGTCGCATGGACTTTCAGCACGGGAGTTTGCAGTAGTGGAATTACAACGACCATCCTCTCGAGCACATCCTTGCTTTCATTGCAGTCCGCCGTATCTCTCGCCACCGGTGGAGGCAACACTGCCACTGGAATAACATCACTTGCATCGGGTGAATGGTTCTATGTGAAATATACGATTTCGCTTCCTTCGGGAAACAACGAAGAAGCTCAAAATGGTGTCCTACCAAACGGAACCATTCAAAATCTCACTACAGGACTTAAATGGATTCTGAAAGAACTCCAAGGCTCCTGATTAATCTGAGGAATAAACCGCTACAAAATGGGGAGGTAGCGGTCTAATTCATATGCGGTGACTTGGCGGCTGTAATCGTTCCATTCTGCGCGCTTGTTGCGCAAAGCTCAAGCCGAACGAAGAAACTCTTCTAACGCCTCCCGGACCAACTCTGAACAAGTTTGTCCACGGCGTTTGGCTTCGCGCTGAAGAGTCTTTTTTAACTGCAAGGGGACGCGAGCTTTTACTTCTGGCGAATGCTTTCCTGCTCCAGTTAGCGAAGGCCTTCCAACCATCTGTGAAATAGTTCTTTCGGCAATCTCATGTGCACGTCGTTCAGTAATACGTCGGCGATTGCTATCGCGTACTACTTCATTATCGAGATTTACGTCTGGACCTAGGGTGTACTTGATTAAAGGCTTTTTCAAGATTTCCTCCTTCTTAGGCTGGTTGGCATGACATGAATGATGAGAATTCCCGTCGGGGTGTGCACGCCAACGATTTCTAACTCCAAACCCCTGTCATCCAACCCTTCCCAATGGAACCTAACTGGATCAATGCCATCGAAAGGGAATTCAGTGGGCGTATTCGTGGTGATAACGAAGAGCGCTCTTTGCTTTCCTATCCGATGCCTTCTTGCTGATTGCGAGAATCGAATATCCATAGCGACACCTAAGTCGTTTATGGATGGGTTTAATTATGTGGCACATAATTATGTGTGTCAAGTGTGTCTGTTCATCAGTTACGGAGAGCGCAGTTTCTGGGCCAGATTGCTACAAAATGGGGAGGTAGCGGTCTAATTCATATGCGGTGACTTGGCGGCTGTAATCATTCCATTCTGCGCGCTTGTTGCGTAGAACGTATTCAAAAACATGCTCGCCTAGCGTTTCGCGCACTAGCGCGCTCTTTTCCATTGCAATGATCGCTTCATTGAGATTACTTGGCAACACTATTGCATCTGATGAATCAGTAAGCTCGTAGCCCTCTTCGACGCCTTTAAGGCCTGCTGCAATCATTACCGCATAAGCAAGGTATGGATTACATGCAGAATCTGGTGACCTAAATTCAACACGTGTTGAGTTTTCATTATTTGGTTTGTACATCGGTACTCGCACTAGTGCGCCACGATTGTTGTGTCCCCAATTGACCAGCGCTGGCGCTTCTCCCCCGCCGTGCAATCGCTTATATGAGTTAACCCATTGGTTGGTGACTGCAGTAATTTCAGGTGCGTGATGCAATAGGCCGGCGATAAATGAACGACCCACCTTGGATAAGTTGTACTCTGCTTTTGCATCGTAGAAAGCATTCTTTTCACCCTGAAAGAGGGACACATGAGTGTGCATTCCAGAGCCAGGATGGTCAGTAAACGGTTTAGGAATAAAGGAAGCGTGGAAACCCTGATCTAGCGCCACTTCCTTAACAACATGGCGGAAAGTCATGATGTTGTCAGCAGTAGTTAGCGCATCGGCATAACGCAGATCAATCTCTTGCTGTCCAGGTGCGCCCTCATGATGACTGAATTCAACACTGATTCCCATAGCTTCAAGCATGGTGATTGCCGTGCGACGGAAATCATGTCCGACGACTGCAGGTGTGTGATCAAAGTAGCCACCTTGATCTACTGGAGTTGGGCGCTTGCCAATTTCTGGGCGATCTTTAAATAAGAAGAATTCAATTTCAGGGTGTGTGTAACAGGTGTACCCCATGGTCGCTGCTTTATTGAGAATCCGGCGCAATACATGCCGAGGATCCGCGTGAGATGCACTTCCATCTGGCATGACGATGTCGCAGAACATGCGAGCCGCCCCAGGCGCTTCGGTACGCCAGGGCAACACCGAGAATGTACTGGGATCAGGTTTGGCCAACATATCTGATTCAGTGATGCGAGCGAATCCTTCAATGGCAGAACCATCAAAGCCAATACCTTCATCAAATGCATTTGCTAACTCTGCTGGTGCAATAGCGACAGACTTTAAGAAGCCGAGTACGTCAGTGAACCACAACCGCACGAAGCGAATGTTGCGCTCCTCGATAGTTCGAAGAACGAATTCTTGCTGTTTACGTAATTGGTCATCAGCGCTCATAGGCACATACTCCCAAGCCTTCGTTACGGCTGTGTTAACCGGGCAGACAAATCTATCTAGATGACGAAGAATTCCGCCTGATCTAGCGTGGCATGCTCGGGAACATCTCGGGTAACTAGGGTGTTTGCGCCTACGACTGCATCTTTGCCGATCGTCACATCTCCGATCACGGGAGCGCCAGCGCCGATAATGACGTTGTCCCCGATGGTGGGATGGCGCTTACCTTTCTTATAGGTGCGCGCCCCTAAAGTCACATCGTGATACATCAAAACATCGTTGCCAATAATCGAAGTCTCGCCAATGACAACACCCATGCCGTGATCAATAAAGAAGCGTCTGCCAATGGTGGCGCCAGGATGAATCTCTACTCCTGTTGCCGATCGAGTTAAGTTAGACCAGACACGAGCAACAAGCTTGAAATTGTGAGTCCATAACCAGTGAGCCATTCGATGGCCCCAGACCGCATGAAGACCTGGGTAGGTGAGGAAGACCTCTAAAGAATTGCGCGCAGCAGGGTCTCGCGTAAGTGCGTTGGCAATATCTTCGCGAATATGAAGGCTCATGAATTAATCAACAATCTCAGCCAAGTCCTTGTAGAGGACTGTAGACAAGTAGCGCTCACCAAATGATGGAATGATCACGACAATATTTTTACCAGCAAATTCTGGACGCTTTGCAACGTGAGAAGCCGCCCATAAAGCAGCACCAGATGAGATGCCCGCCAAGATTCCTTCTTCCACGCCGGCACGTCGTGCATAAGCAATTGCATCATCGGCGCTGGCATCAAAGACTTCATCGTAGATCGTGGTGTCAAGAATATTCGGAATAAAGTTTGCGCCGATACCTTGAATAGGGTGACCACTTGGTGATCCACCATTTAGTAGTGGTGATGCAGCTGGCTCTACTGCGAAAATCTTGATATTTGGGTTGCGCTCTTTAAGAACTTGGCCGATTCCCGTAATTGTTCCGCCAGTGCCAACGCCTGCAACGACGGCGGCGACGGTTCCATCGGTATCGCGCCAAATTTCCTCGGCAGTTGTTTTACGATGAATTTCAGGGTTGGCATCATTTTCAAATTGGCGAACCAATACTGCGCCATCAACAGCGCCAAGTTCTTCTGCCTTTGCAACTGCTCCTCGCATTCCTTCTGCGGCGGGAGTTAATACAAGAGTGGCGCCGAATGCACGAAGTAGTGTGCGGCGCTCTTTGGACATGGAATCAGGCATAGTCAAAATGACTTTGTATCCTCGAGCGGCCCCAACCATCGCTAAAGCAATTCCAGTATTTCCTGATGTTGCTTCAACAATTGTTCCACCTGGCTTTAATTGACCGGTGCGCTCTGCTGCATCAACCATGGCAATGCCAATGCGATCCTTTACGGTACTGGTTGGGTTATAGAACTCCAACTTGGCGTAAACATGTGCCGCCGCTCCATCAGTGATGCGGTTAAGGCGAACAAGGGGCGTATTTCCCACTACTTCGGTGATGTTGTTATAAAGCTTCATAATTGCTCCAATTAATTGATTCTTGGTGGAATGATTTTCTGAGTATGAGTGATCTAGATAAAAAAGAATGGTGGAGATCAAAACCGCAAGAAGGCTGGCTTAAAGTATTAGCAGGCGCAAGTAGATGCGCGACCGAAATCGATTACGCGACGACGCGTAAATAACCATTCGGTAATTGTGAACATGAGGTAATTTTACTCACTTACGAAGAAAACGCTACTTGCGAACATCTTGCAGAAAGAGCACTCTGACGTTAAATATTCTCACTCCAGCGCGAAGTTATTGGTAGCCGACGATCTTTGCCGAAGGC
>QYPT01000111.1 GCA_007280125.1 Streptomycetaceae bacterium | reverse complement strand
GTAGATACTATTTCCACTTTCATTACGGTTTATTGGGCCCCACATTCCACCCTCACCTTCAAGGGGTTGGAGATTTAATTCGGCGCATACTTGAGCAGCTGTCAGTGAATCCATTTATTTGATTTCTTCTAGAACTTGAATGCGTGTATTTACTCGTGTGATGAGATCTTGTGTATCAATTTGAGTGCTTGTCTTATTTCGAATCACTTGTTTCCCGGCAACCCACACATCGGTAACATCGCCACGACCTGCTGCAAAAACCAGGAGAGCCTCCACGTTATGTACTGGGGTTAAGTGAGGTTGAGCAAGATTGATAGCAATCAGATCTGCTTCCTTTCCAATTTCTAAGCTTCCGATTCGATCACCTAATCCCACTGCGGTAGCTCCATCAGCAGTTGCTGCTCGAATTATTTGGGTGAGGTTTACATCGGAGGGCGTTCCTGTATATGCCACTAAATGTGCCGCTGTGCGCATAACTGAAAACATATCGAGGTCATTACTGGATGAACAACCATCAGTTCCAAGGCCAACCTTGATTCCGGATGCAATCATTTTCTTAAATTGCGCAATGCCGCTCCCAAGTTTGAGATTGCTACCTGGGCAATGTGCAACGGCGCCACCAGAATGAGCCAGTATCTGCATATCTGAATCAGAGAGATGAACTCCGTGACCGTAAATAGTGTGGAGGTCTAGCAAACCAGTATCACGGCACACTTCTGTAGGTGTCTTGTTATATCGAGATCGAACGTCATCGTTCTCGGCCTGCGTTTCTGAAACATGTAAATGAATGTTGGCTTTGAAGGTGGCTGCCAAAGTTGCAACGTCATGCAAATGTTCTGGAGAATCGGTATATGTGCTGTGAGGCATGAAATATGTTGGGATGTATGGACCGCCAATTGCCGCCATGACATCCGACCACTCTTGCGCACGTTCAATCCGTTGGTGCCATTCCAGTCCATCTAGGCCTGGGAAATCGAAGAAAATAGGTCCGCAGATATGACGCAAACCAACTCGCACTGCGCCCTTATGCGTTGCTTCAGGGTTTAAATACATATCAAGCGTCGTCGTAGTTCCACTCAAAAGCGCTTCTAACGCTCCCAGTTCTGTACCTAACTGGCAGGTCGCTTCATCCATGATTGCACCTTCGGCGGCCCACACGCGCTCGAGAAAGCCCTGCAGGTTTACTCCCTCTGCCCATCCACGAAGTAATGACATGGCAAGGTGTGTATGGGAGTTGATGAGACCTGGAGAAATTAGATGATTCGTCGCGTCAAAAGTTTGCGTCGCATCTAGATGGGCAAGTTCAGAAGTCGGAGCGATATGTGAAATCTTGCCATCGGTTATTGCTAAAGAATAGTTTTCAAATATTTCATTATCGCCATTTACTGTAACTAGGTATTTGGCATGTTTAATCAGCAGGTCAACATGTTCGCTCATGAAAGTGACTTTATCGCACCATCAATGATCGTAATGACCTTTTGGCTGGCATCTTTAAGTGCTTGATTAATCTCGTCCATCGTAATAGGTGTCGTCCCGACTCCAGCAGCTGGATTGACTACCAGAGCTATTGCCGCATATCGCAATGACGCTTCCTTGGCCAAAGAGACTTCAGGACATCCAGTCATACCAACAACTGTTGCGCCAGCTAGTGCCGCCAGTCGAATTTCTGCAGGAGTCTCAAAGCGAGGTCCATTAAAGCCTGCATACACTCCACCGGTAGCAAGGGGAATCCCAGCAGCCATCGCTGAAGTCGCCATCGCTGATTTCACGTGGGGGTCATATAAATCAGACATGTCAGTATGTTGAACGCCACCTGGCTGAACGCCATCAAAAAAAGTATGTTCACGACCAGATGTGAAATCTACAAAATCATCGAGTAGTTGTAGTGCACCGGCGCCTAGTTTGGGGTCAATGCCGCCAACAACGTTTACAGCAATCACGAATTCAACGCCTTCATTTTTTAGCGCGGTGATGTTCGCGCGATAATTCACTTTGCTCGGTGGAACACTATGGTCAACGCCATGACGGGTTAGGAAAACGATCTCTGCGTTATGCCAAGACCCCTTTGTTATAAGGGCTTTGCCATATTGAGTCTCAACCGGAGTTGCAATTGCTCCAGCGAGTGCAGGCAAGTTATAGAAGCCAGTTCCAGCGATGATCCCAATTTTCACGGCTGCTATGACTTCATTCCAGCCATTAGGCGCCCAATGTAATTGCGGTCAGCATCCTTTGAATCGACGATCGCAACTATTTTGCCACCAGACATGACAGCGACACGATCTGATAGAGAGAGGATCTCATCTAGTTCGGCAGATACTAACAAGACGGCAGCTCCGCGGTCACGCGCAGCAATAAGTTGATTGTGAATGAACTCAATAGAACCGACATCTACGCCGCGGGTTGGTTGCGCCGCAACAAGCACCTTTAAGTCTTCGCTTAACTCACGAGCAACAACAACTTTTTGCTTGTTGCCACCCGATAGTGAGCTAGCAAGATTCTGTGCTGAAGGCGTGCGAATATCGAATTCTTCAACGACTTGGTCAGCATTACTTGTTACCTGCGAGATGTTACGTACCCATCCCTTGGCAAAAGGTTCGCGGTCGAATTGATTGAGCACCAAATTGTCAGCGATCGTGTAACTTGCCACGAGGCCATGTTTTTCGCGATCTTCCGGAATATGTGAAATACCTGCTGCATGAACCGAATGAGGATGCATATCCTTCGTTGGTTCACCGTCAACAAAAACTTGGCCCTCAGTTCGATGGCGCATTCCGCAAATTGCTTCCACCATCTCTCTCTGACCGTTTCCTTCAACTCCGGCGACTCCCAAAATTTCTCCATGATGGACGATGAGGTCTACACCTTTAACGGAAAGAAGTTTGCGGTCATCTAGAACTTTCAAACCTTTGATTTCCAGTGCTGGTTTTCCGGGTTTTGACTGAGTCTTATCCACTCGAAGGATGACGCTCCGACCAACCATCATCTGCGCTAATCCGGCTTCATCGCTTTCCTTAGGTGAAGTAAACCCGATTGCTTTGCCGCCCCTGAGAACCAGTACACGGTCTGCAACTTCCATGACTTCATGAAGTTTGTGAGTAATGAGAACAATTCCTACGCCAGAATTAGCAAGATTGCGAATCACGCCGAGTAATTCGTCGATTTCAAGCGGGGTGAGAACTGCAGTTGGCTCATCGAGAATAAGTAACTTCACATCTTTACGAAGTGCTTTAAGAATCTCTACTCGCTGTTGCATGCCCACTGGTAAGTCTTCGACTATTGCATCGGGATCTACCTCAAGGCCATAACGCTCTGAAAGAGCAAGAACTTCTTGGCGCGCACTCTTTCTATCGATAAAGAAAGCTTTTCGTGGTTCGTCTCCCAGAATAATATTTTCAGTCACGCTCATTACGGGTACGAGTTGGAAGTGCTGATGCACCATTCCGACACCTGCTGCAATAACACCGGCTGTATCGCCATATGCCATGACATTTCCGGAAATTTTGATCTCGCCCTTATCTGGCTTGATGAGACCGAAAACTGCTTTCACGAGTGTTGACTTGCCAGCACCGTTCTCGCCAAGAAGTGCCACAACTTCCCCGGCTTTAACTGAAAGTGAAATATCATCATTAGCGAGTACGCCAGGAAATTGTTTTGTTAAACCAGTGATTTCAAGGAGATCAGACATTATGCATTCTCCTTTTCATATGGTTGACCTTCAGCGGCTGGTGCGCGAACTTTTCCGGCGGAGATTGCAAGCACGATGATCGTTAAAACATAAGGCAAAATAGTAATGAATTGCGTTGGAATCTGAACAACTTGGTCAATCATTAACTGGTTTGCGTACGCTTGCGTAAGTCCAAAGAACATTGCGGCAGCTAGAGCGCCTAGTGGATTCCAACGTCCGAAGATCATCAGCGCAAGGGCGGTGAAGCCTTTGCCGGCTGTAAAGCCGCGCTCAAATGATCCTACGAGTTCCAAACTTAGGAATGCTCCAGCAAGT
The DNA here is from genome assembly GCA_007280125.1 of Streptomycetaceae bacterium. Classification (GTDB taxonomy): domain Bacteria; phylum Actinomycetota; class Actinomycetes; order Nanopelagicales; family Nanopelagicaceae; genus QYPT01. Next base: position 1,327 of record QYPT01000111.1, on the reverse strand, counting down.
CCACCGATTGCTCCAGCGATTGCAACGTTGATGTAGCGAAGGCGAATAACTGAAACTCCTGCGGTATCTGCAGAACTAGGGTGTTCGCCAACAGCACGGGAGCGAAGGCCCCACGTTGTCTTAAAGAGAGCAACATAAAGAGAAAGAATGACGAAGATTCCAAAGTAAAAGAGCGGACCATGCATGAAGAGGACTGGACCAAAGAAAGGAATATCCATCAGTTTTGGAATGTCATACTCTGGAAAAGTAGATGGAATCGTTCTGCCTTGGACGTAAAGAAAGGAAGTAAGGCCAGTCGCCAAAATGTTAATGATAGTTCCAGCGATGATTTGATCCATCTTCCATGAAACGGACATCACTGCCAGTAGGAGTCCAAACAAGGTGCCAACCGCTACAGAGGCTGCAAGTCCTAGAAGAATGTTGCTGGTCAGTGACGAAACGAAGAAAGCTGCAAACGCAGAGGTGAGCAGCGTTCCTTCAATTCCAATGTTAACGATGCCCGTTCGCTCGCACATGATTCCGACCATTGCTGCTAGAGCCAGTGGTAGCGCGAAGGCAGTTGCTGTTGAAACAACCGATGTTGTTATTGATCCATCTTTCGAAAAGAAGTATCCAGTGGCAAGTGCGATCAGGAGAATAAAACTATTTCGTTTGGTCAGGAATGTCATCAATTTCCCCAACCTCCCGTTACTGACTTAGATGTCGAATTCTTAAAGAAACGAGTAACCAGTGGGGCTGTCACAAAGAAAAGGATGAGAGCCATGAGTAGGTCTACAAGCTCAGTCGCTACGCCTGCGACGAATTGCATATTTGAAGCTCCAGCGCGCATGCCACCGATGAGAATTGCACCAGGAATAATCCCTAGAGGGTGCGCGCGACCAAGAAGTGCAATGGTGATTCCATCAAAGCCAAGGCCTGCGTTAAAAGCTGGCTCAAATCGATATGTAACACCCAGTGTTTCGATTGCTCCACCTAAGCCTGCGATTCCACCAGAAATTATCATTGCAGTGACCAGGGTGCGTTTGACTGAAATTCCGGCATACCAAGCAGCAAATTTGTTTCGGCCAACAGTTTCGAATCTAAAACCACTTGTTGTATTTGCCATGACCCACCATGCCAATACGGCTAAGGCGATTGCAATAAAGAAACCAAAGGGCAACCCAAACAGGAATGGAAGGCGAGCGCTTTTTTGAATTTCCGAGGTACGTGTAAGGAGTTGCCCTGGCTCACGGAAATGATAGACAACTAAATAGTCAGATAAACCCATAATGATGGAGTTGAGCATGATGGTCGTGATCACTTCATGAACCCCACGGTATGCCTTTAG
>QYPT01000055.1 GCA_007280125.1 Streptomycetaceae bacterium | reverse complement strand
TTTAAAGAATGGTTAGACAAGCAAACCCCACCAGTTAAATTACCAAATTCAAAGTAGGAAAAAATGAATACTAGCGACTTAATAAAAGGGACTGAAAAAGCTGGGACTAAAATCAGTAAAGAAAAGCTAATCGAAGCTTTAAGAAAATCTCCTCAAAAGGAGTTTAGTTTTTCTCAAGCTCAAAATAGCAAAACGGTAGTGGTGGTTTTACCTATATAAAAACAATCTATTATCAAAACACTTCAAAATCACCAGTATCAAGATCAATAACTTCAACTCTAGTTACTTCTTCTTTTGCTGGTGAGTTTATTCTTTTGTCTCGAATCTTACGTTTTTTATAAATTGAGAAAACGCTTTCCGGAATTAACTCAAATCCTCTTGGGGATTTATATCCGTCTTTAATTAGTATTTCAGAGATTGCTTTGAACGTTTTCTTTTCAATATCACGCAGGTGAATTATTAGATTAGAAAGCTTAATTTGATAGTCAGAATATGAGGCAGATAAGAGGGCTTTAACGGTAATTCTGACAGTAAAACGGACTACAGACCCTGTGGAATAACTACCCCCTAAGAGAATTACTCCACCGTCACTGATTTTGCGAGGTTACGTGGTTTATCTACATCAGTCCCTTTTAACAATGCGGCATGGTAAGCAAGCAATTGAACTGGGATCGTATGCAAGATCGGAGAGAGCACACCCACATGACGTGGGGTGCGAATAACGTGAACACCTTCGCTTTCAGCAAAATGGCTATCTGCATCAGCAAATACAAAAAGTTGACCACCGCGGGCAGCCACTTCTTGCATATTTGATTTCACCTTCTCAAGCAGCACGTCATTCGGGGCAATCACGACAATCGGCATATCACTATCTACCAAGGCCAATGGGCCATGTTTAAGTTCTCCGGCAGGGTAGGCCTCAGCATGAATATACGAGATCTCCTTGAGCTTTAAAGCCCCCTCCAATGCGATTGGATAATGGATGCCTCGGCCTAAAAACAAAGCATGATGTTTATTAGCAAAGGCTTTTGCCCATTCTCGGATTTGAGGTTCTAAATTCAGCGCATGTTGCACACTTACCGCAAGCTGACGAAGCGCATTTAAATACTGCTGTTCTTGTTTACGATTAAGCAAACTACGTTGCTTCGCTAAAGTAGCAGCCAAAGTAAACAATGCGACCAACTGAGTGGTAAATGCTTTGGTAGATGCCACGCCAATTTCTGCCCCTGCACGTGTATAAAAAACAAGGGACGAAGCACGAGGAATAGCACTCTCTTGAACATTACATATGGCCAATGTGAGATTCTGACCTAACGATTTAGCATGCTTCAACGCTTCCATCGTATCGAGGGTTTCACCCGATTGCGAGATCGTCACGATCAGTTGTTTCGGGTTTGGGACTGATTGACGATAGCGATATTCACTCGCGATTTCTACACTGGTCGGAAGTTTTGCAATATCTTCGATCCAATATTTGGCAGTCAACGCAGCATAGTAACTGGTGCCGGCTGCCAAAATAAGAATGCTATCCACTTGATTGAAAATTGCTTCAGCGCCATCACCAAATAGGGCTGGCGAGAAATGATTATCATCAATTAATGCTTCAATGGTGTCGGCTAAAGCACGAGGTTGTTCGTGAATTTCTTTTTGCATGAAGTGGGCATAAGGGCCTAACTCCATCGAGGCTAAGGAGACATCACTTAAATGTACTTTACGTTCAACTACTTTACCATCTGCCCCAAATACGGTTACACCATCACGTCGAATTTCTGCAACATCCCCATCTTCTAGATACATCACTTTACGGGTTACGGACAACACGGCAGAAACATCCGAAGCAATAAAATTCTCCCCCTCACCTAAACCAATAAGCAAGGGGCAACCAAATCGAGCCGTAATCATCGCGTTAGGTTCTTTAACTGAAATCACGCTAATCGCAAAAGCCCCTGTTAACTCAGTCACCGCTTTTTGGGTTGCCGCAAGTAGAACTAAACCCTGGTTGTGATAATAATGAATGAGATGCGCGATCACTTCCGTATCGGTTTGCGACTCAAAAACGTAACCAAATTTTTCTAAACGATCACGCTGCTCATCGTGATTCTCGATAATGCCGTTATGCACAACAGCGATTTCATTTTTAGAGACATGAGGATGGGCATTACTTTCTGTAACACCGCCATGCGTTGCCCAGCGGGTATGGCCAATGCCTATTTCACCATGAAGCTGAACTTCATTTGCTTTGTCTGTCATTGCAGCAACCCGGCCAACTGCTCGGACCCGCTCGATAGACTTGCCATTTAACACAGCAATTCCCGCTGAATCATAACCGCGATACTCGAGACGACTTAAGCCTTCGATTAGGGTCGAAACAATATTTCTACTTCCGATTGCGCCAACAATGCCACACATAATGATCTTTCTTTTACTCTCTAATTATTTTTTAACTGAGCGTTTCCAGTTAGGGATACTCTTTTGATCTTTAGCACGACAGAAAGTCAATTGCCCTGCTGGAGCGTTCTTTGTGATGGTCGAGCCAGCTGCAATTGTAGCACCTTCACCAATCACTACCGGGGCAACTAACTGGGTATCCGAACCAATAAATACGTTATCTTCAATGACCGTTCTGTATTTGTTTACGCCATCGTAATTACAAGTAATGGTGCCAGCTCCAATATTGACGTTTTGACCGATGGTTGCATCTCCCACATAACTCAAATGATTTACTTTTGAGTTCACACCAATTTGGCTATTTTTAATTTCAACAAAATTTCCGACATGCGCTGAATCGGCAAGTTCTGCACCAGGACGTAATCGTGCATAAGGTCCTAACTTACAATCCGCTGCCACTTTTGCTTGATCGATATGCGTAAACGCAGCAACGGTTGTTGCCCGACCAATGACACTATCTTTAATCACACAATAAGGACCAATTTTAACTTGATCAGCCAATATCACATGACCTTCAAAGACACAGCCCACATCAATTTCAACGTCCTTGCCGACTGTTAACTCGCCCCTTACATCAATTCTAAAAGGGTCAGCAATTGTTGCGCCTGCTTCCATCAATTTGGTTGCATAAGCGAGCTGATACACACGCTCCAAACCCGCTAAGTCAGCTTTTGAATTAACGCCTGCTACAGAAGACTCGTCATGGGTCACTTCTGCTTCAACACTCAGGCCTTCATTAACTGCCATTGCAATAATATCTGTCAGGTAATATTCCCCTTGCGCGTTATCATTGCTCAGTTGTGATAACCACTTTTTCAATTTGCCATTATTCACAGCAATAATTCCAGTGTTCACTTCCGTAACTTTCTTTTGCGCTTCAGTAGCATCTTTATGCTCAACAATGGAGACAATATGACCCTGAGCATCTCTAATAACCCGACCATATCCGGTTGGATTTTCTTTATTCACCGTCAGCAAACCAATAGATTTTGTTTTATTGAGCAGTGCTAAACAGCTTGATGCATTTAGCAAGGGAACATCCCCTAATAAAATAAGCGTGGTTCCGTCATCATCTAAATTGGGCGACGCCTGCAAGACGGCATGACCTGTTCCCAATTGCTCTTTTTGTTCTACCCAAATAAGGTCTTTTTGAGTAAATGCATTGGGAACGGCATCACCACCGTAACCGTAAATAACGATCATCTTACTCGGTGACAGGGCTTTTGCTGCCTCTATTACATGTTGGAGTAATGGCTTACCAGCTAAACAATGCAAAACCTTAGGGGTCAAGGATTGCATACGCGTTCCTTTACCTGCTGCAAGAATGACAATATTTACTTTTGTTAGCATGGTTGATGATGACTTGTAGTTTTAATCAATATTTTCATTGTAATGGAATCGCGCGATCAAAACAAAAAAGGCAGCCTAAGCTGCCTTTTTTGATGAAATTAAAATAATGCTTTTAGTGTGTTGTTTTACGCAACTTAGCAATTGCTTGAAGTTGAGCAATCGCTTCAACCAATTCGCTTTGTGCCAATGCGTAGTTCACTTCACTTGCGTTACTTCTTAAGGTTTCTTCAGCTAAACGTTTCACTTCCAACGCTTTCGCCTCATCCAAATCTTGACCACGAATTGCTGTATCAGCAAGCACTGTCACTAAACCAGGTTGAACCTCAAGAATACCACCAGAAACAAAGATTAATTGTTCGTCGCCTGCTGCTAACTTAATACGCAGCGCGCCCGGCTTAATCGTAGTAAGCATCGGCGTGTGACGTGGGTAGATACCAACTTCACCCATGATCGCAGGAGCGACAACAAACTCTGCCTCACCTGAGAAAATGGATTCTTCAGCACTCACTACATCGATTTGTATTGTTGTTGCCATATTAGTTACCTATTTGCTTTCTGTCTGTTTAGCTAGTTTTATAGCAAATTACAGAGTTTTAGCTTTTTCTACAGCTTCTTCAATTGCGCCAACCATGTAGAACGCTTGCTCTGGCAGGTGGTCGTAATCACCGTTCACAATACCTTTGAAACCTTTGATGGTTTCTTTTAATGGCACATACTTACCTGGCGCGCCAGTAAACACTTCAGCAACGTGGAAAGGTTGTGACAAGAAACGTTGAATTTTACGCGCACGGGCAACAGCCAATTTATCTTCTGGCGCCAATTCGTCCATGCCAAGAATCGCGATAATGTCACGCAACTCTTTATAACGTTGGAGTGTTTGTTGAACGCTACGTGCTACTGAGTAGTGCTCTTCACCAACCACGAGTGGGTCCAATTGACGTGATGTTGAGTCAAGTGGATCAACTGCTGGGTAAATACCCAATGATGCGATATCACGTGACAATACAACGGTTGAGTCCAAATGTTGGAATGTTGTCGCTGGTGACGGGTCAGTCAAGTCATCCGCAGGCACATAAACCGCTTGAATAGAAGTAATAGAACCAACTTTAGTTGATGTAATACGTTCTTGTAAGCGGCCCATTTCTTCTGCCAATGTTGGTTGGTAACCCACCGCTGATGGCATACGACCTAGCAACGCTGATACTTCAGTACCAGCCAATGTGTAACGGTAGATGTTATCTACGAAGAACAAAATATCACGGCCTTCGTCACGGAATTTCTCAGCCATGGTCAACCCTGACAAAGCCACACGTAAACGGTTGCCTGGTGGTTCGTTCATTTGACCAAACACCATCGCCACTTTTGATTCAGCCATGTTGTCGAGCTTAATAACGCCTGCTTCAGCCATTTCATGGTAGAAGTCGTTACCTTCACGAGTACGTTCACCCACGCCCGCAAACACTGACAAACCTGAGTGCTCTTTAGCAATGTTGTTAATCAATTCAAGCATGTTAACGGTCTTACCTACACCAGCACCGCCGAATAGACCAACTTTACCGCCTTTAGCAAACGGACAGACCAAGTCAATCACCTTAATCCCTGTTTCGAGCAAGTCTACTGATGGAGACAATTCTTCAAATGTTGGAGCGTGTTGGTGAATCTCACGACGTTCGTCGGTTAAGATTGGACCAGCTTCGTCGATTGGACGGCCTAGCACATCCATCACACGGCCGAGTGTCGCTGTACCAACTGGCACAGAGATACCAGCGCCAGTTGCTTTCACAGCCATGCCACGACGTAGGCCGTCACTTGAACCCATCGCAATGGTACGAACAATACCATCACCTAATTGCTGTTGAACTTCGAATGTAAGGCCAGCCTCTGCTGTAGAACCTTCTTCGTCTAATACCAAGGCTTCATAAACCTTAGGCATTTGGTCGCGCGGAAATTCCACGTCAACAACAGCGCCGATACACTGAACAACTTTACCTTGACTCATCTTAATGATCCCCATCTATGCTTAATTCGATATTTATATTCGATATTGATGTCGTTATTAACCCGATACCGCTGCCGCACCACCAACAATTTCAGAAATTTCTTTTGTAATCGCTGCTTGGCGCGCTTTGTTATAAACCAGTTTCAATTCGCCAATCACAGTCTTCGCATTATCAGACGCTGCTTTCATAGCCACCATACGAGCACTTTGCTCAGAGGCCATGTTTTCAGCGACCGCTTGATAAATGACCGATTCAATATAACGAACCATCAAATCATCAATCACCACTTGCGCTTCCGGCTCGTAGATGTAATCCCAATGACCTTTCGGTGCACCAAGATTTTCACCTGAAAGTGGTAGCAGTTGCTCTAATTTAGTTTCTTGTTTCATGGCGTTAATGAATTTGTTGTAAACCACATACAAC
>QYPT01000015.1 GCA_007280125.1 Streptomycetaceae bacterium | reverse complement strand
ATGAGTTTATTTCTAATCGCTGAAATTGGCATTAATCACAATGGTGATCTTTCAATTGCAAAACAGCTCATAGATGCGGCCGCCGATGCAGGTTTTGATGCAGTATAGTTTCAAAAGAGAACTATTGATGCTGTCTATACCCCTGAGTTTTTGGATGCACCCCGCGAGAGTCAATGGGGAACCACCCAGCGTCATCAAAAAGAGGGTCTAGAATTTTCGGCCAACGACTACCGAGAAATCGATGCATACTGTAAGAAAAAGGGTGTTCAGTGGACAGCTTCCGCCTGGGACATGGATGCACAAATTTTCTTGCAGCAATTTAACTGCACTTTTAATAAAGTAGCCTCTCCAATGTTGGGACATATTCCGCTATTAAAACTGATTGCTTCGGAAGGAAAGAAGACTTATATTTCAACTGGCATGTCAACGCTTGAAGAAATCGATGCCGTTGTAAAGATTTTCAAAGATGCAAATTGTCCATTTGAGCTAATGCATTGTAATAGTACGTATCCAATGAAGGAAGAAGATGCAAATCTTCGATGCATTCCGATGCTCAAGGAGCGATACTCGTGCAATGTTGGATACTCGGGACACGAATCCTCTCTGTTAAAAGTTTGCACCACTGCGGTTGCACTAGGCGCAACCTCATTGGAACGTCATATAACACTGGATCGCGCTATGTATGGTTCAGACCAGGCCGCTTCAATTGAAGCGCATGCCTTAGAAGATTTTGTTGTCACAGTAAGGGCAATTAATGGCATTCTTGGCACTGGCGAGAAAAACCTTAGTGAGTCAGAATTGAAAACAAGGGAAAAGCTCCGAATCAATGTCGGCGGCTAATCCTTACGTTGTCGCACTAATTCCAGCAAGGTCTGGATCCAAAGGGGTAAAGAATAAGAATTTACGCTTGTTGGGCCAGGCCCCGCTTCTTGTTTGGTCAATTAAATGTGGTCTGAATTCAAGAGCGATTAATCGAACCATTGTAAGTACGGATTCAGATGAGTACGGAGAGGTAGCAAGGAATTGGGGTGCCGAAGTACCATTTTTAAGGCCAGAGTCAATTTCTCAGGATAAATCTACCGATTTAGATTTTGTACTACATGCGCTGGATTTCTTCAAGAGCGAAGGGAGAATTCCAGATTTAATAGTGCACTTAAGGCCTACAACCCCTTTACGTAATCCGGTAGTTGTGGACGAAGCAATCACTTTCGCAGTCAATAGGACCAAAGAAATCACCTCTCTGCGATCAGTGCATGAAATGAGTGAGACAGCATATAAGTCTTTTGAAATTGGACCTAAAGGAAATCTTGTCACTGTCTTTAGTCACTCCGAAGCACTCGATACTTCAAACCTACCTCGCCAATCATTCCCAAAGACTTACTCCCCTAATGGCTATGTCGATGTATTAATACCCGAGTATATTTTGTCCATGGGTGCTCTGCATGGAAACAACGTACAACCATTCATTACAGAAGCCAGCTTCGAAATCGATACCGAAGATGATTTTGAACTTCTTAACGCCAGGTTAGTCACAAACCAAGAACCACTAAAAAACTTATTCGGGGGCAAGTAATGGCTGGATATTATTTTTCACGCGAACCAGAGGATGTCCCATTTGTGAAGACAAAGAATCGACTAATCCAGACTCAAATTCCTGCACCGGGTTCTGTTGAGATTCTTGAGAAACTGGATAAATATGAGTCGCGTTCAATGCACGGCCAACTTCCGTTAGTGTGGGACAGAGCAGTTGGTCACAGCATTTATGACCATGCGGACAATAAGTGGATCGATTTTACGTCGATGATTTTTGTGGCAAATGTTGGTCATGCCAATGAGCGAGTGATCTCTGGCGTTGAAGCCGCCATACACAAACCAATTCTCGGATGTTACGCATACCCAAATGCGATTCGGGCAGAGTATCTAGAAAGACTTGTCCAGTTTGCAGGGAATAATTTCGAAAAAGCGTTTCTTTTATCTGCTGGAACAGAGGCTACAGAGGCAGCATTCAAATTAATGAAGATGCACGGCCAAAAGACAGGTAAGAGCAAAAATGTTGTTATAGCAGTTTCAGGCAATTGGCATGGGCGGACGCTTGGTGCTCAGATGCTTTCTGACAATAAGTCTCAAAAAGCCTGGGTTAGTCATATGCAGTCAGATATTCTCCATATTGATTTCCCTTACCCGTGGTCTCTAGGCGACCAAAACTCTATTTCATTCCTGACCGACTCTCTCGCAAAATTAGAAGAGATAGGGATCTCATTAAGGGATGACGTTGCGGGAATCATGCTTGAGACCTTCCAGGGATGGGGTGCCATATTTTATCCCAAAGAATATGTGCAAGAACTGCGACGTATATGCGATGAAAATGGAGTTTTGCTTTGCTTTGATGAAATGCAATCCGGTTTTGGGCGAACCGGCAAGAACTTCGGGTATGAGCACTACGGTGTGGATGCTGATCTAATCTGTTGTGGGAAAGGAATGGGCGGAGGCTTCCCAATCTCAGGTGTAATTGGCAAGGCCGCAATCATGGACCTTCCAGAGATTGGAAACATGAGCAGCACACACTCAGGCAACCCCGTCATGTGCGCTGCCGGGCTTGCGGTTTTAGAAGAGATCGACGAGAAGAACCTAATTTACGAGAGCGAGAGAAAAGGCCTGATACTGCACCGGCAGCTTCAAGAATTAAAGAGTGACTACCCAGACCTAATTTCAGGGATTTATGGAATTGGAATGATTGCCTCAATTGTCTTTTCAGATCCAATTACAGGTAAACCCAATTCGGAATTTGTTAGCCATGTTGCAGAGAAATGCATGCAGAAGGGCCTATTGGTTGTGCATACAGGGCGTGAGTCAATCAAAATTGGCCCTCCCCTGACTATTTCTGATGAGGCCTTACTTGAAGGGATATCGGTGATTAGGGAAGCAATTCGAGAGAGCTTAAAATGATTATTGGTGTCCGCCATACCGGGATAGTTGTACATGACGTTGAAGGAGCTCTTGCCTTTTGGATTAATCTACTTGGTGCAAAGATTCTGGTGGATCAAATTGAAGAGGGAGAGTTCATTAGTCAACTTTTGGGTATGGAAAAAGTCTCAGTGAGAACAGTGAAATTAGATTCGGGAGATGGAACCGTAATTGAATTACTTTCCTTTGAGTCCCATCAAAACGAAACCATCTGGGCAGGTAAACCTTACTCAACAGGAATTACGCATGTAGCATTAAATGTTTCAAATATAGAAGAACTAACATCAAACCTGGAAGCTGCAGGCTACTTTCAATTAAATCCCTTCAATGTAGATCCCTCAGGAAAAGTTAAAGTTGCTTACCTTAAAGGATTTGAAGGCTTACTGTTGGAACTTGTTCAAACTTTATAACTACACTAAAACAATTAACGGGTATCGAGAGGCCAAAGAATGAGTGACTATCTGTCAATCGAATATGCAGAGGAAAAACGTCCCCTAACAACATACCCAGAGAAGCTTGCCTTGTATTTGTTTAAAGAGTTTGGTCTATCGCGGGGGCAATCGATATTGGAAGTCGGTTCTGGGAGAAGTGAATTGCTCCAACAATTCAGTAATTTAGGTCTGATTACGTATGCCATTGACTCTGCCCCATCGGCAGAGGATTTTGCACTTCAGGCTGGTGCGAAGTTTGAACTATACGAATTTTCACCAGACAAGACTTCAAACCCGTTCTTAGGGATGAAGTTCGATGTTGTTTTCTCTAAGAGTTTTATAGAGCATATTAGTCAACCCATTGACTACTTTGAATGGTGTCGGACGGTTCTTAAAGATGGTGGAAAGCTTATTTCACTCACTCCCGACTGGGAGGCTAACTTCAAAATATTCTATGATGATGTGACACACGTAAAGCCATTCACTCAGGTGTCGCTAAAACAAACATTGGAAATCACAAATTTTGAAAACATACGGGTTTTTAGATTCCGACAGCTACCTTTAACTTGGGAAAATAGTTTGATTCTATTTCTTTCAAGAATTACTGGAATCTTTTCTCACCATCGCGCAAAGAATAAATGGTTCCGATGGAGTCGAGAGTTGATGATTGCAAGCGTAGGTGTCTATTCAGAAGACAAGGGCTAGCGAGATTTTAGAAATGCCAGAGGCAGTTTCAAACATCGGGTTTATGCAGGGGCGTCTTTCCCCTGTGCGAAATGGCCGAATTCAATCCTTCCCTTGGGGTAATTGGGAGAACGAATTTAGGCAGGCAGAAGATTTTGGATTCACGGCGGTGGAATGGACCATTGATTCTGAAAGATTCTTAGAAAATCCTCTAGTTACAGCAGATGGTCAATTGGAGATAATCCAACTATCACGAATGCACAGTCTTTTAATTCCTTCTGTAACGTGTGACTATTTTATGGAGAACCCATTTTGGAAGAATAACGAGGCACTCATCCGCAAGAGCCTAATAAGCATTATGGATGGCATGAGGAAGGTTGGGGCCAAGATCCTAGTTATCCCCCTAGTCGATAACTCGTCACTAGAGAATTTGGCGCAGCGCGAGAAAGCGACGGTGTTTTTCACTTCACTGGAGGCGGATTTATTGGATAAAGGGTTGCAAATAGGATTTGAAAGCGATTTTGAACCTCAACCATTACTAGAATTTGTTTCCAATTTTGATTCCAAGTATTTTGGAATAAATTATGATATTGGCAATAGTGCAAGTCTTGGCTTTAATCCCATTGAAGAGTTTGAAGCATATGGATCACGAATTTTAAATGTTCATGTCAAAGATAGAGGTTTAGGAGGAAGCACTGTTCCACTAGGGGAGGGTGCTGCAGATTTCAAAACAATTTTCAAACTCCTAAAAGATTTAAACTACAGCGGCAATTTGATCATGCAAACTGCAAGATCTAGTGAAGGAGAACATGCGGAGGTATTGATAAAGTACCGAAAAATGATTCTAGGGTGGTTGGAGGGTTCTACGTATGGCAACTGACAGTCCTGTCGCCTTAATTTCGGGTTCAACACACGGAATTGGTAAAGCCATTGCTCTGAGATTTGTAAATGATGGTTGGACTGTCGTCCAGAATTCTAGGAATCCAATTTCGAACTCTGAACTTATTGGAGCAAAACACTATATTGCTGATGTCACAAATCTGACAGAGTGTAAGGCATTGGTGGACTTAGTTATGAGAGAGTTTGGTCAACTCGACGCCCTAGTTTGTAATGCTGGATCCGGTGCAGATATCGGAGCTGAATTCTCCACAATAGAGCGATGGGATCACTTTCTAAGAATTAACCTTAACTCTGCTTCGAATTTGATCTCAGCTGCCCTAAACCACCTTAAGGAGTCTAAGGGTTCTGTAACTGCAATCTCTTCCATTTGTGGGATAGTTTCAATTGAGGGTGCGCCACTTGAGTATTCGGCTGCCAAGGCAGCTCTGAATACCTACATTAAATCACTAGCTATTAAGCACGGGCCAGAAGGCGTGAGGTTCAATGTGGTTGCCCCAGGGAATGTTCTATTTGCTGGGTCAACATGGGACCGCAAGCTGAAAGTTGATAGCGCAACAACAACAGCTTATATCTCTGAAAATGTTCCGATGAATGGCTTCATAGAGCCTCAAGAAGTGGCAGCTGCTGTAGCCTTCTTAGCAGGGAAAGAGAGCAATTCGACTACCGGTGTAGTTTTAGCAATTGATAGGGGGCAATCTCTGTGACCGCAAGCGAAGCTCCCCAATTTCCAAAGTTCGAGTTGACTGGTAAGTGGGCTCTAATCACTGGTGGAGCAGGTCTACTTGGGAAGGAGCATGCGAGTGCTCTGATGCAAGCGGGTGCAGATATAGTCTTATGGGATATCAATCAAAAATCTCTGGTTTCAGCAATGGCTGTGCTCCAAAGTGAGTACCCTAAAAGAAAAATAATAATTTTTGCAGTAGACATTACGAATGAAAAAGATGTGAAACAAGGACAAAGAGAATTGGCAAATAAAGGAATTGTAATTTCAATCCTGATCAATAACGCGGCAATTAATCCTAAATATAATGCCGGAGACAGCAAACATTCATTCTCTAGAGTCGAAAATTTTGATTTGAAGGATTGGGACTTTCAGTTGGAAGTAGGTCTTAAGGGTGCGTTTATCTGTTCAAAAATTTTTGGAACTTTGATGGCAGAGCAGGGATACGGAATAATTTTGAATATTGCATCTGACCTGTCCATAATTTCACCAGACCAGCGACTTTATGAGCTTGATGGGATAGAGAAGGAATTTCAGCCAGTAAAACCAGTTACATATTCAGTTATCAAATCAGGCTTAATCGGGCTAACACAGTACTTGGCGACATACTGGAGGGCTGACGGAGTTCGTGTCAATGCACTATCACCCGGTGGAGTGTATGAGAACCAGGGAGACGAATTTGTTGAGAAAATCTCGAAATTGATCCCTCTCGGAAGAATGGCTCATACAAATGAGTATCGCTCAGCCGTCCAATTTTTATGTTCAGAAGCATCGTCCTACATGACTGGCCAGAATTTAGTCATCGATGGCGGACGAACGATTTGGTGAGATTGAAATAATTAAAATGAAATCCGATGACCCTAGCGATTTTCTCGTATGCTCCAGTTGGTATCGGGCAATTACCCAGTCGAGAGGGTATGAAAATGGTGAAATAATTTCGCACTACGCAGCAAGATTTGCTCGTGACAAACCATGGCTTCAAACAAGAAACCACTCAACGCTTGAAGATTTTGTGTTATCTGAAAGACAAACGAATCTATTTTTTGGATTTTCACTTGCAATTGTTAAATTAAAAAAACAAAAGATTCGAGTCTTGGATATTGGGGGGGGAATGGCTACATGGCCTACTGGCTTAGGTGGTTTTTCCCCGAACAATCCTTTGAGTGGACGATTCTCGAATCGAGAAGCGTCGCTGAAAGTTATAATGAATGGAAAGAAGAGGCGGGTATCAATTGGATTCACAAAGATGCATTCGCTAATACCTCGGATGTAATTCTAATATCCTGCGCACTCCAATATATAGAGAATTGGTCTCAACTACTTGCAGATTCAGTAAGGAGTTGTGAAATCCTTTTATTAATGCGTTTGCCAATTTTAGAAAATGACCAACACCAATATGGGGTACAGAAAATCTTCCGTAAGAGTCTTGGTGAAAAATTTGATGCTTCAGTCCCTTGCCACTTCTTCGCGGAAAATGAGATATACAATCAAATTTCAACAGAAATGAAAATAACTTACAAACTTATATATGATCACGAGTCCGTTATTTTCAAAGGAGAGGAAGTCAAATTTCAAGACCTCCTATTTCAAAAGTGATCAGCGCGCAATTCGAAAGGTCAATAACGCTGAAAATCGTCTAATCCAAATTATGTTTCGTTGGATGTACATAATCATGTCGAGAAGGAAACATCACTCAAATGAGATCCGTCGATTCTTTATGAATCTAAAAGGGGCACAAGAGAGAGTTGTGAAAGTCACCATCAATGCCTCAAGTAGGATTAATCCATTTAGATTCCAGTGAAAAAGCCGTCGAATCTCCGCTGGGGATTTAATGTGATCTAGTCCCAAATTGTCGCAGACCAATTGTCGATATTGTGATGGCTCCACTACTTCTTCTGTCATAGCTTTGACCAATTCGCCACTCTCGATCAAGTTTGCTTCCACAAGCCCCGAAGCAAAATTGGAGTTTTTAAGCCAAATCACTTTACAACCAACAGAAAGGGCATAAAAGAATGGTGTACCCGGAAAATCAATGACCACAGATTTGGTTCGTGTGAGAATGCCGTGCAGCTGAAAGAGATGCGCATTTGCAGTTGAACACTTAGCTCGATCTCCCAGAGTTATAATTCTTAATTGAGGATAGCGGCTTCGAATATCAGGTGAGAGTTTTATGTAGTCGTACCAAAATAGTAAAATTAATTTTTCCGAAGCATTGGATTGCGAAGCTGCTGAAAGGAAAGAGTCTAAGCCACTTTCAAAACCATCATCAATGTAATTCGAATGATTTGCATAAATCCATAATTCGTCAATTGGCCTATTTTCGCAGGTATCAACAAGGGTCTGATTCAGCCCCATACTTTTTTGGAGTTCCAATAAATAAATCCAAGGGGCACCGACCGTATGAAAATTCTGCCATCCAAGAGTATTTGCGAATTTTTCGGCTTCAAAATTCCAAACATATGTCGAATGCAGATTATTATTGTAGCCGGCTTTAGCAACACTTAATGGTACCGAGCCATGTTGAAGCCTTCCCAATATTTTTGTTCCTATGGGAACTTGAGCATATTCATTCATTATGAAAAGGTTTCCAAAATCTAAATTTTCTCTTGCACCCTTCCTTGAAGTTTCCAAGAATGCTCCAAATTGCGTTGCGAAATGTCGTAGCCCCTTAAGTTCTTTGGGAGTTGATGCATACTTCAAAACTTACTGCCTCCTCTGCTTAACAGCTCAAATTACCATTGTTTCTGGATAAGAAAGGGCATTAACATCTAGAAAAATCTACTATTAATACCCAATACTAT
>QYPT01000063.1 GCA_007280125.1 Streptomycetaceae bacterium | reverse complement strand
TTTTAAGTCCTCTGCCTCTGCCATTGGGCTATCGGGGCGATGATGCGAAGGCTGAGTGTACTAGGCATGAGCACGAGGTTTCACCTATATGTAAGCAGCAAAAAACCTGCTATCGGCAATTCCCGATAGCAGGACATCTCATTCGATTAGCTTGAACTACCCGTATTTGCGAAAGTCTTGGAAGTGATTTGCCAACGTCCATCAAGTAGCGCAAGTTGGAAATAATCAGTGAATGCAAGCGTTCCCCAAAATCCAACTTCTCTCACTGTTGCAGTTGCTGCAGTTCCATCAATCTGAATGTCAGTAATTTTGCAAACGAGAGCCCCTGCATCTCCGGGAGATCCAACCATGAGTGCGATAAAGGCTGGCTTATCCAAGGCGTAGTCAACGCCGCCGACTGTGCCAAACCAGTGAGAACTTGCATGGAATGCTTCCTCGAGTTTCTTTGCATCTCGCTTGCGCGCTTAACCAATTGCACGTGAGAATTTTCCTGCACGCTCGAGTACGGAGTCCAATTGAGCGTGAGTGAGTTTGCCAGTGAAAGTGTTTTGTTGGCTGGGATGGTAACTAGCAATTAACAAGTACTCAATTCCTTCATGTGTATAGATGTATTCAGCACCATGACCAAATTTCACAGTAGGAATTGGGTGACCCAATTCTTTCAATGTTTTGAAAAGAGCGTTCCAGGCAAATGAACCAAGCCCAACAAAAGCGCGAACCGTGGGAAGAGTCAATTCAATTTCACGCTTCAACCATGGCGCACACATATCGCGCTCTACTGTCTCTGGTTTGTTATCGGGCGGGGCACATCGAACAGCAGTATTTATACGAGTGTGCTTTAACTTCTGTCCATCATCGCGAGATGTACTCGTTGGAATCTTTGCAATCCCGATGCGATGTAATGACCCGTAAAGCCAATCACCGGATGAATCTCCCGTGAATATTCTTCCAGTACGATTGGCACCATGTGCGCCCGGTGCTAAACCGACAATGAGCAAACGTGGCTTCTCAGAACCAAATCCTGAAATTGGCTTTCCCCAATATTCGTGATCTATGTAGGCCTTGCGCTTTACGATGGCAACATCTTCACGCCAAGAAACTAGCCGGGGGCATGCATTGCATTGAGTGATGGCCTCATCAAGCTGCGCGATCGTTTCTATCTTCGCGGCAACTGCTTTGACGTTGGTGGCTTTAGCGCGAGCCAATGGACCAGGCAATTCCGTCGAGGATGTCACTTTCTGATGCCACAAATTCTGATGCGCTAGTAGCAATCATTATTTGGGAAAGCACAAGGGCGCCCGCAGTGATGACATCAACCCGACCTGGATGCATATAGCCAAGGGCGATACGTGCATCATGACTCATTCCAAGAAACATGAGGGATGCTTCATGAGTTTTCTGCGCACTTATGCGAGACAAGTGAATGGCATAGCGGTCATACTCGGGCAATTCCATTGCAGCCGCTGCGACAGTAGTTGCTGTACCTGCAACAGCAATCAATGTCTTTGCTTGAGTAATAGGAACGATTGCTGCAGCCACTGCAATTGCTGCTTGAATATCTGAGGTTGCCTTTGCGATCTCTTCCGCAACTGGCGGATCTGTGTGGAAATGGCGCTCGGCCATACGGACACAACCAATATTGACACTCTTAGCAAATTCCACACTGGAGGTTCCGTACACGAATTCTGTTGACCCGCCGCCAATATCTACGACTAAAAACGGTCCTTGGTTTGATGGAAGGTCGCGGATTGCGCCCAAGAAGGTAAGCGATGCTTCTTCGTCCCCTGTAATCACTTCTGGATAAAGCCCGAGGCGCTCATGCACCCCATCGAGAAATAGATCGCGGTTGGTTGCATCGCGAGAAGCGCTTGTTGCGCAGAAGCGAATCTTTTCAACGCCACGACGAGCAATTTCTGTTGCGAATAAATCTACAGCTGCCAATGTACGAGCAATTGCATCCGGGTGAAATTCTCCAGTGTTATCAACACCTTGCCCTAGGCGAACAATCTCCATCGTGCGATAAATCTCGCGAAAGTTTTCTCCTTCAATTTCTGCAATCAAAAGGCGGATTGAGTTAGTCCCACAATCAATCGCAGCCACGCGCATTACTCGACCTCGTTACAGGGTTGAACTTCCCACCATTTAGGTAATTTTGCGAGCGCTTCATCACCCAGTGGATTGACATCAGGACCTGCTGCTAATGAATGTGCAACTAAGGAATGTAGACACTTCACGCGATCTGGCATTCCTCCGGCAGAAATATTTTCAATCTCCGGAACTTCCACTCCGAGCGCACTGCGCGCTGCGATGTAATCATCATGAGCGGCTGCATATGCACCACAAAGTTCGGCATCGGTAGCAAGGCGATTGTTCATATCCGTCATCAATCCCGTCGATTCCAAAGTGGATATTGCACCAGTAAGACGCGGGCACGTGGCATAGAAGAAAGTCGGAAATGGCGTCCCGTCAGCTAAACGTGGTTCGGTCTCAACAACTGCTGGCTTTCCGCATGGGCATCGATACGCAATCGCGTGAACATTGCGCGGAGTACGTCCGAGTTGAGTTTGAATGCATGCAAGATCATCAGGTGTTGCCGATTGTGCTTGGGTCACTGAGCGCCGGTTTCAGTGATGGATGAAATAAGGCGCTTGTACCAAGGTAGGCCCGCAGGTAAATCCTTTGAAACAGCAGTTGTTGCCTGCGGATTGCTTGCCTCATCTGGGGTAGTAACAATGTATTGACGCTCACCCGGAAGAATAAAGTGCAAGCGTTCGCGCGCTTGAGATTTTACATAGTGCGGGTCTTGCCATTTCTGTAAGTCCCCGGCCGCTTGCTTGAGTGCCTCTGTATTGGAATCCACCTGTGCTTGCAAGGCACTGATTTGTGCACGTTGAGCGAAATATCGCTGAGTCGGCGGCGCCAACGTGAGAGCCAGAAGAAAGAGAACAACAGCTAAAGCCATTACACGACCAGTTCCACGACCATTACTTTTGCGTCGAGGCGTGGGGCGCCGTCTAGCAGTAGGTCGCAGAGTGGACATGGCTCTATCTATTCGGCGCTTTAGGCGCTAAACCGTGGGAACGCGTCGCGGCCGGCATAACGAGCACCTTCGCCAAGTTCTTCTTCGATGCGAAGAAGTTGGTTGTATTTAGCAACTCGCTCGGTACGTGCGGGTGCACCTGTTTTAATCTGGCCGCAGTTTGTGGCAACGGCAAGGTCAGCAATTGTTGTGTCTTCAGTTTCGCCAGAACGGTGACTGAGCATTGTGCGATATCCCGCGCGATGTGCCATTTCAACTGCGTCGAGAGTCTCCGTCAGCGTTCCGATTTGATTCACTTTAACAAGGAGAGCATTCGCAGTATTTGCCGCGATTCCCTTTGCTAGTCGTACTGGATTTGTTACGAAAAGATCATCGCCAACAATCTGCACCTTCGAACCCAGTGAGGCAGTCATTTGTGTCCACCCTGCCCAGTCTTCTTCATCCAAGGGATCTTCGATAGATACAAGTGGATATGCCTCGACGAGTTCTGCATAGTAGGCAATCATCTGCGCAGAAGTACGTTGTGAACCTTCGAATGTATATGAGCCATCCTTAAAGAATTCTGTAGCGGCAACATCCATGGCTAATGCAATATCTTTTCCAGGAACAAATCCAGCGGCGATAATTGCTTCAATAATGAGGTCAAGTGCTGCGCGGTTGCTCTCAAGGTTTGGCGCAAAGCCACCTTCATCGCCAACGCTAGTAGCAAGACCGCGCTTCTTAAGAACGGCTTTGAGTGCGTGATAGATCTCTGCTCCCCAACGTAGCGCTTCTTTGAATGTTGGCGCCCCAATAGGAGCAATCATGAATTCTTGAATATCAACATTTGTATCTGCGTGTGCACCGCCATTGAGAATGTTCATCATTGGTACTGGTAGCAAGTGTGCGTTTGGTCCACCTAGATAACGAAAGAGTGAAAGGTCGGCGCTTTCAGCTGCCGCTTTGGCCACTGCAAGAGATGCGCCAAGTAGAGAGTTTGCACCCAAGCGAGACTTGTTTGGAGTGCCATCAAGGGCGATTAATACATCATCAACAAGGCGTTGATCTTGTGCATCTAGCCCAATGATGTTTGGCGCAATTTCGTCCATAATAAATGCGACAGCTTTTTCTACACCTTTGCCACCATAACGGGTTCCACCATCGCGAAGTTCTGCCGCTTCAAATGCTCCGGTAGATGCTCCGCTTGGAACGGCGGCTCGAGCTTGTGTTCCATCCTCAAGTGCAATCTCTACTTCAACCGTTGGGTTGCCACGGGAATCAAGAATTTCACGAGCTCCGAGGATTTCAATAATGGCCACGTTGTATCTCCCTATAAATCAATTAATCGTAAATAGTCAGCGCTAAATCGACGTTGATCGCATGCGTATCCTACCGTGCCCAGTTGAGAGAGCCTGCTTTCGCTCTTACGCGTGGGCTCGGACTAATTCGCTCATTCTCTGCGCATTTTCTGCCAAGTTACCTCGAGATAAAGCGCCGCCGATAAGAAGAGCTGTGTCAGCGCCATACATTTCGATCATTCCTGGAATGCGTTCGATGGTCATTCCACCAGCGGGAGCAATCCATGACTTCTTTAGCGTCCCTAGCTGCTCCTGTGCGCCAGATTGGATTTCTTTGCATTGCTCAACAGTGAATGAAAAACGACCGCCAGTATTTGGAAATATCGAAATATCCGCCCCGGCCAATCGCATTAGTGTGCCAAAGAGAATTCCATGAGCGATTCCATCCTTGGGAGATGTAACAAATGAACCCATAAATGCTGGGTGACTTTGAATTGGAAGTGCCAATGCATCATCTTCGGCAAGTGTGCGAAGTGAATCAAAACCTGTTATCCCTGGCAGCACTAGAAGTGCCCCAGCGCCTAGTTCTTTAGCTTTGTATGCAGCATCCTTAATTCGATCAAAGGGAAGGTTCAAACTTGGTGCATAGAGACAGCGTCCGCCTACTTCTGCATTTGCCTCATTAACTGCGCGAGAGACAGCGGTAACACGCTCTTCCCACATCGACCATGGTTGATTGGCCAAACTGTGGTCATCTTTAATCATGTCGAATCCGCTGAGCGCCAATGTGCGGGCCATTTGCGCAAGTGTTTTGGAGTCTGACCCCATTGGCTTAAGAGCGGTCGTAAGTAGTGGCCGTTTTGGTGCATCGTAAAACTTTCGCAAACCTTCAACACCAAAACGTGGGCCCTTAAAGCGATTGGTAATAACAGCTGGCAGTTCTAGTCCAATAACTTTGAGTCCGGGAAAGAGTGAAGCGTTACCCCATAAGACATTGAGAAGTTGAGTGAAATCGGCGCCAGCAACATCCGGGTTGTATGAAATCTTGATGCGATGTATATCGACGCCAGTAGAAACAATCTCTTCCACTTTGCCGACGACATCTTCCTGAATCCATTGAGCGGCTAGGTCAGCTGGAAACTCAATGGTTTGTTCAACCCGAATCACGTCAGCAATCGTTATCGGATCGCTACCGTGATACAGGTAGGTAATCAGTATTCGATCGGTCACAATGCTTCTACTTTGGCGCTGCTGTGAACACTTACTGAGCGTTGTTCCTGTAACTCACTCTCGTCGATATTGAGTTGGCGGCCGATTGCCTTCTCTACTCGCTTAACTAATGTTGCTGCATCCATTTCGTACTCGGCCATTAAGTACTTCTGCGAAGCGCCATGTGCGTAAGTGTCATTGAGACCAATTCTCTGGAGTGGCACACCGACCGCGTTCTCTGCCATAACTTCAGCAACAGCGCTGCCAAGCCCACCAATAATTGAGTGGTTTTCCATAGTTATCACACCATGTTTTGCACTCTTAAGCGCAGCTACAACCTGGGGATCCGTGAAAGGTTTCAGTGTTGAAACATGTAGATGAGAAATTGAGATGCCACGTTCTTGCAACAACGGAATTGCACGTAGTGCTTCTTCGGTCGCCATGCCTGAGGTGATGAGCGTGATATCAGTGCCCACAGAAAGAATTCTCGCCTTGTTGAGAACGAATGGTTCATCAGCTGGGAATATCCGGCTGACTTCACCTCTCAACATTCGAATGTAAACAGGACCTTCAACGGCATGTGCAACATCAAGAACGCTTTGAGCTTCAGTGGCATCACCAACTTCCAAGACCGTCATATTTGGAATACTGCGCAAGATTGCGATGTCTTCAATTGCTTGATGTGTAACGCCACCTGGAGTCATGATTCCTGGCAAGAAACCAACGAGGCGAACTTTAAGTGCGGGATAAGCGATTGACATCTGCAGTTGATCTAATGGCCGGCGATATAGGAAAACAGAGAAAGTGTGCAGCCAAGGTTCAAATCCCTCGCGAGCAAGACCGGCAGCCATGCCCATCATGTTCTGTTCTGCCATGCCCATCGAGAAGAAACGCTCTGGATAGGTGTCGCGCCATTTTCCTACTTCGCATGAATTTGTTAAGTCAGCAGAGAGAACAAGTACTTCTGGCTTATCTTTTGCCCAGTCAATGAAGTTCTGTTGGTGAGGTCGTGCAACTATTTCGTAACTCATTTCACCATCTCCTGATAAGCCTTCTCGTATCGATCATGTTCTTCCGTGCTGGTGAAACGTAAGTAATGCAAGACTGGCGCACGTTCTGCAAGTATCGGAAGTCCGCGAACCGGATCCGTGTAACAGAGAATCATGTGTGGAGTAGAAGTTGTTCGCGAAGCTGCGCTCAGTAATGCTGGAATATCGTGTCCATCGACAACACTTACTTCCCAACCAAAAGCTTCAATTCGTTGCGATAAAGGCTCGATTGACATGACTGAATCCATAGGACCATCACATTGGGCCTTGTTCACATCAACTATTACTCGCAGATTTGAGAGTCCGTGAAAAGCAGCAGCTTGAAGGGCTTCATAGGTTTGTCCCTCTTGAAATTCACCGTCACTCATGAAAACCCAAGTACGGCCTTTCTCTTTACGAATCTTTCGAGCAAGTGCAATTCCTCCCGCTTGGGAAAGCGCTTGTGCGAGAGATCCCGTGGTTGTTTCAAATCCAGGCGAATGCTCTGCGCCGATCATTTCTACAGTTGAACCATCCCTGTTGAAATGCTCTAACCCATCTTCTCGAAGACGTCCGGTTTCAATAAGAGCAGCATAAATAACTAGCGCATAGTGGGCAGGACTTGAAATCAAACGATCATATTCGGCGCCCTTCTCTCCGTGGAATTGCGCTCCTGTTTGATAGAAGTCGGTTCCAATCGAGGGCACTCCAAGAAATGACGGTGGGTCAATAGGTTGACCAGTCGGAGAGAAATTCAAGATCCCCGCATAAAGGGAAGCTAGCAACTCGGCCGAGGAGCAAGCTTGGCTCATGTAACCACCGTTATTCGAAAGTGTATGCGCCAAGACTCTAAGACGAATTCCAGTCGCAACCCTTTCAATTTCTTTTACTACATTTGTTGAATTCTCACTCATTGGGGATTAGTTACCTTTCGATTGTAAAACCGTCGGATCAAAGTAGGCGTGCACCCACTCGAATTTTGCGTCACGCATCTTGATTATGTTGACTCCTTTAATCGTAAATTCTTGGCCGTTCACCGATGTAAGAGTTGCTACCCATTCGATGGCAGTTTGATCTCCTACCGTGAAGTTGTTACCAATTTTCACAGCCAGGCCAGGAAAATCCGCTCCTGATGCATCATAAAAAGTTCTAATCTGCTCATGTCCTACTAAAGTCTGACCAGGTGGGCAGAAAGTTGCATCGTGGTGATAGTGAGCAAGTACTTTTTCTGTATCTCTTTCGCATTCTGCTTTCCAATAGGAAGTTGCAACTTCTAGCGCGGTACTCACTTGTCATCTCCCTCTGTACGTACTTCTTGCATAATTGATTTAACTTTTTCAGTCATGGCGGCCACGCTTAAGTGGTTGTGTCGCTCGCGAATAAGCATTTGTGCCGAGCGAAGCACCCCACGTGCGGCGCCTTCGCGGACGTTGGGATCTAAAGTTTCGATGTCGCTAGTTTTTGCTAACCCAACAATGCGACGAGCCATCTTTGCCGAAGCAAATCCGAAGGCATCTTCTTTCCATGAAACCATCAGATCATCGAGGAGTCGATCGCTAAAGACTCGCTTATCTAGTCTGGTTGGCCACAAAGTCCGAAAGTGATTTTCGAAGGAATCCCACATGGCCGTGGGTAAAGTTTCAATGAAGGAAATGTGCTCGGTACGTCCGAGGGCGATTGAGCGAGCTAAAGCTATGTAGAAATTAGCGAAAACAGCGCCTATATCGAAGGCGATTGGTCCATAGAAGGAGAACTCTGAATCAAAGGCACGTGTAGATATCTCATTGCCATCCGCATCGGACTTCACCATAACTGATCCGGTATGAAGGTCCCCATGGATGAGTGCCTCAGAGGCAGTCATAAATGTAAATTTTAGATGGCCCATCTCCAACACCATTTGCTCGTCGTTAATAATTGCCTGCGCATCAGGTTCGTTTGCCGGTAAGTATGAATTTCGCTCGCCCGGAAAATAGGGCTCAGTAAAGACGAGATCTTCAGTGATGAGACAGATTTCAGGATTGATTGCTCGTGCGATTCCCTTTTTGTGAGCATCTGCCCCTGCACCAAATACTGATGTTGCAAAGGTTACTTTGGCGATGTACTCACCAACTGATTCTGCGCCACCATGATTTATCTCGCCATTGTTAAGAGCTGTGCGCCAAACCTGGTGATCGGAAAGGTCTTCCATCGCAATGATGAAACGGTCCGTGTCATAGAAATAGATTTCAGGGACAAGGTGTTTGGCTGCAAGCGAGTGAATAACTGTGGTCTCAAATTCAATACGAGCACGGTCGGGTGACATTGGCCATGACGGGCCGACGAGGCGAACGTAAGGCAACGCTTGCTTGAGAACGATGCCTTTCCCTTGATTATCTTTCACAATGAAAACAAGATTGAGATTGCCATCGCCTACTTCCTTTATTTCCACTATCGAGGTTGAGTCGATTACGGAGGAAGTCTCTGGACGAGAAGTCAGATAACTTTCTATGTTACTTGATGAAAGAAATTCGTATGTATTGTCCACTTAACTGTCTCCTATACAGCGGAAATGAATCGAGATTTTTTGCGCGAAAGAGTAAACGAGAAAACAAGTGCCAAAAGCAATACGGCGCCTTTAACAACATCTTGACCGTAATACGGGAAACCAGCGATCGTAAGTCCTGTAATAACAACTCCAATGAGGAATGCACCAAGAGCTGTTCCCCAAGCATTTGGTTTACCCATGGCAAGTACTGAGGTACCCACCAATGCGACAGCTACTGAATCCAAGAGAAGTGAGTTACCTGCACTGATATCTCCTTGGCCAATTCTTGATGCCAGAATCATTCCGCTAATCGATGCCAAAACACTCGAAAGAATGTAGGCAAGAGCGCGATAACGCTTGACGTTGATTCCCGCCAAGAGGGACGCCTCTGGATTGGATCCAACCGCGTACATTGCCCGTCCCCACGTTGTTCTGGTTAAGAAGAACCAGCAAGCAACTGTAAGAAGCATCCACACAATGACGGCGTACGGAATTGGTCCAAGTTGACCGGAGTCAATCTTCAGGAATGTGTCTGTAAATTTTCCAGGTGCAGTCGTTCCATCCTGCATCATCATTCCTGACGATACGGACTGACCTTTTACGGGAACTAGCTTAAGTCCCATAATGGCAAACATTGATGCCAACGTTGCTAGCAAGTCAGGAATCTTCAGGACAACAATGAGAAATGCATTTAGACAACCAATGACTACGCCAGCCAGTAACACTAAGGCAACTGCCACAATCGCGGATTTATCATAAATAACCATCGTCATTGCAGAAAGCGTCACTGCCATACCCGCAACTGCTCCGACAGAGAGGTCGAGACCACCCACGGCCATTGAAAAGGTAATACCTAGTCCAGTAATAGCCACAACCGAGGTGTACTTCAACATCGAAAAGAATGTCGTTGAGAGACGGAAGGTGTCTTGAGTACTAAAGAAGGAAACAAAAGAGATGAGAGTTACCAAAATGAACCCATACTTCACCAGGAAATCTCGGGCTGAAAATTCCGCCTTTGTCCTAATAGTTTTTACTTTCTTCATTATGCGACCTCCGACATTTTCTGGATGATTTCGTTTCGAGATGTTTCTGACAAATAACTATCAAATTTAATATCGCCTTGGACCATGATTAACACGCGATCTGACGATTCCAGAATCTCATCAATATCAGATGAGAAAATAATCGCGGCATTGCCTGCTCTTACTAAATCGCGAATTTGGCCGGCAATTTCACGCCTGGCTCCGATATCAACACCTCTAAAAGGTTCATCGAGTAATAATAAGCGCGAGTTTTGCATGAGCCAACGGCCAACCATGACCTTTTGCTGATTGCCGCCCGATAAAGAATCTACAGTCGACTTGTGTGATTGGGTGACAACATTAAGTTTTTCAATCATTCTTGATGCCAAGTCATTCTCTTTGCCGAAATTAATCAGAGACCCTGAAGCAATCTTTTTTAAGAAGGGAAGGCTCGTCGTATTTGAAATCGACCAATTTTCAAGAATTCCATCTCTCGTACGATCTTCCGAAATCAGGAAGACTCCCTTTTTAATCGCATCTGCAGGAGACTTGGGTATAAAAGCTTCTCCCAGAAATTCCACTTCGCCAGATTTCAACTTCTCCGCACCAAAGAGACCCCGAGCTAATTCACTTTTTCCTGCTCCAAGAAGGCCAATTATTCCTGTGACTTCACCGCTTCTAACCTGAATTGACCACGGTTTACTTTCCTCGAAGATCTGAGCATTACGAACCGATAGGACTACATCCGTACCGCGTTCTTCTTCAATACCAAATTGGGCTTCGCGCAGATCCATTCCGAGCATGTCATGTAGCGCATTAGTCCAGTTAAATGGTTTATCTTGAATGGTTTGAATAACACCATCACGAAGAATCACGAGTCTGTCAGCTAATTCATCTATCTCACCTAGTCTGTGTGAGACATACAAAATTGCCACGCCATCGGTGCGCAGCCTTTGGATAATCTTGAATAAGCGACTTACTTCTGCGTTGGAGAGGGCAGAAGTTGGCTCATCAAGAATCAACAGGGCCGGATTATGCGAAAGGGCACGTGCAAGCAATAGGAGCTGTTGGTCAGCTATTCCCAAATTGAATACATCATCCTTGAGCATTTGATCATCCCACTCAAGGCTCAGTGCCTTAAGGACTTCGCGTGCCTCTCGCACCATCTTGGCGGGAGTTGCGAAACGGGAAATTTCCCCAAGAGCGATTCGATCAAAGAGCAAATTCTCTGCGACCGTAAGTCCGGCAACAATTCCTTCATTAATCTTTTGGTGGACGGTCTCAATACCTTGAGAACGAGCTTGAAGAGGTGAGCCGATGTTTGCCGGTTGATCGTTTATATAGATCTCACCGTCAAATTCAGTAAATGCACCAGAGAGAATCTTGATCAAAGTCGATTTTCCAGCACCGTTTGCACCAAGTAGAGAGACAATCTCTCCTGGCTCAATACGAAATGAAATACCTTTCAGTACCTCATTGGTGCCAAATGACTTACGAACAGATTTAATCTCAAGCGACTTCTTCATCAACTCACCTCTTCAACTCTTAGTCTTTCGCTTCTAGTTTCCTAGATTAGAAAGTTACTGATGGGATCCAGTCAGCAGATGCTGCCTTTGACATGCTCAATGAAGGGAGCTTGGCACGGAGGTCATCCATGTTCTTGATCTTGTTAGTCTTCAAGAACTTAGCAGTGATCAATACGCCTGGGAATGAGACGACTGTACTTGCTTGCTGTCCAGCTAGCTTGAGTGCCATAACGCGAACCACACCTGCACCGATTGCGTTTGGATCAGTTCCAGCTGTTGCAGTCCAAGGGCTGCCAGCTTTGGTCATCAAGTCGATATCTGCGTTTGAAATATCGATTCCGTAGACCTTGATTTTGCTCTGCAATTTATTCTGGTAGATCGCAGAAATAGTTCCCTTTGCTAGTTCGTCATATGGTGCGAAGATTGCTGAAATCTTTGGATTGGCCTTAAGGGCTGCATCCACCAATTGAGCGTTATCTGTTGCAACAGAGTTCGTAAACTTGCCAACGAAGAACTTCTGAGTCCACTTTTGAGCCTTAGTAATTTTTAACCACACTAGGTGGCGACGATCTAGCGGTGCGATACCAAGAACGTTGACATATCCAACAGTCTTATTCTTTCCAAGATCCTTGACTGCTTGTCCGAGAACTGCAGTAGCTAGGGCTTCATCGCTCTGTGATGTGAAGACTGCGCGTGGTGCGCATTTGCGGATGTCATTGTCATAGACAACAACTGGAATTCCAGCGTCAATGGCCTTGTTAATTCCTGGGCACATTGTGTCTGCATTTCCATGATCGACGATGATTCCTTTAACGCCAGAACCGATTGCAGTTTCCATATCGGTTGCTTGCTTAGCGGCGTCAGCTTGTGCATCGTAAACCTGCATTTCAAATCCGACAGCTGTAGCTTGCTTCTTTGCGCCGTTAGTCCACTGCTGGAAGTAATCGCCAGCACCAGAATTCTGTACGAGAGCAATCTTTACTGGACCAGCGTTAAATGGCGCTGGCTTTGTTGCAGCTTGGCTACTTTGTACTGCCGTGGTGGTCAACACCAACGCAGCGGTGGTGATAGCAAGCAGTCTGATCTTTCCTGCCTTCATTAAGTACCTCCTACTAAATACCGATTCACGAGTTGAATCGGTAGCGCGATCTCGCTCACCGCGGGAAAGCAGCCGCCACACCCCCATCTACAGCAATTACGCTGCCAGTTGTGCGTGACGACTCATCACTCAGGAGGTAAGCGACGCTTTGAGCAACGTCGACACTTCTCACACGAGCTTTTAGAAGATTTCGTGAAGCGTAAAAATCTTCAAGTTCTTCTGGCTTAACACCGTGTGCTGCAGCCCGCTGTTCGCGAATGCCGCCCGCCCACAATTTACTGTTATCAAATACCGCATCAGGGTTAACCGCGTTGCAGCGAATGCCAACGCTTCCGCCTTCAAGGGCAGCAATGCGCATCAATTGAAGCATTCCGGCCTTCGATACTGAATACCCACCAAATCCTGCTCCCGGTGCAAATGCATTCTTGCTCGCAACATAGACAAGTGAGCCACCCATGTTCTGCTTGCGCATAACCGCCATGGCTTCTTTAGTTAACATGAAAGCGCTAGTCAGATTTATATCCAGACCGCGACGCCATTTAGCAACATCTAGTTCTTCTAGTAGATCCGAGACGCCAATACCTGCATTGATCACTGCGCCATCAAGGCCCCCGAAGTGGCGAACAGTTTTACCTACTGTTGCTTTCACATCGGATTCATTGGATTGATCACCGACGATTAAGAGTGGCGGATTACTTTTATTTTCGGCAAATATTGCTTCAACTTGGGCTAAGCCATCTTCTTCAATATCAGCTAGTGCAACATGTGCACCTTGCTTGCCGAGTTCGATGGCAATTCCGCGGCCAATTCCGCTTCCAGCACCAGTAACAATAAAGATATGTCCATCAAATCGTGCTGGTGCAGGTTTGGACTTTAGTTTGAAAAGCTCTAGTGGCCAGTAATCAAATCCAAATATTTCGGATGAGGGAAGCGCTCTGCCTTCACCGAAAACATCTCTAACTCTTGCAGCAACATGATGGGTATGGGTTGCAATATCCGCCAACATGGCTGCTTCTTTTAAAGTGCTTGCTGAAGTAATTGCTCCTACTCCAGGAACGATTACTACCTTTGGGTCATTGCCGTGACTGGAATATCCAGGTGTTATGAGATGTTTGTTCTCTTCGAAATATGCCTGGTAATCATTGCGATACTTGTCGACTCCTTCTTCTACGTTATCGACCGATACAGCTGCAGACTTGGGACGAACGCGCATCATATGATCGGCGCTAGCTACTCCTGCATCTAGAACCTGTGGCAGGTCAGGGCGAGCGGCTACATCAGCCAGTCTCGAATCAATGCGTAGAACTTGTTTCTTTCCAATTTTTCCTCGAAGTGCAAGGAGTAAGTTTTTCAATTCTTCATCTGGTAAATCGTTATGCATAAAATTGGCGACAGGGCGTTTATTGAGTGAATTTAAGTAATCATCAGCTTTCTTAACAGCGATTCCTGTTTTGTCATAACACGCATCTGTGTTTTCATCCCATACGACTAATCCATGATGAGCAAGAACTACGCCGTCATAGTCTTTCAGCGCACCAACAGCCTTTGATAGCGCAAAGCCAGGTCTCATCCAATCGACATAGGCGAATCCTTCTCCAAGTGCTTCCCGTACAGCCTTCTCGCCTTGGGGGTGATTAGTGAGAGCGCAAATAACATCCGAGTGAACATGGTCAATATGTTTTGCAGGTAAGAATGCATGGAGCAGGGTTTCAATGGACGGTCTGCGAGATGTGGGATCAACGAGAGCGCGAGTCACGTAATCAACCATCATGTCATCAGTCATTTCGGAAAACTCTTCAAGTGCTAATAACTCATCAAGGTATAGGCCTGGATAATCCTTATCAACGGCATATTGCATATCTGCGCCGGAGCCTTTAACCCATAGGACTTTCTTAAGGCGACCTAAGTGATCATGAATTTCACCTTTACTAGATGTATTGCCGCCACCAAAGAGAACGAGTTCTTGGTCTGCACCAATTTTTTGTGAACGAGCTACGAGTTCATGTAATGGCTGATATTCATTCATAGCGTCTCTCCTTTGCCTATCTCATAGGCTTTAAGTTCGGTGATTACTGCACTGATGTATTTGGCGGGAGTGACATCAAAGGCAGGGTTGAATGTTTTGGTTCCTATTGGAGCCACTTGAATTCCCTTGAAGAAAGTCAATTCTTCATCGCCGCGTATTTCGATATGAATATCTTTACCCGATGAAATCGTGCGATCGACCGATGATTCAGGTGCTACAACAAGGAATGGGATTCCAGCTTCGTGACAAGCAAGTGCCACACCTAGGGAACCAATCTTGTTTGCAGAATCTCCGTTATGTGCAATGCGATCGGCCCCAATAAGGGCGGCGTCAATGCGTCCAGTCATGATGGCCATTGCCGCTGCACCATCTGGCTGTATGCGGTGTGGAATTCCTGACTTCATAAGTTCCCAGGCGGTTAAGCGAGCGCCTTGAAGTAGAGGTCGGCTCTCGTCTGCATAAACTTCTTTCACGAGCCCGCGAGTATGCATTTCGCGAATAACTCCCAGCGCCGTACCTGTACCAGTGGTCGCAAGGGAGCCTGTATTGCAGTGAGTAAGCAATGTCAGCGGTTTCTTGCCTAATGCGTTAATCAGCCAATCTGCGCCGATAATCCCCATTTCGGTACTCGATTTGCAATCCTCTTCAGCAAACTGATGTGCAATAGCAAGTACAACATCCCTACCTTCGCTGATTCGAGTGCGGATTTTTTCAACTGCCCAGGCTAAGTTAACTGCCGTAGGTCGCGCATCACGAATATCATCGATGGCTTTTTCAAGTTGAGCAGAAGTCCAATTTTCTCTAACCCCTTGATCCATTGCGATAACAACACCATATGCCCCAGTGACTCCCAATGCTGGAGCACCCCTCACTACCAAGCGTTGAATCGCATCGATCAAGGGCAATACGGTGTCGTAAGTGTTGTATGCCTCCTGCACAGGCAGCAAGGTTTGATCGAGAAGAACTAACTTTTCATTCTTCCAATCGATAGCCTTGTACGGTATAGACATCAGTTTCGAGCTCCTCTATAGTTGTAGTACAACTCAGAGCAGACAATACTTGAGGAAAGAGATATGTCAATAGGCTTTCAGAAGAATCTTTCCAAAGGGACTTCGGGATCCCTAGGAGACCAAGTGAGAGATCACTTGCGTATTCGAATTCTGGGACATGAGTGGGAAGCCGGTGGAAAAATCCCTGGTGAATTCGAATTGGCAGAACAATATGGAGTGGCGCGAGTAACAATTAGAACGGCACTACGCTCACTTGAAACTCAAGGGTTAATTGATATAAGACACGGGTCCGGCGCATACATCGCAGATTTTGGGGATTCTGTACGAGCCGGGTTACAAGAATTGAGGTCTATCACTCAAACTATTCGGGAGATGGGTCATAAAGCAGAAATGACTACGCGCTCCAGTGAAGTCAGGAAAGCAACTGCGAGTGAAGCTAAAGACTTGCAAATTGATGAAGGTAGCGACGTGCTCCATATTGAGCGCTCAATTACCGCTGATGGATCCGTTGTCGTTTTCTCTTATGACACTTTTAATATTGCAGAACTCACTCCTTCTGTCATGAAGCGGATGTCAAAGGGTTCAGTTTTCACCGCCCTTGATTCAATTCGAAAACATCCTGTAAGAGCCCGCGCTGAAATTCACGCGATTAGCTCAAAGGAGGTCGGATGGGGTCGGGATAGACCGCGCTCGGGGCTCTACTTACATTTACGGCAAGTTCACTATCTGCGCAATGGCAACCCAATCTTTACTGGTGATACCTACTTCGTTGAAGGAAAATTTCAGTTCATTATCCATAGAACAGTGTAAAAGAGGCTTTTTAGCCTGAATTATGCTGATTTATGGAAAATAACCTGTTGCCTCGGAAAGTCAAGAGTTTTTGACTAATCAGTTACGCGTGTGGAAACGCGAGAGTGCTACCCCTGAGATGAAACTCATCGAAGATATGCCAGCAATGACTAGCCAACCCTCTCCAAACTGAGCAAGATAAAGCACGTGACCAAGCCCGTCGTTTCACTTGATCAGGTAACAATTCGATTCGCTGGCGACAGCGGTGATGGAATGCAACTCACCGGTGATCGTTTCACGATGGATACCGCAAGCCTGGGTAACGATCTTTCGACTCTTCCGAATTACCCCGCAGAAATTCGTGCCCCTCAAGGAACGATTCCAGGTATCTCATCATTCCAACTTCACTTCGCCGATCATCACGTGCAAACTCCTGGCGATGAACCAGACGTTTTGGTGGCGATGAATCCAGCGGCCCTTAAAGCTAATATAAAAGAAATTCGTCGCGGAGCAACAATCATCGTCGATAAGGATGAATTCACAACGCGCAATCTTACGAAGGTGGGATACGAAACTAATCCACTTGAAGATGGATCTCTAGATAGTTATAAAGTGCACGCGGTTGGACTTACTTCGTTGACTGTTGCTGCACTTTCAGAACTTTCATTGACTCGTAAAGAAGCCGAGCGTTCTAAGAATATGTTTGCGCTGGGACTTTTGACATGGATGTATCACCGTCCAACAGAATCAACTGAAAATTTCCTAAAGGCGAAGTTTGGTAAGAAACCAGAAATCTTGGCAGCAAACTTGCTCGCATATAAGACTGGCTGGAATTATGGCGAGACTACTGAGGACTTTGCGGTTTCCTACGAGATTGCCAAGGCTCACATGCCTGCTGGTAAATATCGCAATATCAGCGGTAATACAGCGATGGCCTACGGCCTCATTGCAGCCTCGCAACGAAGTGGTCTCAAACTATTCCTTGGTTCATACCCCATTACCCCTGCATCAGATATTTTGCACGAGCTCTCAAAGCATAAGAAGTTTGGTGTTATTACATTCCAAGCAGAAGATGAAATTGCTGCAATTGGCTCGGCACTTGGTGCCTCTTACGGTGGCGCCCTAGGTATCACGACAACATCTGGTCCGGGAGTTGCTCTCAAGAGCGAAATGATTGGCCTTGGCGTCATGCTCGAGTTGCCTTTAATTATTATCGATGTACAGCGCGGTGGCCCATCAACTGGACTCCCAACAAAGACCGAGCAATCAGATCTTTTGCAGGCAATGTACGGTCGTAATGGTGAGTCACCTGTTGCAGTTATTGCGCCATCACACGCAAGTGACTGTTTCGCTATCGCATTGGAAGCGGCGCGAATTGCTACTACTTACAGGGTGCCTGTCTTTATCCTCTCCGATGGCTACATCGCAAACGGATCAGAACCATGGATGATTCCCTCTGTTGACTCGCTTCCTGATTTGCATGTCGAATTCGCTCAGACGCAAGAGGATTTCATGCCATACCTTCGTGATCCAAAGACGCTTGCTCGTCCATGGGCAATTCCTGGCACAAAGGGAATCGAACATCGCATCGGCGGTTTGGAAAAAGCAGATAAAACTGGCGCTATTTCTTACGAACCAGCCAACCACGACTTAATGGTTCGCGCACGCGCAGCTAAAGTCGCCGGCATAGAAGTACCTGACCTCCTTGTTGATGATCCAGATGGAGATGCAACCGTTTTGATTCTTGGTTGGGGTTCTACCTATGGCCCAATCGCCTCAGCGATCGAATCTCTTCGCGCAAATGGTGAGAAGGTTGCACAAGCACATCTGCGCTACATCAATCCTTTCCCTAAGAACTTGGGCGCTGTACTAGAGAAGTATTCGAAAGTCTTGGTTCCTGAAATGAACTTAGGACAATTAGCGATGCTTTTACGGAGCCAATTCTTGAAAGATGTGATCCCTTGTAATCAAGTCCGCGGTCTCCCATTTACAACTCAAGAACTCGTTGACTCAACAATGGCGGTGATTCATGCCTGATTTAGCCCTGACAAAGAAGGACTTCACATCTGATCAAGAAGTGAAGTGGTGTCCTGGATGCGGTGACTATTCAATCCTCTCCACCATGCAATCCTTCCTTCCTGAACTCGGCGTACCCCGCGAGAACATCGTTTTCATTTCGGGTATCGGATGTTCATCAAGATTCCCTTACTATCTTGAAACTTTCGGCATGCACTCCATCCATGGACGTGCCCCAACGATTGCAACAGGTCTTGCGATTTCACGCCCCGATCTTTCGGTCTTCGTGATTACTGGAGATGGAGACTCGCTCTCTATTGGTGGAAACCACTTGATCCATTCATTGCGTCGCAACATCGAACTAAAGATCTTGCTCTTCAATAACCGAATTTACGGTTTAACAAAGGGTCAATACTCCCCAACGAGTGAGACAGGAAAAGTTACGAAGTCCAGTCCCCTAGGTTCTTTGGATACACCGTTTAATCCAATCTCATTAGCAATAGGCGCCGAAGCCACTTTCGTTGCTCGGACCGTTGATAGTGATCGCAAACATTTCACTGAAGTCCTACGTGCAGCTACCGCCCATAAGGGTTCGGCGCTGATTGAAATCTTCCAAAACTGTCCAATCTTCAATGATGGTGCGTTCGAAATCGTCAAAGATGGCGATACTAAAGGCGCAGCACTGCTGCAAATGGTTCATGGACAAGCGATTAAATCTGAGACTCACGGATTAATTCACGATGGTGCATCCCTCAAAGTGGTTGAACTCGGTAGCGTGGATGAAAGTGACCTTGTAATCCACGACGCGCATAACGCTGATCCTTCATATGCTTTCGCACTTTCGCGATTGTCATCATCTGAACTTAGCCATGTACCCGTCGGAATCTTCCGCGATGTCGAGCGTCCTGGTTACGGATCTATGGTGAATAACCAAGTTTCCGACATCATCAAAGCTCAAGGTGCTGGAGACCTCAACACATTGCTCACTAGCGGCGACACATGGGATGTTGAGTAGTTAAGAACGCGTAACTCTCATCAAGTTAAAAGGCAATAGCGCTGCAACCGCAACGGGTAACACCCACCAACAGGTAATGCCTGAATGATTGAGCATTGCCGTTGCAATAAAAGCTAAGAGAATTCCAATCGTTCCGCGCCAATCATCTCCGATAAGGAAATCAAACCAGAAATCCCCAAATGCTTTGACGCTCGTCATGAATGTTCGACTTTGCAAAATCTCGATTTCGTCGTCTTCGAGTTCATCCGAAATTTCCTTAGCAACACTGTGTGTCTTAGCCAATACAACTTCTCGCGCAGAATGCCGTCTGCGCAATATCTGAATCAAGATCCACGAAACCATAACCATGAAAAGAATAATTGCTGGAAGAGATGCGTCTTTACCCGGCCACTCTGCACCAGCTCCCTCTGCACCCCAGAAGATTCCAAAGGAAGTCAACATAATTCCTACTACGAATTTCATCGTGTTTTCGGGAACACGCGCCAATGGTTTACGCAGTGCAAAGCCAGCAATAGCGACAATGATTACTGCAGCTAGCGCTGCTAGCGATGCCAAACCGACTTGATTTTGTATGGTTCCGAAAGTTAAAACAATAAAAGCTACTTCAAGCCCTTCTAGCAGCACTCCTTTAAATGAGAGAGTGAAGGCATACCAATCATGAACACCAAGGCGCTGTCCACTCTTTGCCTTTTGAGCTTGCGCCAACTCTTCTTGGAATATCGCATCTTCATCATGCAGTGCTTTGTATCCGCTACTGCGTAAAATCGCTTTGCGTACCCATTGCAATCCGAAGACAAGCAAGAGACCGCCGACAAAGAGCCGAAGTCCTCCGATTGGTAAATTCGAAAGTGTCGGGCCGAATACTCCGATGATTACTGCCAAAACTCCAAGACCACTTCCCGTACCAAGTAGTGCGGATTTCCAATCTCGAGCAGTGCCAGCGGCCAGCACAATCGTTGTAGCCTCTACGGCTTCAACAGCGCAAGCGAGAAAGACTGCGATAAATAGCGCCAAACCATGCATTCGCAATCCTTTCCTAGAGTGGTAATTATGCCTTGAGATTACTTTCTAATAAGGTCGGATACGTGCAAAAGCCCACGATAATCCTCGCCACTAGTAATGGCGTAGGAATGGGCCACCTAGCTAGAGCTTGTGCGATAGCAACAGAACTCAAAGCTTTTGCTAACCCCATTATCGTCTCGATGGCTGGCGGGATTGCTGAAATCCCTTCGGCATTAGGAATTAGATGTGAATACATTCCTGGAAGAGATCGCAATTGGATGAGCACGATGGATTGGAATAACTACCTGCGCGACCGCTTACTCGCGCTAATCGATGAAACAGATGCGAAACTTATTTCTTTTGATGGCGTCGTTCCATATACAGGAATCTTGGCAATGAAGGAATCAAAGCCAGAGATTCCGCTGGTGTGGATGCGTCGTGGTTTATGGAAAAGAACGCCGCAGAGAATGGCACTATACCTTCAAACTAAGTTGGTTGACTCCATCATTGAGCCTGGCGATTTTGCGCACGAATATGACAAGGGCCCAACCGCTCAACGAAAAGATTCCATATTAACTTCACCGGTTTCACTTTTTGATTCATCAACATCACTCTCTCGAATTGATGCCCGCAAGGCACTCGGTTTGGATGCCGAGCGCCCGGCTGTACTTGTTCAGCTTGGTACTGGCGATACTGATATG
>QYPT01000056.1 GCA_007280125.1 Streptomycetaceae bacterium | reverse complement strand
TTGAAATACTAAAACTGTTTTCAATTGTGAATCAAGCGAGAAGCGGCGCAATACATGCGGGCCATACCAGCGACCCATCGCCATTCCTATTCCGAAGGCCAACATACTCAGCGTTGAAATTGCGGGTGTCGACCTAACGCGATCTTGCACAAGTGCAGCTGCCCAGAAAGTTGTCCCAAATTCCGTAGATATACATGCAATGAAACCAATCCACGCAATCCAAAACTTCACGCTCATTGCTCCGCGCTCTGGTCCATCTTCATGAGGGACGTGTTCTTTGGAAATATGCGGGCGGGCATAGAAATAAAGTAGAAGGGATAAAGGTATGACGGACAAAAGACCAAGTCTCCAACTTAACGAGGTACTTGCAATTGCTCCGATAGAGAGTGTGCCAATGATGTAACCGCCAGATGAAATACCGCTGGCTTGTGAAACAGCATCGGATGCATCATTCGGAAAATGATCTGAAAGTTGAGTAACCATCGTGTTAATAATCGTGGATACCCCAAATCCTCCGATTAGTGTTGCAAGCAATGTGAGGAGTACAGGCGGGCATACAACAAACATCAATACGCCAAAACAAAAGAATGCGAAGCCAATCCACGAAGTGATTTGGCGGCCAAATCTATGGGTTAAATGCGGATTAACGAATCCAGCGAGAATCGCGGCAATCCCCATGGAAGTACCGTGAAGTCCTGCGACGGTTAAAGATGTATGTTGTTGTGCGCGAAGTAGAGGTTGTGCCGGTCCAAAACCACCAAGGTAAATATTGATGATTGCGACTTGAAATCCGACAGTCCAGAACACACGATCGCGCTGAAGAGTCATATATGAAAAGTTCTAGCGCTTAAAGGGCGCTGATAACAAATTCAATAGAAGCAGTGAGCGCATCGATATCACTTGGCTCTACTGCAGGGAACATGCCGATACGAAGCTGGTTCATGCCTAATTTACGGTAAGGCTCGGTATCAACAATTCCGTTTGCACGAAGTGCTGCAGCAATTTTCGTTGCATCAATACTTTCGTCAAAATTGATAGTTCCTACAACGTTAGATCGCATGGATGGGTCCGTCACGAAAGGCGTGGTGTATGAAGTTTTTTCTGCCCATCGGTATAAGCGAGAGGCTGAATCTGCGCTGCGCCCGGCAGAGAATTTCATTCCGCCGTTGGAATTCATCCACTCGATTTGATCGGCCAATAACATCATTGTTACTAGGGCAGGCGTGTTGTAAGTCTGATCTAGCCGACTATTTTCAATCGCTGTAGTGAGGTCAAAAAATGCAGGTACCCAACGCTGGCTCGCTTTAATTTTCTCAACGCGGGCGATTGCTGCAGGGCTCATGATTGCTAGCCACAAACCACCATCTGATGCGAAGGATTTCTGAGGTGCGAAGTAGTAGGTATCGAATTCTTTTGCATCCACAGCAAGGCCACCAGCGGCACTAGTTGCATCTACCAAGACGAGTGCACCGTCAGTGCCAACAGGGCGCTTAATCTGCATAGATACGCCGGTACTTGTTTCATTATGAGTGAGTGCGTAAACATCAATGCCATCTTCGACCGTAGCTTGAGGATGGGTTCCTGGCTCGGACTTAATGACCGTCGGTTCTCCAAGAAACGGCGCTTCTTTGGCGGCGAGTGCAAATTTTGAAGAAAATTCTCCGAAAACTAAATGTTGTGAGCGAGATTCGATAAGTCCAAAAGTGGCGATATCCCAAAATGCAGTCGAGCCACCATTTCCAAGAACAACTTCGTAGTCATCTGGCAATTCAAATAGTGAGTTAAGTCCTTCGCGTACGCGATGCACGACATGCTTAACTGGCTTTTGACGGTGAGACGTTCCCAAAATTGATGCGCCACTTGCTGCAAGTGCAGCTAAAGCTTCTGGGCGAATCTTTGAAGGTCCGCATCCAAAGCGACCGTCAGCGGGTTTGAGATTATCTGGGATCTTAATATCGTTGCTCACGGGGAGAGCCTACGGGTAGTAGCGGGTCAACTCCCACTCAGTATTTGCCTCACCTGAGTTGCTTTGGTCATATTTACGGGGACGCTCATATCGAAGGCGATCATGCAATCGCGAGTAGCGTCCTTGCCAGAATTCAATAGATGTTGGCATCACTCGATACCCGCCCCACTGCGGCGGAGTCGGCACGGGTGTTCCTTCTGACCATTTCTCTGCCGCGGCTGCCCATCGATCTTCTAATTCTGCTCGTGACTCGAGGGGAGCGGACTGACGACTAGCCCATGCTCCTATCTGACTATTCCATGGACGGGTCGCGAAGTATTCATCTGTTTCACTTCGTGAGATTTGCGAGGCAACTCCATTGATAGTTACTTGACGCTCTTGTGCATACCAAGGAAAGAGCAGTGTGACCTGTGGCTGTGAGTGAATAGCTAGCCCCTTGCGCGATGAGTAATTGGTAAAGAAAGTGAACCCATTCTGCGACACATCTTTGAGCAATACAGAGCGCGCCGACATCTCGCCTTCATGGTCTGTCGTAGAAAGCACCATGGCATTGGCCTCAACGATGAGTGGGTTTTCATGGGCCTCATGTAGCCATTGCGAAAAGGCAATGAGTGGATCGGCGGGCAAGCTATCTAGACCGGCATCTCCATATGAGCGGCGCATCGCGGCAATATCTTCGCGGGTGAGTTTTTCCATACCTGTATCTAACGTCACTTTCTCAAAGTTGGCATCTCGCCTGTAATTGAGCGTAAATGAGCACCAGCAGTGCCAAGCTTGGTCGTAACCACCCCCTGTAAGGGGGCAGAATTGGCCGTATTAGCGCTCGCGACTGTGTGGCGCTACGGGGAAAAAGTAAAGGGGCAACAAATGTCTGATGATTTTAAACCAGGTCTTGAAGGTGTCATCGCATTTGAATCGGAGATTGCAGAGCCGGATAAAGAGGGCAGTGCACTTCGTTATCGCGGAGTAGATATTGAAGAACTCGTTGGACGCGTCTCTTTTGGAAATGTATGGGGATTGCTTGTTGATGATGAATTTAATCCAGGTCTTCCAAACGCAGAAAAATTTCCATTGCCCGTTCACTCAGGTGATGTCCGCGTCGATGTTCAATCTGCAATTGCAATGCTCGCACCAGCTTGGGGATTTAAGCCACTGCTTGACATTGATGATGCCGAAGCCCGCAGCAATCTTGCACGTGCATCCGTAATGGTTCTTTCATATTTGTCACAAGCAGCTCGCGGTGTCACAGTTCCGCCGGTTCCAGAATCTGAAATTGATAAGGCGCATACAGTTGTAGAACGCATGATGATCCGTTGGCGCGGAGAGCCAGACCCACTACATGTTCGTGCAATTGACGCGTACTTTGTTTCGGCAGCAGAACATGGAATGAATGCATCCACATTTACTGCTCGCGTTATTGCATCAACTGGAGCGGATGTCGCAGCAGCACTTTCCGGCGCAATTGGTGCGATGTCAGGTCCACTTCATGGTGGAGCGCCTTCTCGTGTTCTACATATGATTGAAGAAGTTGAAAAAACCGGTGACGCACTTGCCTATGTAAAGGGCATCATGGATCGCGGAGAACGACTCATGGGATTTGGTCACCGCGTTTATCGCGCTGAAGATCCACGCGCACGCACATTGCGTCGCACTGCAAAAGAATTAAACGCACCACGTTATGAAGTCGCACTCGCACTTGAAAAGGCTGCTCTGGCTGAATTGCATGAGCGTCATCCAGAGCGAATTCTTGAAACTAACGTGGAATTCTGGGCAGCAATCGTTCTTGATTTTGCAGAGGTTCCTGCGCACTTATTTACATCTATGTTTACTGCAGCACGTACTGCCGGATGGAGTGCACATATTCTCGAGCAAAAACGTACGGGTCGCTTAGTTCGTCCATCTGCTCGATATATAGGGGAAGGCCCTCGCAAAGCCGAGACTGTAGCGGGCTGGGATTCCACAGTCGTACAGCTTCATTCGTAAAATAAACTGATTGTCCGCTTTGCGCTTCAGGGTTTTCTGCAACAAATAACCCTTCATAACAATCGGGTAAAGAAAAGCCAAAGGGGCCTTTCTGGCTTGACCTAGTCTGTCCGCTTGGTGAAAATAGCGATGCTGACACCCCTCGTGCAGCAATTCAATCCATGGAGGATTTAATGAATCGTAAGCGTCTCGGCTTATTTGGCGTTATCGCCAGTGCCGCTCTCGCAATAACAGCAACTGTGGTTCCTGCCGCACACGCTGCAAGTGAAATTCTTATCTGGGCGGACGAAACACGCGGACCCCATCTAGCAACTCTTTTTGCTGCTAACCCAAATGTGATTCCAGGCAGCACAATCAAGGTCGTAAGTTTCTCAAGTTACGCTGCACTAGGCGATGCACTTGATAAATACACTGGATCAGCTGGTCCAGATATTTTCATCGGTGGAAATGACTGGGTAACAAAGTTGGCTAAGAGCGGAAAGCTCGCTCCAGTAACACTTACCGCTTCACAAAAGTCAAACTTTGCAGCTACTAACTTCTTTGATCTTACTTACAAGAAGAAGATCTACGGAGTTCCTGTAGATATCAACAACGTAGCAATGGTTTACAACACAAAGCTCGTTACATCTGCGCCAAAGACTTACGGCGACATGGTTGATTTCTACAAGGCAAACAAAGTATCTAAGGGTCTCAAAGCTGGTCTTTGCTTTACTGGCGGAGGAATGGCATGGGGCGGACTTTCAGGTCTTTCAGCACTGGGTGCCGATCCATACTTCATGCGCGCAAAGGGTGTTCCAGATGTCTACAAGGGCTTCAACGGAACAACTTTTGGTAACAACGTTAAGAAGTATTTGCTAGATGCCAACGGCAAGAGCAACGGCTTCTTCCCAGCAACTGACACAGGTTGCGCAGATAACTTCAAGGCTGGTCTAGTTCCATACGCAACACTCGGTAACTGGGAGTGGAAGAAGTATCAAGACCTAGGTTTCACAATGAACTTCATGCCAGTACCAGGCGTTGTTGCCGGTACATACGGCCACATGTTCGGTAGCGTCAACGGCGCATTCCTAACAACAAATGCAGAGAAGCACGGCGTAGCAGTTGCAGCCAAGTCACTTCTGACTGGCTACTTTGCATCTGCCGCTGGCCAAATTGCATACGAAGCTATTGAACTTCGCCCACCGGCTAACCTAGATGCACAAGCAAGCGCATCAGTTTCCGATGCTCAGAAGAACATGGCTAACGCAGCAACTCTTGCTGGTATCCCACAAATCGGTGCGTTCCTTGGCAGCAATGCCGGTGGAGCTAACTACTGGGATTCATCAGGTGGATACTGGACCGCAGTTTTGGTCCAAGGTAAAGATCCTGTTGTTGAAGGTAAGAAGCTAGCCGCAATGTGGAAGAAGAACGTTGCAGTTGGAAAAGCTGATCTCTAAATCGTAG
Source organism: Streptomycetaceae bacterium (assembly GCA_007280125.1). Lineage (GTDB taxonomy): Bacteria > Actinomycetota > Actinomycetes > Nanopelagicales > Nanopelagicaceae > QYPT01. The sequence continues at coordinate 14,832 of QYPT01000056.1, read as the reverse complement.
GGCTCAGATTAAGTAGTTGAATGGCGTGGGCGGGAGAAATTTCCCGCCCACGCTACTCTTTACAGGTATTCAACGAAAGTTTTAACACGAGATAAAAAGGAGAAGCCACTCCAGTGAGCGGATTAATACGCGGAAACTTCGCGTTTATGGGCAAGGTTGCACTACTTGCAATAGTGACCGCCATGCTTGCCTTGCTCACAGAACATGCCTTTGTTCAAAAAGAATATGCGATTGGATCATTTCTCCTATTTGCAATTTTAGCCCTCAATTTTACTTATCTCACTAAGTTTTCTATCCCGCTTAAGTTCTTTGTGCCGGGAATTCTCTTCTTTATTGCATTCGTAATAGCACCAATTATTTTTACACTTTCTATGTCCACATATCATTATCAAACTGGAAATATTCTTGGAAAAGGCGAAGCGACCCAACAAGTTGTAACTCTTGGTGCCGAACCGGACGAAAATGGAACCACATTTGATATAAATGTTGGAGAAACTCCTTCGGGAGATTTCGCGATCTTAGTTTCAGATATAGCAAATAATAAGTTCTTTATCTCTACAAAAGACACACGTACTGAAGTACCGGCTTCCGGTGTGACATTAGATGAAAATGGTGTGGCAACTGCTGCCCCCGGCTTTACATTAATTTCCGCAGAGATGCTTTCCAAGAGTGATGATTACTCGAGGATTCATTACAAATATCAAGATAAGTTCTATATCGGAATCGAAGGCCAGAACGTCGGGGCAGTCTTTCAACAATCACTGACTTACGACAAAGCCGCCGGTGTAATCAAGAATGTAGTCACGGGCGATACATACAAAGACAACGGTCGAGGCAATTGGGCCAAAGTCGGCGCGCCAGATGAAATGCTTACCCCGGGCTGGCGTGCACCCATTTGGTTTGAGAATTACACAAAGCTCGTATCTGATGAAAAAGTGCGCACACCTCTAATTAAGGTCTTTATTTGGACGGTGGTTTTTGCTGGGATGTCGGTGCTTACGACATTTGCTCTCGGACTTCTGCTAGCCATGGCACTTAATAGAAAGATCCGCGGACGTCGTATATATCGTTCTATTTTGATCTTGCCTTATGCCATGCCTAGCGTTATGAGTATTTTGATTTGGGCAGGAATGTTCGACACTGAATTTGGTGCGATTAATAACCTACTGCACACTCACATCGCTTGGTTCACGGATGCCAATTTTGCTCGCGGAGCGGTACTACTTGTAAATCTCTGGCTAGGTTTCCCATACTTCTATTTGATCTGCTCAGGTTCGTTGCAGGCCATCCCCACTGAACTTCAAGAGGCTGCAGCAATTGATGGCGCGAATCCTCGCCAAATCTTTAGGAAGATCACCCTTCCTCTACTGCTTCAGATATTGTCCCCTTTGCTCATTGCATCATTTGCCTTTAATTTCAATAACTTTAACTTGATTTATTTGTTGACAGGTGGAGGGCCTCGAGAAACCTTGGATGGACAGATCGCGGGAGCTACCGACATTCTGATCAGTTACACCTATCAAATCGCCTTTGGTAATAACACTCAAGATTTCGGTTTAGCTAGCGCTATTTCAGTCCTCATTTTCGTTCTGGTGGCATCCATCTCCTTGTACGGCCTCAAAAAGTCGAAAGTCATGGAGACCTTCGGATGAACAATTGGGTAAGGGAAAACCTCTGGCGCCATGTACTTGCCATCGCTGTATGCCTCTTTTCACTTTTCCCGCTCTATTTAGTTGTTCTTTCTTCATTGAGTACAAATGGAAGTTTACATCTCACCTCGTTTGTCCCGACAGAGTTTTCATTAAAGAACTTTAGGTTCCTCTTCAATTCGCCAAAAATCCCCTTTACGCATTGGGTGCAGAACTCATTAGTAATTGCATCCACGGTTGCAATCTGTTCGGTTGTTATAGGAGCCGCATCTGCATTCGCTTTCAGCCGATTGAGATTTAAAGGTAAGAAATTTGGTATCCAGCTTCTTCTCTTAGTCCAAATGTTTCCGGCAATTCTTGCTCTTTCTGCTGTATACGTAATCATGGAACGCGTATACAGGTTTGCACCTCAAATTGGCTTAGGTAGCCAGGCTGGACTTGTTTTGGTTTACCTTGGTGGATCCATGGGTGTAAACATTTGGCTGCTCAAGGGATTTGTTGATTCAATTCCTGCCGAGCTAGATGAAGCAGCCAAGATCGATGGTGCAAGTGCTGTACAGACTTACTGGCTAATTTTCGTTCCACTTGCAGCGCCAGTTCTCGCTGTTGTCAGTCTTTTAAGTTTCATCGGAACCTTCAACGAGTTTATTTTAGCTCGCCTATTCTTAGTTCAGATGGATGGCCGCACAGTTGCGGTTGGTTTGCAGCAGTTCATCGGCGGACAATATTCTCAAAACTGGGGACCATTTGCTGCGGGCTCAATCCTTGCTTCTATACCAATCGTCGTCATTTTCTTGTCTCTACAGAAATACATTGTTAACGGCTTAACGGCAGGTTCGGTTAAAGGATAATTTTGAAGCGCAAAGGTACTTTTGCTTCGCTACTTGCTTTCTTTCTACTTGCTACCTCATTTGCCACAGCGGCAACTCCTGCCTCGCCTGCAGTTGGACTGGCAAAAGATCTCATCTACTTTGTTATGCCAGATCGGTATGCAAATGGAGACACCAGCAATGACAGAGTCAATGGCGACATTGGATTTGATCCGAGTGAAAAGGCTTTCTTTCATGGAGGGGACCTAAAAGGACTTACAGGTACATGTACGAGCGGAGATAACGGCTTAGCGCGAATTAAGTCATTGGGCTTTACAGCCGTATGGATTACTCCAATTGTTGTTCAAACTCCAGCGACGAGTCACGGAGCTGGTTATCACGGTTACTGGGGATTGGATTTTCTCAATGTAGATCCTCATCTAGGGACTAAAGATGATCTCAAAGCATTTATGGAATGCGCCAAGAAACAAAACCTTAAGATAATTCTAGATGTGGTTACTAACCACACGGGTGATGTGATTAGCTATGAGAATCAGAAAGCTTTTATACCTGCCGGTCAAGAAAATGCTAAGAGCCCAAGTTGGCTCAATGATCTTACGAATTATCACAACGTAGGGCCAATGGATAAATGCTGGGGCGAAGGGTCTTGTCTTCAAATCGGTGATTTCTATTCTTTAGATGACCTTGCAACCGAAAAGCAGGCGGTTTATCAAGGTTGGGCTGATGTCTATGGCCAATGGATTAAGGACTTTGGATTCTCTGGATTTCGCGTCGACACTGCCCGCCATGTGGATGACAATTTCTTTAAAAATTGGAGCCCACTAATTCAAAACACAGCCCAAAGCGCTGGTATTTCAAACTTTACAATATTCGGTGAAGTCGCGATTAATAACGTTAATGACTTAATGACGTATGTTCGGCGCAATAAAATACAAACTGTTCTTGATTTTCCATTTCAAAAAAGTGCGACAGATTTTGCCTCAGGGTATTCAAGTGCTGCTGATTTAGAGTCGCTCTTCCTATCTGATGACCTTTATACGAGTGCAACATCAGATGCAAATAACCTTGTTACCTTTATCGGCAATCATGACATGGGACGTTCTGCATACATCATTGAATCCAGAAAAGTTCAGAAAGCTAATCAACTCCTTCCTAGAACTCTCCTAGCTAACGCACTTATGTATTTTTCACGCGGAATTCCTGCCGTTTACTATGGCGATGAAGTTGGAATGACGGGAACCGGTGACGGTACCGATCAGTTAGCTCGCCAGGATATGTTTTCGACGCAAGTTGGATTTTGGAAATCAGAGGCCAGGGTTGGTGGGAAGTTAATTGGAAATGGTGATTCTTTCGCAGTTACTGCAACTAACCCAATAGCAAAGTACATAAAATCTCTCGCTGCACTGCGGTCAGCAAATCCGGGCTTATCAAATTCACAGATGCAAATACGATCTACCAAAGGTTCACTCTTTGTAATTTCGAAGAAAGATGTGAAAGAAAATCGCGAATATCTGGTTGCTTTTAATAACTCGGATAAAGCTCAAAAAGCTGTAATCACTACAGCCACTTCGCAAGGCAGGTGGAAAGTGCTACTTGGAAGCCCAATTCAAGTGGTCAAAGGAGAGAAGATAACTCTTACAGTCCCGGCCCTTTCAACGATCATCTTGAAAGCTAACAAAGCTATCGATCTCACGTCAGTCAAGGCGGGCAAATTAGTTGTAACGGAAGATGATCTCACTGGGTTCTTGGAAGCAAAGGCCTCCTTAACTACCAGCGATCTTCTCAGAGTCAATTTCGAAGTCAAGATGGCTAGCGGTGGGGGTTGGCAACCACTAGGTGTTGATACAAATGCCCCTTACCGAGTTTATATTGACCCTCAGGATTTCCTTGGGCAAACTCTGGAAATAAGGGCTACTGCAACGAATTCGAAAGGAAAGAGCTATGAGCTCACCCATGCAACCGTTTCGATACCCGCACCATGATGGCAGTGAACTTTATGTAAGCAACTCTTCTCCTGAAGTTGGTGAGAAGATCACTCTTAAGTTTCGTTCTCCAGATGATTTTCCTATAGACCAAGCAATGCTTCGCATTTATCATGATGGTGAGCCAAGATATTTTCCTATGAAGAAGTCTGCATCCGCCAATGGTGAGTCGTGGTGGTCAGTAAAAGCAGAAGTCATGAACAAGAAAACAAGTTACAGATTTCTTATGCTAGATGGCGTTACTTATAGGTGGCTCAATGGCAGCGGCGTCCATACCTACGATGTCACCAGTGCACAGGACTTTCAACTGCTGGCAACACCAGCGAATCCTTCTTGGATTCGTTCATCCGTTTTTTATCAAATATTTCCTGACCGCTTTGCTACCAGCGAGAAATACAAATCCCTCATGCCTAAAACCTTTGTTGCCCGGGAGTGGAATGACATTCCTCACGGACGGGATAAAAGCACAGGACATGAATTCTTTGGTGGGGATCTAGATGGTGTCCGCTCCAATTTATCTCACCTACAGGATCTAGGAATCAACGGAATCTATTTCACTCCGTATTTTCCGGCCTCGTCAACTCATAGGTATGACGCGAGTAGTTTTGATCATGTCGATCCATTACTTGGTGGAGATAAGGCGATGATTGCCCTTGCTGGCGCCGCCAAGAAGGCTGGCATCGCAATGATGGGGGACTTGACCACCAATCACTGCGGAGCGGGGCATCCTTGGATTAAGAAGGCACTTGCAGATAAGAAATCCAAAGAACGCGCATTCTTCTACTGGGACAAAAGCATCAAGCATGGATACGAAGGCTGGTGGGGGCTTGCTTCCTTACCAAAACTAAATTTCTCCTCCGAGAAACTTCAAGCACTCCTGTATAGCGGCAAGAGATCCATTGTGAAGAAATGGCTATTACCGCCATTTTCCATGTCAGGGTGGCGCATTGATGTCGGAAATATGACTGGCGTCTATAAAGGCGAGAATTTAAATGCAATGGTTGTCCAAGGCATTCGCGAAGCAATGGATGAGACGAATCCCAATGCGTGGCTAGTTGCAGAAAATGCAGATAACTTTCCTGCCGATCTTGATGGCTTTGGTTGGCACGGAACCATGAATTACAACGGATTTATGCGCCCGATTTGGGGATGGTTACAACACAATGCCGACGTGAAGTTTGGATTCTTTGGTTTACCTACAGCGATTCCAGCCTTTTCCGGAAAAGATATGGCTACTGCAATGTCTGCCTTTAACGCAGGTATTCCGTGGAGATCACTTGTCTCGAGCATGTTGCTTCTAGATTCACATGACACCGCTCGCTTTAGAAATGTCGTAGGTCATGATGTTGCCCACCACATCGCAGGGATGGGAATTTTGCTGACGTACCCAGGAGTGCCTTCCATTTTTGCTGGGGATGAAGTTGGCCTGCAAGGTGCGTGGGGGGAGGATGCGCGCAGGACTATTAATTGGGATGACAAAGATACGTGGGATAAAGATTTTCTTGCTGAAGTAAAGAAATTGATTGCTATTCGCAGGAAATCCCATGCGTTATCTGACGGAGGATTGCAATGGGTGGTAACTGAAAATAACTACGTTGCCTATATCCGAGAAAGCAAAAAAGAGAAACTTCTTGTTGTGGTCACTCGGACGAGTGCACAGATTGATTTAGGTGCGATCCTTACAAAAGCAAAGACGCTTTATGGTCCAACTACATCAGGGACAAAGATTAACTTCGCATCTGCAGGTGTAGGAATATACAAACTAAGCTAGCCAGAAATTCATCGGTTGATCTATGTACTTTGCCCAAGAACGTTCGTTGTGACCCGAACGACTATAAGTCTTTGTCATGAAGTCTTGCTGAAGATGCCAACCCTTTTCAATCATTAGCCCATCGGCGTATTTCTGAAACGGGCTATATTCAGCATCGAGGCCCTTGTCTCCATGGCTCATCCATACTTTGTGTGAGCCAGGTTGTGGAAGTTCATTGATGAGTGCATCAACTAAGGGATTTCCGCCAATGGGCCAATGTGTAGAAAATGCCAAAGCGGTCGTGAAAAAATCTGGGCGCTTGCCAAGTGCATAGAGCGAGGCAAGACCACCCATACTCGATCCAATAATTGCCTTGTCTAGTTTCGCAATTTCAAGTCCAAGCTCCGCACAGATTGTTGGAGCAATGTCGTCGGTGATTTGTGAGAGGTATCGATTTCCTTCTAGATGGTCCAAGGAGAAAGTTGGATCGATAGCACCTATTGGTTTAACTCCACCTTTGAATACATCTTCAGGTGTGAGGTCTTTAAATCGTCCCCATGGGTTTTCATCACTTTGGCTGTGAAATACGCCAATAATTGCAGGAGGGGTAATTCCTAATTTCTCGCTTACACGAAGAGCAGACTGTGCCATTTTCCAGGTCATCATTCTGGTTGCGGTTCGCCTGTCAAAGACATTTTGACCATCATGTGCGATGAGGAGGCGATTAGTCGGCGTCGGAGGTGCCCAGTAATCCACTCTTCGGCCATCAAAATCTAGAGTGTGAACCTCCCCGGAAACGCTGCGAATTTGAAAGCGATTTATTCTCTGCATAATGCTTAAATCATGCCATGAAAAACAGAGCAATATTCTGGTTTCGGCGAGACCTTCGCCTCAGTGATAACCCAGCACTGTTAGCGGCAATTGATGACTCGGATGAAATTGTGCCGATCTTTATTATGGATATGGAAATTGCCGATCGTGCAGGAGATCATCGTCGCGCATATCTTGCTGCCTCTCTTGCCTCCCTTGATGCTTCATTGAATGGGCGATTGAAAGTTATCGCTGGCGACCCTGTAGTCGTGTTGCGCGAACTTATTTCTGAGTACGAGGCGACATCCGTGCACGTTGCACAAGAGTATGCACCGTATGGAGTTGCTCGAGATGCACGAGTAGAAGCAGCAGGTATTCATTTAACAAAGACGGGAAGCCCCTACGCGGTAGCACCAGGGCGTATCCGAAAGAGCGATGACACCCCGTACAAGGTCTACACGCCTTTCTTTAGAGCCTGGGCTACGCATGGATGGCGTGCGCCTGTTGCGGCTCCTAAGAAAATTGTGTGCGTTGAAATTAAGAGTTCAGAGCGTCAATTTCCGCAATGGGGTATCCCAGAAGGTGTTTCTTTGCCGCCAGCTGGAGAGTCAGCAGCGTTGTCGCGATGGAAATCCTTTCAGGATTCTGAGTTAGAAAACTATGACGAGCAAAGAAATCTCGCTGCAATCGATGGCACAAGCAAGTTAAGTGCACATCTGCGCTGGGGAGAGATACATCCAAGAACATTACTGGCAGGACTCGGTAAAGGAACTGGTAGCGAAATATTTCGCAAAGAAATTGCTTGGCGTGAATTTTATGCGGATGTACTTCACCATAACCCGCACACTTCACGCGATTACTATGCACCTCGGTTTGCCAATATGCGTTATGACAAACCATCGGAGAATTTTGATGCCTGGTGTGCTGGAAAAACAGGATACCCATTTGTTGATGCAGCAATGCGCCAGTTAGTGCAAGAAGGATGGATGCATAATCGCACTCGAATGGTGGTTGCATCATTCTTGGTGAAAGATCTACATCTGGAATGGCAACACGGCGCTAACTTTTTTATGAAGTATTTAGTCGATAACGATGTTGCCTCGAATTCACATGGCTGGCAATGGACTGCAGGGTGCGGCACTGACGCGTCTCCCTACTATCGAATATTCAACCCGGTTGAGCAGGGCAAGCGATTTGATGAGGACGGGGCATATGTGAGGAAATATGTACCTGAGTTGCGTCATCTCAGCGGAATAGCCACACATGAACCCTGGCTGCATGCAGATGGATATTCTCAAGGGTATGTACAACGAATTGTGGATCATGCGGCGGAGCGCCACGAATCATTAGCTCGATTAGCTGAAATCAAGATTTAGACTCTTAAAGGTTCTGCCCAAACTCCAATACCTTCTCGTTTGGCGTGATACATAGCGCTATCGGCACGTTTGAGGAGATCACCGTTTCCGTCATTTCCAACATATCCAATACTGACACCCACTGATATTTGATTTTCTGCGATTGAGAACGGATAACTCAACGTTGCCCGAAGTGCAAGTGCAGTTTCAAAAGTTGAATGTCGATCACCACGAAGAATGATTCCAAACTCATCTCCTCCAAGTCGAGCAATAAGTGAACCGTGGGGAAGTGCACGGGAGAAACGATGAGAAACTTCTCGCAAAAGTAGATCACCAACCTCGTGACCGTGTTTATCGTTAATCGGCTTAAAACCATCTAAATCGAGTAACAGTAACGCTGACTCAATGCCATCTGATTTTGAGAGCCCGTTGAGCTCGGAAATGAAGCGACGACGATTAGGTAAGCCTGTGAGTTCATCTGTACGGGCAAGTGTGCGCTCTTCTCCGATAGCACGTGCCTGCCTAAGTGCAATTGTCATTCGAATGAATGCCAGAATTAAGGTAGTAAGAGTCGGAATCAAAATGAAATCAGGGAGATAACCTGGGTGTAATGATGTGATTCCCAACAAGGTTGCACTCATTAATACCGAAAGTGCAATGGTTACTGGGTGCATGGAGTCTCTTTCCTGATCCTCATTTCCTCGATGCCACATTGCTTCAGAAAGAAGAACTAGCCCGATCAACCACCCGTCATCAGTGAGTGTTCCAAAAACATAATGATGATTGACGGTGAGCCAAAGGAAAATGAAGTCTGATGCTGAGAAAACGCTAACACCAAGGATTATCAGCACTCTGCGGGCTGAAAGCTTCTTTGTAATTATGAAAGAAAGAGTCAGCGCCAACAAAACAAGATCAGCAACAGGGAAGAGTATGGCAAAGAAAGTATCGGTGAAGTTTCCAGAAAAGTGAGGTAATGCAGGACGTATGAGAAATGCAGTTCCTAGTGAAGTTAATCCCAAACCAACGATTGTTGAATCCAATACCTCTACTACTCCGAAACGAACAAGCGTTACCAGGCTTCGCGGAATAGCTACAAATAGGCATGGGTAGAGAAGTAAATAGAGGCTATTGGGTAGGTTGGAAGTGAAAGTTGGCATGGAGTAAAACTCTTGACATGCCGAAAGTGCCGAACCGGATGTCCATATTCCAATGGCTAGTGCCAATGATGTTTTGGTTATCCGATCAGTGAGGGTCGGCGTAAGTAGAACAAGCCCCATACATGCAAAACCAATCGCGCTGTAAAGGTAGAGGTCAATAAATACATTTGAACTCGATAAAAATACACGCAGAAATATATGCAGAATTAATAACCCAGGGGCTATTACGCGCAGGCCTTTTTTTCTTCCCACCCTTGTAACTGTAGGGACCTACGTACCGAACCTAACTAGGGCTAGCCATATCTACTGTGTAGTGGTCAGACGCCCTTTTTGCATGCTTGGGAGCGTATTGAAAGATTGCTAGCAACGTCTTGCTTTGCGCCAGCGATATTTGCTTGCACCAAAGTTAACGTAGTTTGCGCAGACGCTAGACGTTTAATTGTTGCGACATTTGCCTTGAGCGTCGTAATTTGGCTACTCGCTGCTGTGATTCCCGACGTAAATTGTTTAATTGTGACGGCAATACTGTTGAGCGATGATGTGTTTTTTGCTGATTGAGGAAGAGCTCTAACCTTGGTTGCATCAGCGTTAAGTTTGGCAATATTGGCTGTCCAGTTAGCGATATCTGCCGTACGTGCGGCAATGGCAACATCAGGTGATGGCACGAGATCCAGCGCGCTATTGATTAGTGAAGGACCAGTAGGAACAAATTTGACCCAAAGCGCCGTTGAACCGGCAGCTCCAGTGTTTAATTCCGTAGGTGAATTAGTGCCTTTGAGGTCACGAGCAACAGGTGCGTTTGCAACGTAATAACCGGAAGTTACCCATACGACATCACCAGATACGTAATCTGCCGTGCCTCGATAAGCCAAAATCTTGTTAATGGAGACAATAATTCCGGCAGCTAAGTCATTGCCAGATTTCTTCGTATCTGCAAAATTCTTTGCCAGGCTATCTGTGAGTGTCTTTACCGTTGCGAGGGAGGTTGTATAAATCGTATTTGCTTCGAGACAACCAGACCATACCCAGGTCAATTTCGCATTCTTCACGGTCGGGTTCTTGGTGCACTTGTAGACGTTTGTGCCCACTTTCGTTGATGCTCCTGACTTTGAACATGCCACGCCATTTGTGATGGTTGCGGCACCAGCTGGTGATGCCACCAAAAGACTGGTGAACATAAAGCCGATGATCGAAGCAGTGAGCACCTTGCGAATCATAAGAACCTCCATAGATTGTGGGCTAATGGTAGCGAAAGTGAGTTAAATACCAACGAAATAACGCGCTGCTTCTCTTTGAATTGTCTGGGAAAGTTCCTCGACTACCTACTTGTGACGTTGCTTCTGTCTAACATTCATACCAATTTTGCGAACCAAAGGCCTCGGTCCAAATCGACTGAGGGTACTGAGAATTGCATACTGCCAACCAGGAACTGAAAGGGCTTGACCCCTGCGCGCATCCGACCATGCCCGGTTTACAACGTAATCTGCATTTAGCCACATGAAATTGGGCAAACCACCCATTTTCATGCGCCCTCTTTCGTGGAATTCCGTCCGCGTGAACCCTGGACATAACGCCATCACGGTGACTCTGGTGTGCGCTAATTCGGTGTGGAGTGATTCGCTGAGGACGGTGAGATATGACTTCGCCGCACTGTAAGTACCGCCAGCAATCCATCCCGCAACAGATGAAACGTTAATGATAATTCCCCGATCATGTTCTTTCATCACCGGAAGAACGGCATGCATTAAACGCATGGGTGCAGTCACTAAGACATCGAGGAGGTTTTGTTCTGCTTCTAAATCACTCACTAAGAAACTTTTATTGATTCCAAACCCCGCATTATTAATTAGGACGCCTATGGGGCTTGTTGTACTTGCAAGACGATCAGCGACAAGTTTCAAGCCCACAGCTGTAGATAAATCCGCGCGGAGAACCTCACTTGTCATTCCGAAATCTGTAGCTAATTCCTGGGAGACTTTTATGAGACGCTCCTCATCGCGCGCGACAAGAACGACGTGATATCCCTTTGAAGCTAATAGACGAGCGAAACTTGCACCGATTCCTGCGGTTGCCCCAGTCACCAGTGCGGATTCACCCATTTATTTTCTCCGTAACTCTGCAGGTGCTCCTGCGGGGACCATTGGATTATTTGGAAAGATGGATGAAACTACTTTGTATGGGGCGCTTTGTGTGGGACGTTGGTCAGGTTCATTCTTATTTGGCCACATCGAAATTGCTCGTTCGGCTTGTGCGGTAATCGTTAAAGAAGGATTAACGCCAAGATTTGCGGTGATTGTCGAACCATCAACAATATGCAACGTCTGGTAATTCCAGACCCGATGATAAGGATCCACAACGCCATGCTCTGGTGAGTCACCTATGACACAGCCGCCAGAAAAGTGAGCAGTAAAAGGCGCATCAATAAGATCGCCTAAGTGGCCTCCTGCGATACCGCCATATTTTGCAGCGATAGCTCTTGCAGTTTGATTGGCTGCAGGAATCCACGTTGCATTTGGTTTCGTTGGATCATTCTTAGACGTTAAGTGCCATCCGAGAATGTTCCTCTTGCCGCTAACAGCAATTGAAGAGTCCACATTCTGCATTACTAGCGCAATAACTGTTCTTTCACTCCAATGGCGCACATTAAGAATCTTGGGTAACAATGAGGGTGAATGCAGAAGAGTCTTTACCCAGTTTCGTCGCCTAATCTTTGACGTAGCGCCATCGGTCATCAGAGTTTGCATCAAACCCATGAAGTTACTTCCCTTGCCATAACGCACTGGTTCTACGTGCGTGTGCTCATCTGGATAAAACGATGATGTGATGGCGCATCCCTTACTGAAATTGATTTCAGTGTTGGGCATAGAAGCGCCAACAAGTGATTCGCTATTTGTTCGAGAAAGCTTTCCTAATTGATCAGAGAGAAGTGGAAGGACATTTCTATCTTTCATGCGATGGAGCAACTTCTGAGTGTTGTAAGTACCAGCCGCAACAATGACTTCTCGCGCAGTAAAAGTTTGAGTGCCCACTCCACCAGTCTTCTTCGCAGTTACAACCCATTGACCATTCTTCTCTTCTAACTGCGTAACCGTTGTCATGGGAAATACAACTGCACCAGCTTTTTCAGCAAGTCCCAAGTAATTCTTTGGCAAAGTATTTTTTGCGTTATGACGGCATCCGGTCATGCAACCACCGCAGCCAACACATCCCTCGCGCATTGGACCGACGCCACCAAAGTAAGGATCCTCAACTTTTTCAGCAGGGTGCTTTCCAAAGTGAATCCCAAGTGGCGCCATGGTGAATGTGTGTCCGACGCCCATTGACTCTGCCGCATCTTTCATAGCTTGATCACTGGGAGAGAAGTATGGATAAGTACTTACGCCTAACATTCGCCTAGCCTGGTCATACCAAGGCTCTAACTCTTTTTTCCAGTTAGTGATGTGTGCCCATTGTGGATCGTTGAAATATTTATCGCCCGGTTGATACAGAGTATTTGCATAGACAAGGGATCCACCACCGACACCTGCGCCAGCCAAAATTAGAGCATCAGGGAGCACATGAATTCTTTGAATACCGAAGAATCCAAGTCGTGGCATGAAAAGAAATTTGCGAAGTCTCCAGGATGTCTGAGGGAAATCCTCATCCGCAAATCTCTTTCCAGCTTCTAGAACAGCAACGCTATAGCCCTTTTCAACTAGTCGAAGAGCAGAAACGGAGCCACCGAATCCAGAGCCAACAATGACAACGTCAAAGTCGTGTTTCATGGATTTAGATTTCTATTCCTGCAGTGTCTTCATCGCGAATTGTCCATGAAGTTCCATAGGACTCGAGAAGATCAAGGAAAGGTTTCGGTGCAAACCATTCGGGCCCATTAACTCCCTCTGGTTGCCAGATACCTTTATCGATGAGTTCCATCGCAATAACAGGGTTAATCGCGGTCTGCCATACAACTGCTTGATCGCCGTACTCAGCCATAGACCAGGCATTATCGACAACGTTGTACATGTAACAAGCGTAAGGCTTACCTTCCTTATTTAGTCCTTTAACAAGTGCGCCCGCGCACGTTTTACCGCGCATCCGCTCACCAAGAGTTGCCGGATCAGGAAGTGATGCAGCCAGCAAATCTCGAGGTGAAACCGATACTCCTTGAACATCGACATGCTCTTTACGATCCATGCCCAACATGTGAATAGTTTTCAGCGTTGTAATGAAGGAAGCGCCAAGTCCGTACTTGAAGTTCACTTTCTTTGCATCAACTTTTTGCGGAATCAAAACTACTTCTTCATGTTCAACGTTTACACATTCAACAGGTCCAATGCCTTCAGGGAAATCAAAAGTTTCAATCTCACTGAAAGGTTCTGTCGTAAACCATCCACGCCCATCTTCCCAAACCAATGGGGGATTGAGGCATTCTTCAATTGTTGTCCAGATGGAAAATGATGGTGCGAAGTTATGACCCTCTACAGTGAGGTTTGATCCATCAAGAATTGTGATGGAATCAAGTCGACTAAATAAAAAGTCCGAGGCGTATCGAGCAAAGACATCGCTCATACCTGGCTCGATCCCCATGCCAACCAAGGCATAAATTCCGCGCTCAGACCAGTTCCAGTCACGAGCAAATTGCTCGTCGCCCAGTTTCACACCTGTTTCAGAATTTGGGTAATGAGGATGTGGGCGCGACAAAGACATAGCCATGTCAATGTAATTGGTATTCTCAATTTCGCAGGCTAAGAAGATTGGCATGACAAAGCGCGGATCCACCGCATTAATAACTACATCTGGATCTGCCTTGCGAATCAGTTCGCGGATATCTTCAAGCTCAGCTGCGTTGACTTGTGCGGCAGAAAATCGTGCATCGTTTACTCGTGCCACAGCTTCTTCGGCGCGTGCCAAATTGCGGTCAGCAATAACCATTGATGTAATAAAGGTTCTGCGAGATGCGATATTTGCGATTGCTCTGCCAACACCACCCGCGCCTATAACTAGCGCTTTCATTGTTGGCCTCTCATGGGGATATAAATCCCTGTTGGTTTGTTTTCCCAATTTTAGCCATTTGGGTTACATCTGCCAATTTATATTGAGATTCTTGGGTAAATCGGCGTTAAATTTCGTTTAAATGAGAGATGCCCTACGGGTACCCTTGCCCAATGCAAAGTGATCATTATTTTGCATATTTTGTCCTCGTAGCTCAGTGGATAGAGCAACCGCCTCCTAAGCGGTAGGTCGCAGGTTCAACTCCCGCCGAGGACACTAAAATTTAATTAATGAGAAATTGTGAAACGTTTGAGCGCTTTAGGTG
>QYPT01000002.1 GCA_007280125.1 Streptomycetaceae bacterium | reverse complement strand
GAACGAACAACTTTTCGCAGAATTCAGAAAAGCTATGCTGGCTTTAGACCCCTGTGTAACTGAAGTTTTCTTAAAACTCTATGTTGCTTATAAAGCAGAAACCAATTTTGTCGACGTCATTCCTAAAGCAAAAGGAATGCGCTTAACCCTTAATTTATCACCACATGAGCTTGATGATCCGAAAGAGATTTCAAAGGATATTTCAGACAAGGGTAGGTGGGGAAATGGGGATGTATCGGTGGACTTCAATAATTTATCGGAACTGCCGTACATAATCGGTTTAATTAGACAGTCATTTGAAAAACAAATGGGTGCCGGTGATTCAAATGCTTGAATCTAATTTTTTGTGGTCTAAGGGAAGGCATATTTCATGACCAGAATATTCGACAACATCGAAAGAGATTTTGGTACGCATCTAACCGATACTTTGAAGCAATCTCAAAGAATCGATGCAGCGGTTGGTTATTTCAATCTCCGTGGGTGGAATTTTTTTGCCGAAAGTATTGAGGAAAAAGTCTTTAGTCCGGGAAGTTCTCCTGTGGCACGCATTTTGGTTGGAATGGCAAATGCTGATCCGAACGAAAAAGTAATTCAGTATTTACAGTCTAGGGTAGACGGTAGCATCGAATATGAAGATGATAATGAAAAAGCAAGAGAGTTTCACTCAAGGGCAATTGAACAATTCAAGGAACAGTTATGTCGAGGCCTGCCAACAAAAAGTGATTTAGAGACTCTCCGGCTCCTCAAAGAGCATATGTTGAGCGGCAAAGTCAAGCTAAAATTATTTCTAAAAAGACCGTTACATGGAAAAGTGTATTTATGCCATCGCCCCGAAGATATAAATAATCAAATTGTGGGTTTTGTGGGCTCTTCTAATCTCACATTTTCTGGACTTCAACATAACTATGAGTTGAATGTCGATGTATTAGATGACCAGGCCACGAATCATTTAGCCAAATGGTTTCAAGATCGGTGGGAAGATCCATATTGCATTGACATTACGGCTGAGTTAATTGAACTGATTGACAACTCATGGGTGAATGTTGAAACACCAACCCCATACGAATTATATTTAAAGATTTGTTGGCATTTATCCAGAGATGTTCGTGAAGGATTGTTGGAATACAGCATCCCAGAGAAACTGAAATCTCAATTACTAACTTATCAAGAGAGTGCGGTAAAGGCTCTCGCAAGACGCGTAGAGTCTCGTGGTGGAACAATGCTTGGGGATGTAGTTGGGTTAGGTAAGACAATAACTGCGACGGCTGTCGCCGCTATGCTTTCAGATTCGCTCGGCTACCCATTAATTATATGTCCAGTTAATTTAAAGCCCATGTGGGAATCTTATTTAGAAACCTATGATTTACCAGGAAAAGTTGTTCCATACAGTCAAATATCAAGGGTACTTCCTAGTCTTAACAAAAGATACCGCTTTGTAATAATTGATGAATCACACACACTGCGAAACTCGACACGGCAGGACTATAAAATATTGAGGCAATATCTGCAGGAGAGTGATTCGAAAGTTCTTCTTTTAACTGGAACTCCCTTCAATATCAGATTTAAGGATGTCGCGAATCAAATAGCTCTTTATTTGGATGATGATGAGGATCTTGGAATCCAACCTCTTGCTGCAATGGACAAAAATCCTAGACTCATTGACTTAGTAGATGGCAAGATCTCTTCACTCGCTGCTTTCAAAAGATCAGAGGAAGCAGAGGACTGGAAACGTCTTATGTCTGACCATTTAATTAGACGTACCCGATCATTTATTCAAAAGAATTACGCACTGCGTGAGAACGGTAAGGAGTATTTACAGTTTTCAAATGGTGAAAAGTTCTTTTTTCCAAAACGTATAGCTATTCCACTTGGAACTGATGAAAGTGTCGAAGACCCTGCTACTAAAATGGCATCGGAAGAGACACTCGGGGTTATTGATTCATTGAAGTTACCTCGGTATTCACTTGCGAGATATGTGAACTCCGAAGTAGAGCTAAATGATAAAGAAGAAATAATTGTTGATAAATGGGAGCAATCTAGCGGCCACCTCAGTGGATTCTTGCGGTCAGGATTCTATAAAAGACTCTCTTCATGTGGTTATTCATTTATATTATCAATCCAAAAACATTTGGCGAGAAATGATGTTTGGATTTACGCTTATACAAATAACCTAAGTATTCCGTTAGGAAACTTGCCCGATGACCTTCTCGAATATGGGAATGACGGTATATTAACAACCGAAATCGATGATGACTTTGAATTCGAATCCGATATTGAAGACCTGCCAATGAATGCATATAGAAATATTGCGGATAAAGGTTCGAAGTCAATGCAGTGGGTTAGATCAAGCATTTTTACTGACGAATTACTAGAGCACCTTAGAAATGACTCAGCAGTCTTAAGGGAATTGCTTGCAAATTTCGGAATTTGGGATCATACAAAGGATCCCAAGATCTTAAAACTTGTTGAACTTGTGAATAAAACACATAAAGGTCAAAAAGTATTGATTTTTACAGAATATAAAGACACCGCAAATTATGTTTCAGAGTCTTTGTCGAAAATGGGAATTAAAAAAGTTGAGGTTGTGTCTGGGTCATCTTCTAATCCAATGCAGCTTGCCTGTAGGTTCTCCCCTCGATCTAACGCAAATCTGGTTGGAGAATCTGATAAAAACCTTGAACAGATTGATGTTTTAGTCTCAACTGATGTGTTGAGCGAAGGGCAAAATTTGCAAGATAGTTGTGTTCAGATCAACTATGACCTCCCTTGGGCCATCGTGAGACTGATTCAGAGAGCGGGTCGTATCGATCGAGTTGGACAACAATCACCGAATGTCCACATATATTCGTTCTTTCCGGGAGATACTGTTGAAACAGTGCTCAATTTGAGAAGTCGTATTCGTGAACGCCTCGAGAAGAATGCTCAAGTTTTCGGCTCTGATGAAAAATTCTTTGGAACTGAAGCTGAGCACAGCATGATCACAGAGTTGTATAAAGGCCATCTTGTGGATGAGGATGATTCAGAAAATGACGCTTCGTCATTGGCATACGAAGTTTGGAATGAAGCAAACGTTAACTACCCAGAGATTGCCGAAAGAGTGCTCAATATGCCGGACCTTGTCTATTCAACGCGGGAGCATGAAGTAGACGAGGAACAAGGAGTTGGAGTATTTGCTCGAACTGAGAGAAATATTGACAGTTTTGCGAGTATAAATAATGAAGGCAAAGTCAAACTTTTGACTGCCCACGAAGCGCTGAATTATTTTCATGCAGAACCAGTTACTCCAACTGCCTTGCGGTTAGATGATCATTTTGAATTGGTAAGCGAAATCGTAAATAGAGGACTTCAGAAATCTGATGTGACCAGAGGCAGATTGAGGGGAATTCGCGCGAGGATATGGAAGAGATTTAACGGTAGTTTGCAATCAGCAGAAGAGCACTTAGGTAATGCACTTGATTCTCTCTACACAAGGCCATTAACGAGTGAAGCAGAATCAATACTCAGAGGCGCTATGAGAACACAAGGTGATGAGGATGTTGCAACTTTAATTGTTAGTTTGCATTTGCAGCAACGCTTAACACTTGCTTCAGACGGAATCCCTGATCCGCTCAGAATTGTTTGTAGTTTGGGCGTCAGGTAATGGCTATCAAAAATGATGAAGCATTTGCGTTGATCGATGAGGGTCGATTCACAGACCTGTTCATGCGTTTGCTGGGTTGGTCAAGGCCTGATTTGAGCCCGATTGAAGTTGTAGTTGAGGAAAAGACGTACGTACTTATTAATGTTGCGGCATATCGTGGCGTTAGAGTTTTCAGCTGCTCAGAAATACCAATGCGGAGAGTGCAGCGGTTAATTGACCATGAGGTTCGTAAAAAGGCTACGGAACGGCTTATTATTTATAGTGCATCTGGAAAACAAGAATGGCTGTGGCCTCAGGCAGTTGGAAGTTCAGAAACTGGAATTACCCGTCTGACTACTCATGAGCATTTCATTGGAAGAACAACAACTTCACTAATGCAACGTCTTGAAATGATAAAGATAGGAATCAATGAAACTCCAACGGTCATTCAACTACTTGAGCGGCTCCGGCAAGCTTTTGATTCGCAAAAAGTTACAAAGAAGTTTTTCAATGAATTTACAAGTGAGCGAAAGCTTCTTTCGTCTTCCATAAAAGGCAAGCTTGATGATGGTGAAAAAGAGTGGTACGGCGCTCTACTCATGAACCGTCTCATGTTCATCTACTTCATCCAGCGAAAAGGCTTCTTGGACGGGGATTTAAATTACCTAAGAAATAGGCTTGTTGAAGTAAAAATGATAAATGGTAAGAATAAGTTTTACGAATTCTATAAAGATTTGCTTATTCCTTTATTTCACGCGGGCTTAGGAACTCATAATGGATTATTGACTTTAGATCCTGAGATACAAGACCTAATTGGCGATGTTCCATATATAAATGGAGGGATATTTGCGCCCCATCAATTGGAAGAATCGTCAAGGAGCATCCGGATTCCAGACGCTATTTTCGAGAATATATTTGACTTATTTGACCAGTACCAATGGCATCTAGATACCCGACCAACTGGTAACCCGAATGAAATCAATCCGGATGTACTGGGATACATATTTGAACAATTTATTAATCAGAAGTCAGAAGGAAAAAACGATTCTGATTCTGACAAAGGAGCATTTTATACTGCTGAAGATATTAGTAGGTATATGGCGTCATCGACGATTATTCCTATATTTTTGGAGCGCTTACCAACTGCAAATTTAAACATAATTAACACAATGATTGCCAAAGATCCAGATCGATACATTTGGGACTCCATGCGACATGGCGCTACTGGCGAATCGATCTATGAAAAAAACCTTTTTAGCATCGGATTTGAAAGGCCTGGGGGTGAGGAAGGGTTATCAGGAGAATCTTGGTACGAAGTGTCGGACCGCCTTCGTCAGTACAGTTCGATGAAGTCAAAACTTCAGGATCAGAAATTTAGCTCTTATGACGATTACATTACGTTAAATTTAGACATTGAAGCCATCACTTTGGACCATCTAGATTTACATAGTGACAAACTCGACACAACATTTCTCTGGGAATCGCTTTCAAGCATCAGAGTGATTGATCCAACTTGCGGTTCTGGCGCATTTCTATTTGCAGCTCTTAAACAATTCTTGCCACTTTATCAAGCGGTTCTTGATGCGGCTAGAGACGGGAAAAGCCAAAGTCCTTCAGAAAAAATGGACAAAATCCTTGACGAGATTAATCGGCATCCCAGTGAAGAATATTATTTACTAAAACATATTGCCCTAAATAATCTTTACGGTGTTGATATTATGCCTGAAGCTATCGAAATAGCTCGACTTCGGCTTTTCTTAGCGCTTGTATCCACAATTGAGCGGAGAGAACAACTAGAACCTTTGCCCGACTTGGATTTCAATATTAAATCGGGAAATACTTTAGTAGGCGCAGTAGATCCAGAGGAAATTCTGGATGCCAGTTTTCAACTTTATGCATCGTCACAAATAGAAATCATCAATGAAAAGGCACGTAGTGTAGGCGAATACTACAAAGATTTTAGATTGGCGCAAGAGTTAAACGATTCAAAAAAGGTTCTCAAAGCACGATCTAAATTAATTCAAGTGACAAACGAAACAAAAAGTATTGTTAATAAGCATTGGTATGAGATGAAAGAAATTGACCAAAATTATGAAGAGTGGATTCGTTCGCATCAACCCTTCCATTGGTTTATAGAGTTTCCGGAGGTTCATTTCTCTGGTGGATTTGATGCAGTCATTGGCAATCCTCCTTATGTTCAAAAAAGCAAAGTCACCTCCTACACTTTTAGCGGATTTAAAACCGATAGAGCACCGGATATTTTCGCGCCTGTGATGGAGCGCGCTGTAAAACTCACCAAAAAAGATGGAAGATTGAGCATGATCGTGCCACTAAAACTTTCTTGGGGTTCGAAATTTGTGGATATTCGGGAAATTTTAAGTGCAAATTTTCAGAATATATGGGTATCAACCTATGGAATTATACCGGCTCGACTATTCCCTGGACTTGAAATTAGAAATACCATTTTTCTAGGCTCTCATTCTGAAGGTAATGCGGGAATTTATGCAAGTGTTTACAACAAGTGGAATGCTGAATTCCGTCCACATCTGTTCAATACACTTAAGTATGGAAAGTACATAGATAGACCTACAGATCGATGGCCAAAAGTTGGCCATGAATCACTCATGCCATTTGCTTTCCAATCGGGACAAACGCTCTTCTATTCCTGCAGAACATCAGTAACATCACATAGAGTTGGATTCAAGGAGATTAGTGGCTATTGGCTCAGTGTTTTCAGAGAAGATCCACCTGCATTAGACGGAAAAAGAAAACCAGCCGTTCAGACAAAAGTCGGGAGCCTTTATTTCTCATCGGAAGAAGATGCATTTGCGGCAATGGCGATAATGTCAGGCAGAATTATGTTTATGTGGTGGGTATTGCACGGCGACGAATTTGATAGTCCCTCTTCTACATTCACCAGTTTTCCTTTATGTTTAGACCAGATTGCTTTGGATGATCGAAAAGCCCTTTCAAAGATTGGCAAAAAACTTCACAATGCAATTATGAAACCAGGGAATCATCTACTCTGGACGCCCTATGCGGGACTTTGGATGGGAAACTACGATATGAACCAATTGCGAGTCATCACGGATGAAGCAGATTCAGTAATCCGAAAGTATGTTCATTTAGATGATGAAAGTACTTGGATCGATTTTAATGTGGAACTTGCACATTTTATGAAAATTGGAAGGGAGAGACCAGGTACCGTGCGAGGTCCCCACCCGACCCGTGATAGATAATTCACGCTCCCTTAATCATGCTTTTTATAAGGTCAGCTGCACCTTTTAATTGTCGTGCTGAGTGATGTACATAAGTTTTTGAAGTTAGTAATACTGATGAGTGACCCATAAATCGACGGATTACTTCGATATCTAGACCTTGATCAAATAAGAGTGTTGCCGCAGTATGACGTGCATCGTGAAGACGCTTGATTGGTAGACCGACACTCGCGAGCGCATGATGCCATTGACGATAATCTGTCTTGGAGTCAACTGGTCTTCCAATTGAAGTTGTGAAAACCAAATCTTGATCTTCCCATTTGTCACCCATAGCCAAACGATCCAT
>QYPT01000040.1 GCA_007280125.1 Streptomycetaceae bacterium | reverse complement strand
TGTAAAAGAAACATCACAATTCTCTATTCGCAGAGAGCGTAAGATGTGTATAAGAAAGAGGTAAATAACCATTGCTTGCCCAGTTGCCAAACCGAGAAGTGGAGAAGTTAAGTGTGCAACTAACTTCTGTCCATCGTATGAATAAGTGCAAGGCAGTGGTTGACCGTGCGCGCGAATTTGAACAAAACCTTCAGTTGGAGTCGAAGTCACTGCAGGACCGCACCAAACTGGGTTCTCACCGTACATCGATGTAATGGCAAGGTCCTCGCGTGTTCCAACTACGACTGTATTTGTATCTGGCTCTACCTTCACAACAAATCGAGGCGATCCATCGGCTGCCGGAACAGTTAAACCCAAACCTTTTCGTTGCCCAATCGTGTATGTGTAGGCGCCCTTATGTTTACCAATCACATTTCCATCTTGATCAACGATTGGACCAACTTCACTTCCTAGACGATCGTGCAACCATCCCGCGTTATCGCCCGATGGAACAAAACAAATGTCATGACTATCTGGCTTATTAGCAACTGATAGCCCACGTGCTGCTGCTTCTTTACGGATATCAACTTTCTCGGTATCACCCAGAGGAAAAATCGCGCCTTCTATTTGTTCAACTGTTAAAACCGATAATACGTATGACTGATCTTTAGAAATATCTATTGCGCGATGTAGCGTCTTGCCCAATGGGCCCTGTCTTGTTGTTGCGTAATGTCCGGTAACAACACCATCAAAACCCATTGCCCGAGCACGGTCTAAAACAGCCGCGAATTTAATCTTTTCATTACACCGCAAACATGGATTTGGAGTACGTCCTGCTGCATATTCAGCAATAAAATTCTCGACCACTCCCTCGTGAAATTCCTCTGCCATATCCCAAATATAGAAAGGGATACCGACAACATCCGCTGCGCGCCTGGCATCATGGGAATCCTCAACGGTGCAACATCCGCGGGCCCCTGAGCGATATTTCTGCGGATTAGAGGAAAGTGCTAAATGAACGCCGATGACTTCATGTCCGGCTTCAACGGCGCGAGCAGCCGCAACTGCTGAATCCACTCCGCCACTCATGGCCGCAATAAGTCTCATCGCAGGTTCGCCGCTCGAGCACGTTCAATAACACTTGGTAGCGCTGTCAAGAGTTCATTAATCTCATCACGAGTTGTTGTTGCCCCTAGTGAAAAGCGAAGCGATGATCGTGCACTCTTGTCGTTATGACCCATTGCCAATAAGACATGGCTGGGACGTTGCACTCCTGCGCTGCAAGCAGAGCCAGTTGATGCTGCAATACCTTGACCATCAAAGAGCAATAGCAATGTGTCACTTTCTGTCCCAGGAAAAGTTGCGTTCACTATTCCAGGAAGACGTTCGCCGGAGCCGTTGATGTACGCATCGGGAATAACTCGGACTATGCCGGCAGCTAATTCATCGC
The DNA here is from genome assembly GCA_007280125.1 of Streptomycetaceae bacterium. Taxonomy (GTDB): domain Bacteria; phylum Actinomycetota; class Actinomycetes; order Nanopelagicales; family Nanopelagicaceae; genus QYPT01. The sequence continues at coordinate 15,412 of QYPT01000040.1, read as the reverse complement.
GCAATTGATTTACTTGGTCGCTCGGATAGTCTGCGCGTGCCGAGGCTGCGAATCCAACAATTGCCGGGGCATTAAGGGTTCCGCTTCGAATTTCGCGCTCTTGTCCGCCGCCATGCAGTAGCGCAGGAATTTCAAGCCCGCGCTTGAGGACGAGTATTCCGATACCGAGGGGTCCACCAATTTTATGTGCACTGAGCGAAAGGGCCGTAAGTTGAAGATCTGAAAAAGATAATGGAACCTTCTTAAAGCTTTGCACTCCATCACAATGCACCGGTATTGAATGAGCGTTACCTATTGCAACAACCTCAGCAATCGGTTGCACCACTCCAGTTTCGTTATTGGAGTGCATCACAGAAATCACTGCAATTTCATCAGCGCGCCTCGAAATCAGCTCTGCCAATTGGGAAATATTAAGAACGCCCTCATTGGTGGTGCCAATCAATATGACTTCGGCGCCTTCGTGATTCACTAACCATTGAGCCGGATCCAAAATCGCATGATGTTCAATTGCAGAAATCACAACAACATTCCTGCCAACGCTTCTGCCTTTCCAATACAACCCTTTAAGCGCAGTGTTATTGGCCTCTGTCCCTGATGCAGTGAAAATAATTTCGCTCGGTGCGCAACCAATTTCCGCAGCTAGAGATTCACGTGATTGCTCAATGACTTTCCGTGAAGCACGCCCTGGAGTATGAAGACTCGATGGATTTCCGAGTGCAACCATTTGAGCGCTCATTGCTGCAATTGCGTCCTCAATCATTGGCGTAGTCGCCGCATGATCTAGGTAAATGGACATGTGCCCAAGTCTAGGACTTACGAGCTCGCACGCCTTCCGTGGCTTTAGGCAACACAGCGAAGAGGTCTCCGACTACGCCAAAATCAGCGATTTCGAAGATAGGCGCATCTGGGTCTTTATTCACGGCGATAATCAACTTGCTGGTCTGCATTCCCGCACGATGTTGAATCGCCCCGGAAATTCCACAAGCCACGTAGAGCTGAGGGCTTACCGTTTTTCCGGTTTGTCCGACCTGATGAGAATGCGGATACCAACCAGCATCTGTTGCTGCACGTGAGGCACCTACCGCTGCTCCCAATGAATCTGCGAACGCTTCAATAACTGCAAAATCTCCGTTGGTACCGCGACCGCCCGAGACAATGACCTGCGCCTCGGTAAGTTCGGGACGGCCACCCTTAACGAAAGGCGCGCTAGATAGAACTTCAGCCAATTGCGCACTTGAACTTATTTCAACAGTTGCATTGCTAATTGTTGGTGTTGACGGTGCAACATCTGGCGTAATGGAGTTTGGTCGAATCGTAATAACCGCGCACCCGTGACTCACACGAGAATGAACCGTAGTAGAACCGCCGAAAACTAATTGCGTAGCAGTGAGATCGGCCGCTACATCTACAGCATCGGTGATGATTCCTGATTCAATCTGAACCGCTACGCGCGCTGCAACCTCTTTAGCAAAGGCGCTCGATGCGACGAGAAATGCATCTGATTTGCGGCTTGTAATTAATTGTGCGATGGCATCTGCTGCTGCAGGAACCGAATACTTTGCAAAGGCATCACTTTCGATAATGACAACTTCTGCAATAGGTCCAGTAGTTACTAATGCAGCGAGTGCAGCACCTTTACCTGGAGCTGCAAGTACCACTGCGGTGACAGAGCCAATGCGAGCGCCAGCGGTTGCAAGTTCAGCTACCGTCTTTGCTACTTGGTCTGCGGAAAATTCAGCAAGTATTAGTACCTGGCTCATACAAATTTCTTCTCTGTTAGATAGTTAAGGAGCGCTTCGCTCCCGGCACCTTCATCGACTACTTTAATTCCAGCTGCTTTTGCAGGACGAGGTGTTGCATCAATTACCGCACTCCAAGGGCTTTGTGCATCCAGACCAATTGAGGAGAGTGAATACACCTCCATCGGCTTCTTCTTAGCAGCCATGATTCCCTTAAAGGATGGATAACGCGGTTCATTTATTTTTTCAATCACGCTAATTACGCAAGGAAATTGAGCCTTCATGGTGTCAATGCCTGCTTCTGTTTCGCGAGTCGCGGTCACTGATGAGGTATCGGGAGTTACTGAAACTGATCCCGCAAAAGTTAACTGAGCCCACCCAAGTCGCTGAGCCAACATTGCAGGCACAACACTCATTCGGGCATCGGTTGATTCGGTTCCGCATAAAACAAGGTCAAATTTCTGTTCAGCGATTACCGCTGCCAAGACTTTAGATGTACCTAGTGCATCGCTTCCAATAAGGGCATCATCAGTAATGATGATTGCGCTGTCAGCGCCCATGGATAGCCCTTTACGTACCGCATCTGTTGCGCGTGCGGGTCCCATAGAAATCAAAGTAATAGTGTGCGCTCCGCCTTCGCCGTTGCCACCATGAGCTTCAACAATGCGCAGCGCTTCCTCAACTGCATATTCATCCAGATCATTGAGTACGGCATCGACTCCCTCGCGATCGAGAAAGCCATTAATCATTTTCTTCTCTGCCCAGGAATCGGGCACTTGCTTCACGCAGACAGCAATCTTCATGTGGAGATGTTACTTGGCGGTAACGGCACACACAAAGAACTCTGCTGAGTTTTCATTCACACTTTGCCAACACGTAACCTCAACCCCCCCTTGAGGCTTTTGACCTGCTTGACCCTTACGGGCATGAAGGTCGCGATCGTTACAGAATCGTTTCTGCCACACGTAAATGGCGTGACCAATAGCGTCCTTCGGATACTTGAACATCTATCCGAACATGGCCATGAGGCACTGGTAATCGCTCCCGAAAGCGCAACGGGACCTTTCGAGTATTCAGGTTTCCGTGTTAAACGAATCCCAAGCCTTGCGATGAAGGGGCTCATCCCAGTTGCACTTCCCCAGAAAACCCTTGAGCCGCTCCTCGAAGGTTTTAGCCCTGATGTTATTCATTTGGCATCCCCAATATTCCTCGGCAACTACGTTGCAAAGTTCGCACAAAAGATGGAGATACCTACCCTTTCTGTCTACCAAACAGATATTGCAGGTTTTGCACGCCACTATGGTTTAACGATTGCGAATTCAAAGCTCAAGAATTGGGTTGCGCGCATTCATAAACAGACCTCCCGAACCTTGGCTCCTTCTACCTGGTCTTGCCGTGATTTGGAATCAAGCGGAGTAGAGAATGTTCATCTGTGGCAACGTGGCGTCAACTCAGAAAGATTTAACCCGATTCATCGAAATAGTGAATTACGAGGTTTGTGGACGAATGGAAATAGAGAGAAAATAATCGTCGGCTATGTAGGCAGACTTGCGAATGAAAAACGCGTCGATGACCTGTCGGTGCTTGATGCTCGAAGCGATGTGCAACTGGTCATAGTTGGCGAAGGACCCGCGCGAGCAAAACTAGAGCGGGAACTGCCACACGCAATCTTTTTAGGATTTCAAGGTGGGGAAGAACTTTCAAGTTTATGCCTCGCTAGATATTTTCGTGCACACAGGCAAACACGAAACCTTCTGCCAATCCATTCAAGAGGCACTTGCGTCAGGGATTCCGGTAATCGCTCCCAACAGTGGCGGACCAATCGACTTGGTTGCCCATGGAGTGACGGGGTATCTCATCGACACCGCCAATCCCGATCAATTAGTGAGCGCATTTACTCAACTCACCTCACGAGAAGACTTTGATCATGTACGAGCTAACGCCCGTGCTTCTGTTATCTCACGAACCTGGCAAAGTGTTAATGCAGAACTTCTTAATCACTACAACGACCTAATCTATTCCGCAGCCTTAAAGCGTAATGAGAGACGAAAGGAACTTGTCGCATGAAAATTGTGCATATTGCGAACTTTTATGGCCCTAAATCTGGGGGGATTCGTACCACTCTCCATCATTTAGGTCGCGGATACCAAGAACTCGGACATGAATTTACATTTGTTGTTCCAGGAAATGGTTTCTATTGCGAAGAAACGCCATCTGGGCGTCGCATTACCGTACCCAGTGTGCGGCTTCCCTTTAGTGGCGGATATCGAATCATTCGCAGCAATAGAGACCTACGTAAACTTCTCACCACGCTTCAACCACATCGCATTGAGATTTCCGATCGCTTCACACTCTCTTCGATTGGAATATGGGCTAGAAATCGCAAGATTCCTGCGGTGGTATTTAGTCATGAATCTTTGACGGGGCTAGCTAGCAACTACTTCCCTGTCTCTATTCAACGCATGGTGAATTGGCATAACAGGCGGCTCGCAGGACGATTTGATTACGTCATAACAACAACAAAGTTTGCGGCTAAAGAATTCATCGATATTGATGTTAAGAATGTAGTTCAGGTGCCTCTTGGTGTTGACTTAGTGTCATTCACTCCACATGCACTCGATAAGCGAATTCATGATGACCTTTCCAAGGGGGCTGATTATCTAATCGTTCACGTGGGACGCATGTCACCTGAGAAAAAACCAATGCGCTCCATCGAAACAATTGCTGAGTTGCAACGTCGAGGAATCAATGCTCACCTTGTATATATAGGTATCGGCCCAATGTGGAATCAAATGCGGGATGCAGCAAAAGATCTTCCCGTAACCTTCTTGGGGTATATCGCTGATAGAAATCGTGTCGCTGCAATATTGGCTTCCTCTGATGTTTCCTTAGCCCCTGGCCCGATAGAAACCTTCTGCCTTGCAGCTCTTGAGTCAATCGCATCAGGAACTCCCGTTGTTGCTTCGCATTCAAGTGCTGTCGGCGAATTTCTCGCTATTGATTCAGATTCCCCAGCGGGTGCTACTGCGGCAAATGATGCAATCTCATTTTCCGATGAAGTTGAAAAACTCTTACGAGGCAATCCTGTTGAGATATCACTGAATTGCCGCAAGCAAGCCGAATTATTTCCTTGGACGCGAACTATTGAACTACTCTTAGCAGCTGATCTAAAATCTGAAGAAGTTTTACCTTCTCCGCAAATTCTACGAGCCGCCTAAATGTCACTCACTTCGATTCATAAAACAATTACATTTGCAATTATGGGAGATAGCGCTGCATCAGGGGTTGGTGATACAGATTCGCTTGGAGTGAACCGTGGATGGTCTTTCTATCTTGCAAATGCTTTTAACGAACCTTTAACTTATGTTAATGTGGCAAGGCCCGGTGCGAAATCCGCTGAAGTTCGATACATTCAGTTGGAAAAAGTACTTAGCATCTCTCCAGATATCACCGCCGTGATTGTCGGAGGTAATGACGTCTTAAGAAATGGCTTTGACCCGACGGCTATCTACCACCACCTTCGTGAAACAACATCTTTACTTAAAGAGGCGAACTCGGAAGTCTTGCTGCTGCAACTACATGACCCTACTCAAATAGTTCCATTGCCAAAATTATTAGCGCGTGTACTACGTAGAAGAATCAACGCTCTAAACGCCATAACGCATTCAATTGCCGCTGAATTCGGGGCGATCATGCTTGATACTCGCTGCATTGAAAATGTTTATCATGGTTCAAACTGGCATGTAGACAAGATGCACCCCAGCAAAATCGGACACCAAATGCTGGCCGCCCATTACCGAGAACTTCTTATTGCTCGTCATTGGAAACTAGCGCCAGTCCTAGTAGAATCACCTCGGCCAATTTCGAGAACGAGATCAATTGTCTGGATGGTGAAACACGGAACTCCTTGGTTTCTCAAAAGAAGTGTGGATCTTCTCCCCGCTGCCATGTACTTGAGTGTCTGCGAAGGTCTCCGAATTCTTAGGAGACGCAATCATGACGAAGGATTTGAAATGGAGATCCTGCGCCAATATTTTCCCCCGAAAGGCGAGCTCCTAGCTTCTTAAAGCAGAATTTCGGATTTCACGGCAAGATAGCTCCTATGCAATCGGCTGACTCGCGCTATCTCGGCGCCCACCTCACGGCAGAGGGGTGCAACTTTGCTCTCTGGTCAGAGGCGGCAGATGCGGTGGAACTTTGCCTATTTAATGAAATTAATGGTCACTTAGTAGAAAGCCGTTTTGCGCTCGCTCACCGCACAGGTCCAATCTGGCACGGATATCTGGCTGGGGTTCGCGCTGGGCAACGCTACGGCTTTCGAGTCTATGGACCATGGAAACCAGAACACGGTCAACGTTTCAATGCCGCAAAACTTTTACTTGATCCTTATACCCATCAACTAGATGGCGACCTTCAGTATGTCCCAGAAATTTATGGGCACGTAAGTTCTGATGCATCAGGCACTGGCGACTTAACGATTCGCGATCCCAGGGATAGCGCAGGCAAGATTCCATACTCGGTCGTAACCAATCATCACCCCCGCTCTATTCATCGGCTGAATACTCCGTGGGCAAAAACAGTTATTTACGAAGCTCACGTTCAAGGTTTCACCGCAATGAATCACGATATTGATGAATCAGAACGCGGCACCTACAAAGGACTCGGTCATCCCAGCACAATCGCGCACCTCAAAAAGATGGGCATTACGGCTCTAGAACTTCTGCCTATACATTTTTCAATCACAGAGCCTGCAATTCACCAACGAGGTCTTCGTAATTACTGGGGATACAACCCCATCGCATTTAGCGCGCCACATAACGCTTATGCAGCAACAAGCGACCCTATTGCAGAACTGCAGTGGTCGATAGATCAATTACATAATGCGGGAATTGAAGTGATTTTGGATGTTGTTTATAACCATACCGGCGAAGGTGGCGTAGGCGGCCCGACGCTTTCATTTCGTGGAATTGATAATAAAAGTTGGTATAGACATCAAAGTGATGATGAATACATCGATGTCACTGGTTGTGGCAACACAGTTGAATCAGGCCATCCACATGCGGTTCGTCATATTCTTGATTCGCTTCGATGGTGGAGTGATGTTATTGGAGTTGATGGATTCCGCTTTGATTTAGCAACTGCCTTGTACCGAAATAACTCTGCCTCTGACTCATCACTCTTTAGCGCAATCGCGGCGGACCCAACTTTGCGCAATCTCAAATTGATTGCCGAGCCTTGGGATGTCACTCGCTACAGTTTGGGCGATTTTGATTTTCCATGGAGGGAATGGAATGACCACTACCGCGATTCTGTGCGCCAATTTTGGCTCGGTGATTTACAGCGTGGTTACGGCGAAGGTGTTGCTGATATTGCATCAGGAATTGGTGGCTCAAGTGACATTTTTTACTACCGTGGTCCCACTGCATCAATTAACTTCATCACCGCTCATGATGGTTTCACCCTTAACGATCTTGTCAGTTATGAAGAAAAACATAATGAACAAAACCTTGAAAATAATCAGGACGGTGGATCGTCTAATCGTTCATGGAATGTAGGAGTCGAGGGCCTGACAGATGATGAAGGCATAGCAACTATTCGACACTGGTTACAGAAATCTATGTTGACAACCCTTGCACTCTCATCAGGTGTCCCAATGTTCTCTATGGGTGATGAAATAAGTCGAACGCAGCGAGGCTCAAATAACGCCTACTCATTGCCTAATAACAGCACCACTGGAAGCGGCTGGGCCCTCAATTGGAATCTCAGCGCGCAAGAGCAGGACATGCTCGATTCTGTATCGGCACTGTTAAGTATTCGCACTACCTATTTAGCCGACGTTACATCCGAATTCTTCACTGGTGCCATGGATCTAGGAACTCAGAGAAAAGATATTGCCTGGTTTAGTCTGGGTGGTCGCGAAATGACTGACACGCATTGGAGTGATGGAGACAAGAGGAGCATCACCGTCTTCTTTGAAGCAGGATCAAATCGAGGTTTACTTTTACTTTTGAATTCTTCGAAATCTGAAACTCTTTTCACTCTGCCGGATGAAAAATGGGGAGAAACATTTCGCTGCATATTTGATGCTGCGCACGAAAGTGCATCTTACGAACCGGTCATTGCATCTCCGTCAGCAAAAGTAAGGGTTGCACCACATAGCGCTCAAGTGTGGTTGCTTTCACGCTGATACTCGTGAGTAAGGCCCACATGGGCTTAAAATCTGTCAGTGCTCGCAATTGTTGCTCCAGGTCAAGGTTCGCAAACTCCTGGCTTTCTCAATCCCTGGTTAGAAGACTCTGCGCTTAAAGATGCCCTTGCTTCGTATTCTGAAGTAATTGGTCTCAATCTTGGACACTTAGGCACCGAATCCGGCCCAGATGAAATTCGCGATACCGCCAATGCGCAACCACTCATTGTTGCTGCTGGATTATTAGGGATGAAAGCTCTGGGGGTTAGCGCGCGATTAGATGTCACCACTGGTCACTCTGTTGGCGAATTAACTGCAGCATCAATCGCCGGCGTGATGAGTGATCTAGATGCGATGAAACTTGTTCGCGAACGCGGGCTTGCCATGGCAGTAGCTGCGGCTCATTCAACAACTGGCATGTCAGCTGTCCTTGGTGGAGATCGCGATGAAATCCTTACCCTAATTGCTCACCTTGGATTAGTTGCAGCAAATGACAATGGCTCAGGTCAAATTGTCGCCGCGGGAGATTTGGTGGCACTAACCGCGCTTGCCGATTCCATTCCATCGAACGCACGCGTGCGTGCACTGGCGGTTTCAGGCGCGTTTCACACTCACTTTATGGCTCCAGCAGTTGGCCACTTAAGTGAATTTGCCGCAGGAATTAAAGTCGCAGATCCTGCGATTACAATTATTTCTAATAAAGATGGAGCAAATGTCACCGACGGTCGTGAAGTAATGGATCGCATTGTTGCTCAAATCGCCAACCCCGTTCGCTGGGATTTATGCATGGCAACAATGATCTCCCATGGCGTAACCGCTGTTTTGGAATTGCCACCAGCTGGTACTCTCGTTGGATTAATTAAGCGCTCAATGCCGGGAGTCGAAACACTGGCACTGAAATCACCAGATGATTTAGATGCGGCGAGAGATCTCATTGCGCGTCACGCAGGACCCACAGCAAAGGCGACGCCATGATTCACGTACGCAAGGGCAGCGATAGCCAAATCATGAGCGTCGGCGGATATCAACCCTCGCGCGTTGTTCCTAACTCAGAAATTGTCGAACGCATTGATTCCACAGATGAATGGATTAGACAGCGCACTGGAATTGAAGAGCGCCGTTTTGCCGCGCCGGATGAAAGTGTTCTGGATATGGCAGAAGCCGCTTGTCGCCAGGCTCTGGAGCGCGCCAATATTTCGATGGAAGATATTGACACAGTCATTCTTGCCTCCATTACCTATCCGTTTCAGGCACCAAGTGCGGCAACAGCTCTCATTGTGCGCTTGGGGAATCCAAAAGCTGCTGCCTTTGATATCAATGCCGCGTGTGCTGGATTTTGCTACGGACTTGGTATGGCTAGTGACTTTATTAGAAGTGGAACTTCCAAACACGTCCTAGTTGTCGGAGTAGAAAAACTTACAGATTTCATTGATCCAGAGGATCGCGCTACCGCATTTATTTTTGCTGATGGTGCAGGGGCAGTTGTAGTCGGACCTTCGGATCATCCTGGAATAGGACCCACAGTGTGGGGATCCGATGCTGATTCACGCGATGCCATCCTTATGAATCCATCATGGAATGAATTTAGAAATGGCGCGACAAACGTTGCATGGCCTGTGATTTCACAACAAGGTCAAGTTGTTTTCCGTTGGGCCGTGTACTCCATGGCAAAAGCTGGGCTCCGTGCCGTTGAAGCAGCAGGAATGTCTGTGGATCAGCTCGATGCCTTCATCCCCCATCAAGCCAATGTGCGGATCATCGAAACGATGGCCAAGGAAATGAAATTGCCAGAAAAAGTAATCATTGCCCAAGATATTCGCACTTCAGGCAATACATCCGCCGCATCGGTACCCCTGGCAATGGCGGCTTTACTAGAAGTTCACCCAGAATTGCATGGCGGATTAGCGCTACTGATCGGTTATGGCGCAGGATTGGTCTATGCAGGTCAGGTAGTTCAACTACCACCGTTACCAAAAAAGAATCACTAACTAAAACAAACCACTAAGGAAGGCACTATCGCTATGGCACTTTCACAAGCAGACGTTCTCGCAGGAATTAAAGAGATCGTAGAAGAAGTTGCAGGAATCCCTGCTGCTTCTATCGAAATGGACAAGAACTTCACTGACGACCTTGATGTTGATTCATTGAGCATGGTCGAAGTTGTTGTTGCTGCAGAAGAGCGCTTCGGCGTGAAGATTCCTGACGATCAGGTTTCAGAGTTGGTCACTGTTGGCGACGCTGTTAATTTCATCGTCAAGGCATCTGCTTAACCAAGGAGCGCAACAAATGTCACGTCGTCGCGTCGTAGTTACTGGATTAGGTGCAACCACTCCCCTGGGTGGAGATGTCGCAACTTCTTGGTCAGCGCTCCTTGCTGGCAAAAGCGGTGTGCGCACTCTTACCGATGAGTGGGCATCAACGATTCCAGTAACTATTGCGGGTCGCATAGCAGTGGAACCAAGCGAGGCTATGGAGCGCGTTGAAATGCGCCGCTTGGATCGATCCGAACAATTCGCGCTCATTGCAGCTCGAGAGGCCTGGAAAGATGCAGGTTCGCCAGATGTTGATCTAGAACGTTTGGGAGTTGTGATTGCATCAGGTATTGGCGGAGTAACAACGCTCCTTGATCAATATGACATCTTGAAAAACAAGGGCGCACGTTTTGTTAGCCCACATACCGTTCCGATGTTGATGCCGAACGGACCAGCAGCAAATGTTGGACTTGAACTCAAAGCAAAAGCAGGCGTCCATACACCAGTAAGTGCCTGTGCATCCGGCGCTGAAGCAATTGGTTATGCCATGGAAATGATTCGCTTCGATCGCGCGGACATCATTGTTACCGGCGGAGTCGAAGCAGCAGTGCACGCGCTACCTATGGCTGCCTTCGCTGCGATGAAAGCACTCTCTACTCGCAATGACGACCCAACTCGCGCATCACGCCCTTATGACATCGATCGTGATGGTTTTGTCTTGGGTGAAGGTGGCGGCATCTTGGTGCTTGAAGAGTACGAACATGCAAAAGCACGTGGGGCAACTATTTATGCTGAAATTGCTGGCCAAGGATTAACTTCAGATGGGTATCACATTGCTGCGCCAGATCCTGATGGCAGTGGCGTACAACGCGCAATCGCATTCGCACTTCGCGATTCCGGTTTAACCACGCGCGACATTGTGCATTTGAATGCCCATGCAACATCTACACCTGTTGGCGATGTTGCCGAAGCAAATGCATTACGTCTGGCACTTGGCAAAGATGCTGATCACGTTTCGGTATCGGCCACTAAATCCAGCACCGGTCACCTTCTGGGTGGCGCCGGAGCTATTGAATCCGTATTTATCGTTAAAGCTTTGCAAGATCGTTTAGCGCCACCAACAATCAATATTGAAAACTTGGATCCAGCAGTGACAATTGATGTTGTTCGCGATAAGCCCCGCGCGCTACCTGCCGGCGATATCGCAGCCCTCAATGACTCCTTTGGTTTTGGTGGACACAACGTTGTATTGGTTTTCCGAACTCTGTAATTCATGACCACCCCTGAGATTGATCCTCGAGATCCACAACTTCGTCTGGCGCGCCTTCTAGATCCAGGAACCGTTCAACTTATTTCTCCCGTTGATAAATCTGGGATGTTGGCAGCAACTGGTCTCATCAAAGGAAATCGTGTTGTTGTCTTTGCATCAGATGCGACATTTCAAGGCGGCGCACTTGGAGTTGATGGCGCACAAGTAATTCTCACCGCTTACCGTGAAGCAATGGCAACACAGTTACCGATTATTGGTATCTGGCACTCAGGGGGTGCGCGCTTGCGCGATGGAGTTTCATCTCTTCACGCATTTGGCGAAGTTTTCCAGGCGATGATTACGGCCAGTGGAAAGATTCCGCAACTCTCACTCGTACTTGGACCTACTGCAGGTGGTGGTGCATATGGACCTGCACTGACCGATGTCGTAGTTCTTGCACCAGAGGGTCGGATATTTGTTACTGGACCTGATGTTGTGAAAAGTGTTACTGGTGAAAAAATCGATATTGCAACACTTGGCGGGCCAGATGCACATCGTAAAAATAGTGGTGTGGCACATGTAATTGCACGTACCGAACAAGAAGCATTTGATGAGATCCGCGATGTCACTGCGCTCTTTGCCAATCAAGGACATATGGCAACAGATCTTGCGGATTTCGATTTCGCTGCACTCGTTCCACCTCCGACTAAACGGGCATATGAAGTTCACCCATTAGTACATGCGATTTTAGATACAGATGGAGAAGTTTTAGAACTCCACCCTCACTGGGCAGAGAACATGCTTATCGCAATTGGCAGACTGGGTGGGCGCACCGTAGGTGTCATTGCCAATAATCCACAACACTTAGGTGGCGTTCTTGATTCATCGGCTGCTGAAAAAGCTGCACGCTTTGTCCGCACGTGCGATGCCTTTGGTATTCCACTTGTAGTCATTGCTGACGTTCCAGGTTTCCTACCGGGTGCTGGACAAGAGTGGGAAGGCGCAGTGCGCCGCGGCGCAAAATTGCTTCATGCATTTGGCGAATCCGTGGTTCCTCGCGTCACCCTTGTTACGCGGCGTGCATACGGTGGAGCCTACGTAGCGATGAATTCAAAATCTTTAGGCGCCACTCGTGTATTTGCTTGGCCCACTGCTGAAGTTTCGGTGATGGGAGCGGTCGCTGCGGTACGCGTATTACACCGTCGATTACTTGCCGATATTCCAGAGGGCCAGCGCGAAAGCATGGAACTTGAATTGGCAGCCGAGCACGACAAGAATTCTGGTGGCGTAGAACGAGCAATCGAAATCGGCGCAGTGGATGAAATTATCGACCCACAGAAAACTAGATCAGCCCTTGCTCAAGCAATTGCTAGTGCACCATATCGCCGTGGAAACCACGGCAATATTCCTCTTTAATACCGATTTAATACCGATTTAATACCGACTAATTAGTTTTGAAGGTAACAGAGACGGTGCACGTCACGGTTTTTTCGATTGTGCTGGTGTCATAGGCGCCACCGGCTTCATTCATTGTTGAATCAGGTGTTGTGACTTGGAAAGGCCCTGTCGTAACGCTGACAACTGCGCCAATGGTTCCATTGACAGCTTTAGTGAGCGCTATCGCGCGGATTTGCGCATCCTTCATTGCCTCTTCAAGAAGTTGTGGGCGCAATTTTGGAAGCGTTGAAACATAATATTGTGGCCCGCCAGTATTGACGTTAACGCCCGTTTGCAAAAGTGCGCCGATTCCTTGGCTTAACTTAGAAAGCATTTGAACATCTGTGCTTCGCACTGTTACATCACGCGATGCGTTGTGGGACAAGATGCGTCCTGTTGCATTTCCGTTAATGTATTCAGGATTAGCATAAGTAGATACTGCGCCAAGTGTGAATGCATCTGCAGGAACGCCACCAGCGACCAAATATGCTTTCAGCGCATCGACATCAGAACCAACCTTGGAAATTGCATCTGCAACTTTAGCCGTCGAAGCCTGGACGTTTAGAACCCAAACAGCATTGTCTGCAGTAGCTGAAACTTTTGCAGATCCGGTGACTGTGATTCCGTTTGCGCTTCGTGCTGCAAAACCAGTGCCAACTTTCATTAGTCCGCCGGCAAGGGCAAGTGAAACAATGACAGAGGAGATGATGATTGTGACGGCTTTGCGTCGTTCAATCGTGATAATCGGGCTTTCGTTAAGTTGGCTCATGTAGCGAACTCTACCTCTCGGGTCTCTAAATTAGATTGCTTGCGATTGTGACATTCCATTCAAATCGCCACGACGAAATTGTTCGAGTTCTAAATCCCAGGCAGTTCCCATAGCGTTGGCAAGAGCCTGCCTCAAAGAATCTTCATCGTGGTCCATCGCACCCAACAACTGGTGTTCAGTAACCAGGACACTTCCCGCGCCATCAATGAGTGCGCGATGAATGCCTAGCTCTGGTGTAAAACGATACAAAACGTTCTCCGTTACAGATTCTTCCCGGATTTCAAAACGCAGGTAATGCCATCCGCGCAAGGCACTTGCTAGTTCGGCTCCAGCACCCAGTCGATCGCGCCATTCAATAGTCGTCTTATGAGTCCCAGCAACTAATGGTTGTGGCTCCCAATTGATAACAATCGCCTTGCCCAAGAGATTTTGAATCGCCCACTCAACGTGCTTGGTCAGCGCAGCCGGGGCTGAATGAATGACGAGATAACCCTTAGACAGGGTCACGTTGGATCCCATAGTAGAAATGGTAGATCTGCCCGTGGGTTTAGGCGTGTTAATACGGTCCATGGTGCTCCTCATTAAGGTCGTTTCGCGTTGGTTTGACCTTCCCCGGTCCACCACTGCGCTCTTTTACCCTCAGGAGCCGTTCAATACAGAGCTATTTTTACCGTATTTGACCCAGATGCGCCAGTAAATACCTTTAGGCAATACGGGTGTGACCTAGTACGCTTTCCCCTAGTCGGACGCTTAATCAGTACCCGTTTCATGGCCTAAAGCTTTGCTCGGTATCGCTGGCGCAAGAGGATGACTGGTGGACGAGGATTTCTCATTCACCCCACATATCGAAGTAAAAGTAAAAAACATGGCAACAGGCACAGTTAAGTGGTTCAACTCTGAAAAGGGTTTCGGTTTCATTGCAGTTGATGGTGGCGGACAAGATGTATTCGTTCACTACTCAGCAATTCAAGGAAACGGTTACAAGTCCCTTGAAGAGGGTCAGTCAGTTTCATTCGAGGTCGTACAGGGTCCAAAGGGTCCTCAGGCCGATGCAGTGAACGCTAACTAATACTCACCACTTTAAAATAGAAGGGCCTCTCGAGAAATCGAGGGGCCCTTTTTAATTTAGTACCCGACTTGTTTTGGAACCGTGCCGATTTTCTTTTCCAGGGCTGCAACAGATTTCGCAGGCGAAAGATCTTTACCAACTTTCCACGCATTCAAATATTGCCATGGCAATAATTCTCCGCGACGCACCCACCAAATGTCTGCAGGTGTTGGCCAAGAAATTCCGTAATGAACATGTGACGCAGTCCCTCGAGCATCACCAGAAGTCCCTATAAGTCCCAGCAAATCCCCAGCAGCAACGCGTACTCCTGGTTCAATTCCAACTGCCACTTTGCCCAAATGCGATCCGTAATATCGGACACCATCATCTCCAATCATGGATACAAACAATCCACCACGATCAGCACCTAGATTTGTTTTCCCGCTCCATTTATCTACACGGTTTATTTCATCAATGGTGCCCGATGTTGATGCCACAAACTTGCATCCCTTTTTAGTCAAGATATCTGTTGCTGGATAATTATGGTGGGCACGGGCGTAGGTGTAGGTGCAACCAGATATTGGAAAGGCGTATGTCGGCGCAGCTTGGGCGCTTTGAGTAAAGATCGTCAATAGAAAGAAAGCTGACATTATCAAAGACGTAGTCCGACGCATGGCGCGAGCATACCTGCGCAAGTTGGGAAGAGAGCTAGTTATTCAACGTTTCTTGAC
>QYPT01000128.1 GCA_007280125.1 Streptomycetaceae bacterium | reverse complement strand
GTTGTGTATTCTGGTGCGCCTACACAAACCAGGTGGTCAATGCCCATTGCCTGCGCAAGGGTCCCAATTCTTTGATGTTCTTGCGCGGATGACTCGCCGAGTTCAAGCATTTTTCCTAAGAATGCCCACGACTGCCCGCCTCGCTCCTGGGCAAAGAGGGCTAACGCACGAAGAGCAGCACTCGTCGAATCCACATTGGCGTTGTACGCATCGTTGATAAGCAATAACCCAGGCAACTCATGTAACTGCATACGCCATTTACTCTGAATCTCTGCCGTAGAGAGACCACCCGCAATTGAATCCAAAGAAATCCCCAAGGTTGTGGCAGCGGCAGCGGCAGCTAGAGCGTTAGAAACTTGATGTCCACCGACTAATCGTAAACCCACGGCTGCGCGTCCAATAGGAGTAACCAAATCAAAATGGGCACGTCCTTCACGAATTTCAACATCACTCGCCCGTACATCTTCTTGATGTCCTTGTCCAAAAGTTATAACTCGAGCACCTTTTGTTGGAGTCATCGCAGGCGTGTAAGGATCATAATTGCCCAGAATTGCAGTCCCGTTTTCTGGAAGATACTCAATCAATTCAGCTTTCGTTTTCGCTATCGCTTCAATACTTCCAAATTCGCCTAAGTGAGCACTGCCAACTTTTAAGACAATTCCGATTCTCGGATCAGCAATCTGACATAAGTGAGCGATATCTCCCACATGTCGTGCGCCCATCTCTACTATGCAGTACTTAGTCGAAGGAGTGCAACTTAGTAAGGTGAGCGGTAGTCCAATTTCATTGTTGTATGAGGCAAAAGTCGAAACAGTTTCTCCGTCTATTGCACATATCCAAGATAAAAGATCTTTAGTTGTTGTCTTGCCCTCAGATCCAGTAATCGCAATAACAATTAGGTTAGTCAACTTGCTTCGCACGTGTGCAGCTAGTTGACCTAATGCCTTCGTAACATCATCTACAACGATGCATGGCCCATCTACTTGTTTTTCTCCAATAACAAGGCCAGCGCCCTTCGAAAATGCATCGGCTGCAAAATCTAACCCGCTTACACTTTCACCTTGCAAGGCGAAAAATATTCCGCCCTTATTCATCTTTCTAGAATCGATTACGCATTCACCGTCCAAAACTAGCTCACCAGGCGCATGAAGTGTTCCCGAGAGAATGTGAGTCAACTCTTGTGCTGAAACTGGAATCATCTGTGACCTTCAAGTGCAGCCGCTAATTGCAGTCGATCATCGAAAGGAGTGATTACACCGGCAATCTCTTGACCACTTTCATGACCTTTACCCAAAACCACAACGACATCACCCGGCTGCGCACATGAGACTGCGTAGGCAATAGCATCATGTCGATCGCTGACAATGGCGTTCGGTAAGCGAATCTCTAATCCTTGGGTCATCTCAGCGAGAATCTTCTCGGGGTTCTCAGAACGCGGATTGTCACTTGTGAAAACGGCAACCTGAGAGCCATCGATGAGCGCCCTGCCCATAAGAGGTCGCTTTGATGAATCCCTGTCTCCTCCACAGCCGAGTACTGCAATTACTTTGCCTGTTGCAATTGATTTACATGTTTCCAGAACTCGCGTAACGGCATCAGGCGAATGCGCATAGTCCACAAAAGCGGAGAATGGTTGTCCCACAGTGATCGTCTCTAGGCGACCTTCAGCACCAGTGAGACGTGGCAGCATCGCGGCAATATCTACCAAATCAACGCCACTTTCGGCGGCAATTGCAATAGCCATCAATGCATTGTCCAGATTGAAATCTCCAAACATGGCCAAAGTACCTTCAATAAGAATGCCACCAGGACCGCGAATTGAAATCTCTTGACCTCTCGAAACGGGACGAACAGAGGAGTAACTCCAGTCCGCGCTTTTATCATTACGCGAGAGGCGAATTACAGGCAATTGGGTGAGCTTTGCTAATCGCTCACCATAGGGATCATCACTATTGATGAAAGCAAGATCTGCAAATTCGTGAGTGAATAGTGAAGACTTTGCTAGAAAGTACTCCTCCATAGTTTGATGGAAATCGAGGTGATCCTGAGTTAGGTTGCTAAAAGCAACGCAATTGAAGTGCGAACCTCGAATTCTTTCTAGAACAATAGAATGACTCGAAACTTCCATGGCCAGATTACGTACATGTCTTTCGCGCATTGTGGCAACAAGAGATTGTAGGTCAGCACTTTCCGGAGTGGTTCTCTTACTGAAAATAGCATCTCTTCCGATTCGAGTTTCAACTGTTCCGATTAACCCAGACTCTCGTCCTAGGTAACTCCACATTTGATAGAGCAGAGTTGAAGTAGTGGTCTTGCCATTAGTTCCGGTAATTCCAACGCTAAACATGTCTCGCATAGGCTCCCCGTAAAACCAGGAACTTAGATTGCCAGAACTTCTTCTTGGATCTGCAACAACTACGGTTGGGAAATCTTGAACCAATAATGCACCGGCAGCGTCTGTTAGCACTGCTCGTGCGCCAAGTGCCTTTGCTTCTTTCCAATAACTTGCTCCGTGAGCTTTCTTTCCCGCGAAGGCTAGAAATAAGTCTCCTTCTTGAATTTCAGAACTTATGTTTGTCATCCCAAAGATTTCTACATCTAGGTCGAGAGTTGCAGATCCAACCTGATGGGAAATTGATGAAAGTGATCTACTCACAGGCAGCAATGGTCGCAACATTATTTCTTCACACTCTTAGATTGAATGAGTTTAACTTGCGCTTCGTTTAATGGATACGGAACAGCTTTGGTGTGAGTTGGCGGAACGTGGCGAGATTGCAAAACAAATGACATGACCTGCTTAAAGACCGGAGCGCCTAAGGTTCCGCCCCAGTGAATGCCTTGAGGGGCTTGGATTGTCACGCTAATTACATACTGGGGAGCATCTGCTGGCGCAAAACCGATGAATGACGCTGTGTAGCCTTTGTAGCAATGGCATTTATCGTCAACGCGCATCGCAGTTCCAGTTTTACCTGCAACGCGATAGCCAGCAATGGCCGCCTCTGGCGCTGTTCCATTGGCGGTTACAACGCTTTCCATCATAAGGCGAAGTTTGGTTGCCGTTTCAGCACTTACTGCTCGTACCTTTTCACGTGGTGCAGAAGGTGTGAAATTTCCACTTGCATCGCTTGTGCCCGCAATTACAGTTGGAGAGACTCGCATTCCAGTATTTGCAATTGTGGCAAAAACAGATGTTGCTTGCATGGCAGTTACAGAATAACCCTGGCCAAACGCAACGGTTGGTGCTGTTGTTCCAGACCATGAAGAAACCTCTGGAAGCGATCCGTTGGATTCACCCTCTAATCCAGATCCAGTATTGCTACCTATGCCAAATTTTCGAAGATAGTCATAAAGGACGGTATTGGAAAGCTTTGCTCCAACTTGAATTGCTCCAGTGTTGCTCGACACAGCGAGAATACCTGTTGTTGTTAATCTTTCCGTATGATGCTTTTCGTGGTCCTTAAAAAGCGCGTTTGAAACCCGTAGCGAGTAAGGGACGGTAAATACCGTTGACGGCGAAATCTTCTTCTCTTCAATTCCCGCTGCCAATGTAATTACTTTGCCCGTTGAACCTGGTTCGTATACATCCTGAACTGAAGGATTCCTCATTGCTGCCAAAGATACGTTCTCAGTGTTATTTGGGTCAAAAGTGGGAGCTGTCGCGTGGGCAAGAATTGCACCAGTTTTAGGATCCATCACAATCACCGTGCCACTAAGTGCATGTGACTTCTTCACTGCCGCCAAAATTGCTTGCGATGCGACCCACTGAACATCACGATCGATAGTTAAGCGAACGGTGGTGCCTGTTTTAGCTGTGATGAGTTCTTGTTGAGAACCTGGGATTTGAGCTCCATAGCCATTGGCGTACATATATTTTCCATCAGTGCCAGTAATTATCGAATTCATACTCGATTCAATTCCAACAGCTCCTACACCGCTTTGTCTAACAAATCCGACAAGTGATGCCACGGCCTTTCCTGAAGGGTATTCACGAATATAGCCACGCTCTGCAAAGAATCCAAAGATTCGCTTACTCATTTGTTCGCGAGGAAGGGATTGGTTGTACCTAGCGAAGGCCGCATTTAAAGCGTTCCACCGTGCTGGAGTAACGTTTCGAGCAACCATGTACCAGCGACGAG
The DNA here is from genome assembly GCA_007280125.1 of Streptomycetaceae bacterium. Taxonomy (GTDB): domain Bacteria; phylum Actinomycetota; class Actinomycetes; order Nanopelagicales; family Nanopelagicaceae; genus QYPT01. The sequence goes on along the minus strand of QYPT01000128.1, from coordinate 2,122 downwards.
TTCCCGTGATCTGATTCTTAACATCAGCAATTGACATCGACAAGATCGGTGCTGCAATCTGTGCAGCCTTGTCAGGGTCTTTCACCAATGTTTGATCTACTACAACATTTAAAGCCGAAACACTTCGTGCAAATTCGAATCCGTGAATGTCCGTAATTGCTCCACGAGGAGCGGGCATGATGCTCGTTCGAGACATTTCATTTGAAGCACGTTGCGCATACGTCTGAGCTTGTACCGCTTGAATATCGATGAGTCTAAATCCGAACAGCACGAGGATGAAGCAGACGATGGCGGTTAGCCACCGAATCCGCTCTCGTGCTATTCCGAAATTTCCCATGATTACTTAGCGGCTCCTGTATTGGTTGCAGGATCTACTGCTAGAAAGCGTGGGTCAATTGACGGAACCATTCCGAGCTTTTTGGCATCTGCCGCAACTTGTTCAGGCGATGAGGTTTTGGCAATTTGCGCAAGCATCGCTTCGCGTTGATCGCTCAAAGTCGTGGCCTGAGTTTGTAGGCGATGTAATTCAAAAGCGCCTTGTGCCAACAAAGTATTAATGCCCAATAGAAGAAGTAAGCCAAGTACTCCAACAGCTGATACAAATGTCACGAAGGCCTTATTGTCGGCTCTCTCGCCCGTACCTAAGTCCGGAACTAAGCGGAGAACCGCTTTGGATGACTTTTCAATAACGGACTTCTTAGCGCGATTGACCTCTGGCGCTAGGGATGTAATTGCCATTATGCAGCGACCCTTTCTATTGCACGAAGTCGCACCGATTGCGACCGCGGGTTTTCAAGTAACTCGTTCTCCGTTGGAACTTCACTGCTCTTTACAATCAGTGAAAATTTGGCTGCAAACTGCGGGAGCTCAACAGGCAACTCCCGAGGCGATGTGGATGTTGATGCTTTAACAAAGAACTCTTTAACGATTCGGTCTTCCAGGGATTGAAATGACATAACCACCAAGCGACCACCGATCATGAGTGAATCCATTGACTGCGGAATCGCTCTTGTCAGGGCACCTAGCTCGTCATTTATTGCAATGCGAAGGGCCTGAAATGTTCTTTTGGCTGGGTTGCCGCCAGTGCGACGAGTCGCTGCCGGGATGTTCTCTTTAACTAATTCGGCTAGTCGTATCGTTGAGTTAATAGGTGCGATTTCACGTTCACGCAAAATCGCATCAACTATGCGAGGGGCAAATCTTTCCTCGCCATACTTTCTCAAAATCATTATGAGGTTCTCGCGGGTGCCGCTATTTATCAGATCCGATGCGCTCTGTCCTTGACTTCTATCCATACGCATATCTAGGGGCGCATCTTGTGAATATGAGAAGCCTCGCGAGTTTTCATCTACTTGCATGGAGGAAATGCCTAGATCAAAAAGTATTCCATTAACTTTCTTGAATCCACTGCTCGCAACGATATTTTCTATCTCGTCATACACTGCGTGAACTGCGCGAAATCGATCACCAAACTCAGCTAAACGAGATGTGGCAATAGCAATAGCTTCTTGGTCGCGATCAATTCCAATAACTGTTAAATTCGGATGCTTTTTTAATAAGCCCTCACTATGACCGCCGAGCCCCAAGGTCGCATCAATCACTATTGGATTCGAAGTTCTTTCGATTGCGGGAGACAAAAGCGAAACGCAACGATCAAGCATTACTGAAACATGTGTTGCCATCTTCTCCCCCACTTCTTTGCTTTTCCTATTTCCTTGATTCCTACCTATTTGTTGTGAAATTCACTACTGCGCTCTCTCCTCTGGTCACCGCCGCCCGACGGAGCTTTTAGGAGCGGCGCCGGGGAAGGGGCGCCGCTGCTTAAGGTCGGCGGTGGCCACAAGAGAGACCACGTCATTAATTCTTTTTAAAAGAGTCCGGGGAATACCTCCTCGGAAACGTCAGCAAATCCTTTTTCGCGATCAGCTAAATATTCATTCCACGAAGTTGCGTCCCAAATTTCAACGCGGGTATTTGCACCAATAACAACGCAATCTTTTTCTAGCGCTGCATACGTACGTAAGCCTTGAGGAATTGTGATGCGACCTTGACGATCAGGAATTTCATCGTGTGCACCTGCAAACATCACGCGCATGTAATCGCGAGCCGATTTCGCAGTGAC
>QYPT01000108.1 GCA_007280125.1 Streptomycetaceae bacterium | reverse complement strand
TCCTTTACATTCTTTGAGCCCTTAGAGATTCCCATTTGTCCTTGGCCAACTACACCTGAACCGTAAGCAGCACTGTTATCAGCAGAAACAGGGAAACCTGCAATGCCAAAGTTGAGCTTTGATGGGCATTTTGCTAGATCAACCATTGCCCATCCATCTGGATCACAGAACATAGGCCCCATCCAGTTAGCGTCCCACTTCATCGCAACGCGACCGGTCATAAAGTCATGATCTGCTCCCCATTCGCCACCACGAGCGGCGACGAATTTAACGAGAAGTTTGCTTCCCTTATCAAAGTTTCCTCCACCAAATACTTTGGCGATGAAATCATGTTGCCAGGTAAATGCTTTAGTCCAACGGGGATCAGAAGCAAAAGCAGCTTTTTGATCTCCGCCGTACCATTTAGCTCCAAACATTTGACCTAGCCACATGGAGTCCATGTCGAAGCCGTAATAGCCGGCCCATGGCAAGAATCCTGCGGTTTTGATGCTTCCGTCAGAGTTGAAAGTTGTTAATTTTTGTGAGTAAGTGAGGAGCTCATTTGTTGTTTTAGGAGGATTCGTGAATCCCGCTTTGGCCAACAAATCTTTATTGAAGTAGAAGGCAAATACCTCTGAATACAGAGGCAATGCACAACGCACATGGTTTGAGATCGATGAGGCCACTGCGGCCGCATTGAATGTCGCGCTCATGTTGATTCCGTTTGGTCCAGCAATCAGGGTATTGAGTTTTTGCCATGCTCCTGTGCCGCAGAACCAACCTAGGTTGCCGTTTCCATTAGAAACAGAAATATCTGGACCATTGCCAGCATTAATGGCGGCTAGGGATTTTGCCATATCGATATTTCCCACCGAGGTCACTGATAGTCCTGGGTTGGCGGTTTCAATGCGCTTAATTGCCGCATTCCATAAATCTAGATTCCCACCTTGGTAAGGGGACCAAACAACTACTGTTCGCGACGCAGCTTGTGAGGCGCTAGATGCGGCAACGAGACTGCCTGCAACCATTGCGACAACTGCAAATGAAGCGAACAAACGTTTCTTCATCATGTATTACTCCTGTCACTACCTTGTGGCAGATTCACAACTAGCTCGCGCCGTTGTGTTAGGAAACCTACCGATTTATGTTAGGTTACCTTACATCTATTTTGAGGCTCGTCAAGAGCCGGTAGGGGTGAGGTATATGGCAGGGCGTGTCGTGATTGTGAGAGTCGTTGTTGCCTTGATTGTTTGTGCCGTGGCGCTGACGTTTCTCAAACCCTTTGATTCAGGCGCACACAAGGGCCCATTAACCAAGTCCTCTCTACATCTCAAGGGTGTTCTTCTTTATCATCGCTACACAAGTTATTCAGCGTGGGATTCAAACTTATGGATGATGGACCTAACTACCGGCGCGCTCGCCCAGGTAAATAAGAATTGGACTAGCGTGCTTTCGCCAATGAATGCGCATTTTTCCGCTGATGGGAAGAGCATGGTCTTTATGGGCTCGCAATCGAGCTTAGTCGAGAACGATTGGGATGTCTTTATTTCACATTGGGATGGTGGGACATGGGCCGAGCCCATCAATCTCACAGGACTCAATGGGAAACGCGATGAGGACCCCAAATTTTCGCCAAATGGAGAAACTGTTATTTACAAAGAAAATGGCGTACTTGCAACCATGGGCATCGACGGTAGCTCAAAGACGTATCTAACTGTGGGTAAACCTGAATCGTCGATGCCATATTTTGCAAAGAACGGCAAGGATATTCTTTTTGAACGCAACAATCTGATCATGCTGCTCAAGGATGGTCAAGAGAAAACTTTATGGGCGCAAGAGGGGCTCGATGCCTACTATCCAATCGGCATGGATGACGAACGCTACTTATTTACTCAAGTGCAAGCCTCACGCCATGACCGATTAATGATCGGGTATTACGATGGACGAGAGGCTCAGCCATTGTTTTTTAACTCTGACACATGGGACACATCAGATCCTTATCCTTACGAAGACGGAAAGCGTTATATCTTCTATGTAAGTGGAGATGTCTCGGTGATACAAGGCGGGTATAACTTGATGGTCGCAGATTTGAAAAACAAAGTCGTCGCAAGTATGGGGATTATGAATCCAGAAGCCAATTCAAATCTTGAAGAGCTTGGACCTGCTTGGTCAGCTAATGGAAAATTTCCCAAGAACTAATTCGGAAGTCGTAGCCCCATAATTCCACCATCCACACCAAGGCCTGTTCCTGTTGTCGAGCCAGCAAGTGGGCTAGCTAAATAACAAATCGCAAAAGCAATTTCATCTGGAGCCACTAATCGTCCGAGTGGTTGACGAGCAATGAGGGCCTTCTCCATAGCTACAGGATCTGCTGCATCAGCAAGCAAGCGTGCAACCCATGGCGTATCAGCCGTTCCTGGTAAAACACAATTTACGCGAATTCCTTCACGAACGTGATCTGCCGCCATTGCTAAAGTGAGTGCATAGACCGCACCTTTACTTGCTGCGTAAACTGCTCGATTAGGAATTCCCGCCAGCGCAACAAGCGAGCTAACATTTACAACGGATGCATTTTTAGATTCTTTTAAGTACGGAAGTGCTGCGGCGCTAACTCGCGCAGTGCCGATGACGTTAACATCAAACACGCGCGTCCATTCAGAGTCATCATTTCCAGCAACATCGCCACCGGCGCCGATGCCGGCATTGTTAATGAGAACATCAAGGCCACCCATTGTTGAAGCGCTTTCGGAGACACATCGATCTACGTCTTGCCTATTTTGTATATCGCAATTTAAGTATGAAATTCCAGCATTCGGATTAATCGGGGCTTGGCGATCAAGGACTGTTACTTTTGCACCACGTGATTGCAACATAAGTGCAGTCGCCGCACCAATTCCGCTGGCTCCACCAGTGACAATCGCTCGTAAACCCATGAAATCCTTATTGAAATCAGCCATGTGATTGCCTCTCGAGAACTGGTTTGTTCCGTCAGTATACTGATTCAAGTTTTATATGAGCCAGGGCCATGAATGGCGAGAAAGGAAGTTAATGAAGAGCCACACTCTTCTTACCTCTCTTGAGAGCGCAGTTCCTGGTGGAGTCTTTCCTGAAATATTTGATCGCACCGCAATGGCAAGTGACGCTTCACACTATTCGCTCACGCCTACCGTTGTTGTTCGCCCCGCAAACGCGACTCAGATTGGCGAACTTTTCCGTATAAGTCACCAAGCCAATATCGGTATGACCTTTCGCTCAGGCGGAACTAGTTTGAGCGGACAAGGCATTACATCGGGCTTGCTCATTGATACTCGTAAGCAATTCAAAGAGATCGAAGTTCTGGATGGTGGCTTGAAAGTTCGTATTCAACCAGGGGCTACGGTAAAGCAGGTAAATCTGGCTCTGGCGAAATACGGAAGAAAACTTGGGCCAGACCCGGCTAGCGAAATTGCCTGCACCATCGGCGGTGTAGTTGCTAATAACTCAAGTGGCATGGCATGCGGAACAGAGTTTAATACTTACGCAACACTTGCATCTATCACCATGGTTCTACCAAGCGGCACCATTATCGATACATCGCAAAGTGATGCTGATGAGCAATTGAGAATGAAAGAGCCAGCGCTTTTCGAAGGCTTGAGCGCACTTCGCCAAAGAATCGTTATCAATCCAACTTCCGTGCAAAAGATTGCCTCTCTTTATTCAATTAAGAACACCATGGGATACTCAATGAATTCATTTGTTGATTTCTCTCGCCCGGTAGATATTTTGGCACACCTTATTGTTGGCAGTGAAGGCACACTAGCCTTCATCGCAGAAGTAACTTTCAATACAATTCCACTATTGCAGAAAATGGCGACCGGTCTACTGATTTTCGAATATCTAGGTGATGCGACACAATCTTTACCTGCGCTTAAGAGTTCTAACGCTGCAGTGATTGAACTGCTGGACGCTAGTTCTTTGCGTGTTGCTCAACGTGAACATATGGCAGATTCAGTTCTTGGTGGAATTGCATTTGAGAACCACGCTGCACTCTTAGTCGAGTATCAGGCAGCAACAAACGAGGAACTATCTCACCTTGTTACAACTGCTCAAATTCTCCTTGGTCAACTGCCCGTTAAAGATCCCAAACTGTCTGACTCTGTTTCTGTGCGCAATGAACTCTGGCACGCCCGTAAAGGCTTGTATGCAGCAGTTGCGGGTAATCGGCCATCGGGAACTTCAGCGATATTGGAAGACATTGCGGTACCGATGAAAGCGCTCCATCAAGCGACAAGCGCTTTGTCTGATTTATTAGAGCGGCACAACTACGACGATAGCGTCATCTTTGGCCATGCCAAAGATGGGAATCTGCATTTCTTACTCAATGAAAGATTCGATAACCCAGTGCTATTACAGAGGTACCAAGATTTCACTGAGGATTTAGTCACTCTTGTACTTAGTCACGATGGTTCGCTCAAAGCAGAGCATGGAACCGGGAGAATCATGGCACCGTATGTCCGACGCCAATGTGGTGACGAACTCTATGAAGTGATGCTTGAAGTAAAGCGACTGTGTGATCCGCGCAATCTATTAAACCCTGGCGTACTGATTAACGAGAACAATCTTGTACATATTCAAGACATCAAAATTAACCCAACAGTGGATGCAGAAATAGATCGATGTGTTGAGTGCGGCTATTGCGAACCAGTGTGTCCAAGTAGAGATTTAACGCTGACACCAAGGCAAAGAATTGCAATACGCCGAGCTACTACAGCGGCGGAAGAAGCGGGAAACCTTTCACTCGCAAAAGAACTCTCCTCGCGCTTTGATTACGATGCCTTGCAAACATGCGCCGCGGATAGCATGTGCGCAGTGGCTTGCCCGGTTCATATTGATACTGGCGCACTTGTTAAGCGCTTGCGCGCTGAGAGCCAGTCGCCTATCGCGCAAAAGGCCGGATTGGGTGCGGCGAAGAATTGGCGGGTTATTGTTCAAATAATTTCTTTGATGTTGAAAGTTACAAAGAAAGTGCCTTCACGATTCACCATGGGGATAAACAATTTTGGTAGAAGAGTTCTGAGCAAAGATGTATTACCTCTCTGGAATCCGCAGTTACCAGGTGGTGGAACTTCTCGAGTTGGGATTATCAACACTGACGCTGATATTTTATATTTTCCTTCTTGCGTCAATTCACTTTTTGGTTCACCCGATGGAGTCACAGATCTGAATGAAGCCTTCTTGCTGCTGTGCAGCCGAGCAAATATTAAGGTTCGAGTTCCCGAAGATATTGCATCGCTCTGCTGTGGTACTCCATGGAAGTCCAAAGGTTTATCAGCCGGCTATGAGAGCATGAGCAGCCAAACAAGGAAGGCACTTATTAAAGGAGCAAGCGCCCAGGGAATTCCTGTTGTTAGCGATTCCACGTCCTGCACTGATGGACTAGCCGATTTGGTAAAGAAGGAAGGCGGGATTGAGATAGTTGATGCTCTTGCATTTATTACGCAAAGAGTTCTTCCGGTCTTAAAAGTGAAGAAGAAGATTTCTTCCCTGGCGCTGCATCCAACGTGCTCTGGAGCCCAACTTGGACTTAATGCTGCAATGCAGGAGATTGCATCGGCAATCTCTGAAGAAGTTGTTATTCCTGAAAATTGGGCATGTTGCGGATACGCAGGAGATCGAGGAATGTTGCACCCAGAGTTAACGCTATCGGCCACACGTGCCGAGGCACGTGAAATCACCTCGCGAACATTTGAAAAGTACGCATCCTCCAACCGCCCGTGCGAAATCGGAATGAGCGATGCAACGGGGCAGACTTATGTTCATCTCTTGCAACTTCTTGAGGAAGCCTCCCGACCTTGAGTCGAGTTGACCTAACATCTGATCAAATTAGTCATTTACAAACCCTTGTCATTGGATTAGTTAGTACGAATGAGTCAGTTTTAGATTCGCACTCACACGATGAATCTGCATTTCCGCCAGTGAGACCATCGGCAGTGGTTATGGTTTCATCCACAGACGAAGTATCCAGAGTTCTTGCATACTGCAACGCCCAGAAAATTCCAGTGGTTGCTTTTGGTGCAGGGACATCCCTTGAGGGCCATGTTGTCCCACTCCACGGCGGGATCAGTTTAGATCTGACTCCGATGAATCGAATTCTTGAAATTTCTCCTGACGATTTGCTTGTGCGTGTCGAAACAGGCGTGCAAAGAATGGCGCTCAATTCAAAATTGTCGAGTGAGGGTTTGTTTTTCTCAGTGGACCCAGGGGCCGATGCAACTTTAGGTGGGATGGCTGCAACTGGCGCGGCTGGCACAACAACTGTTCGCTACGGATCAATGCGCGAGAATGTTATGGCTCTCACCGCGGTGCTAGCAGATGGCACAGTTATTCACACTGGACGAGGCACGCGAAAACTTTCCGCTGGATATGACCTAACTCGGTTAATAGTTGGCTCTGAAGGAACCTTGGCAGTTATTACCGAGCTTACTTTGAGGGTTTTCGGCATCCCAGAACGAATGGCTGCTGCAGTTGTTCGGTTTCCAACGCTTACTGACGGCGTGGCAGCTGCTACGGCAATCGTAAGATCTGGAATAGCGATTGCACGCTGTGAATTTCTGGATGCTAAATGCATTAGAAATCTAAATGCACACGAAAATATGTCAATGCCAGAATCTCCGACGCTGTTCTTCGAATTCCACGGAAGTCCTCAGGGAGTGGCAGAAGATGCACATTCAGTCAAAGAGATCGTTGAAGAATTTAATGGATCTGAATTTGAATGGACTAGCGATGAAGGCGAAAGACGAAAATTATGGCAAGCTCGTCATAATGCGCACTGGGCAGCAATTGCTGCACATCCTGGGATGAATGGCGTGAGCACTGATATGGCAGTTCCGCTTTCACAACTTCCTGCAGCCGTTGCAATGGCCGAAGAATTACTAGCCCGCCACCCCTATCCATTTTCGATGCTCGGGCATGTTGCTGATGGAAATTTTCATTGCCAAATTATGAATGACCCAAAGAATGAGAATGAACTTTTAGAAATTCGTGAAATTGTGCACGAAATGACTATGAAGATTATTGATATGGGTGGAACATGCACCGGCGAACATGGAATTGGTGGTGGGAAGATAACGGCCCTTCTCGAAGAAACTGGCGCTGAAGCCGTGGATGTAATGAGGAAGATAAAGAAAGTTCTCGACCCGCATTGGATTTTAAACCCGGGGAAAATTTTTCTTGCATAAAAAATCCCCCTGGCGCCGGATGCATCAGGGGGATTTCTTATGAGAATTACCTATTAAGACTTTTTCTTCTCTTTTGATTCAGATTTTTCTGATCTCTTTTCCTTCTTTTTCATTTTCACCACGTGTTGGACGTAAAGGCTTCATTGGTTTCATTGGAGGAGTCGGTTGCACAATGAGATCTAGGGCCGCCTTGCGTACTGCGGTTGCGGCAGCGATGGCTGCGTTACGGGCAGTAGTTGCAGCAGTCTTCTGATCGACAGTGACGTTTGGAGTAGCTAACACTAATTCAAAATCTGCTTTTGCCTTTTTCAGAGCCGCATTAAATGTTGCGTTAATGACTTTACGCTTGTCTTGGTTAGCTTGGACGGCAGCTTTGAAAATAACCATTGCTGCTTGGTATTTCACTAGATCGGCCTGGTATTTAATAAGCGCTGCTTGGTATGCAGCTTGGCGCTGAGCAAGAGTCCCGGTGGCCGCACTTGTAGGTGGAGCAATCACTATCGCTGGCGTACTAGGGCTTGGTGATGGACTTACATCAGCCGAAGCTGACGATGTCGACCCCATAACAAGGGCTGCGCTCACTATTGAGATGGTGAGCAGGTTTCTCTTCTTCATTATTCTCTCCAATGTGTTATTTATGGCTCTTGGTCTATGTGCTGATATTGGCCTGTAATCTTGTGCTTTTTCTGTGAAAACCGGCCTGAATCCTTGCGGGAATTCCCAACCCCACCCCAGAATTCCTATCTCGATATACGCTCTCATCAGGGAGGTGTTGATGATAAACGGGTTAATTATGATCGTAGACGACGAGGCAGGAGTACGCGACCTTCTGACGGATGCCTTGCGCCTGAGCAATTTTGAGACCGTCGATGCCAAAGATGGCATGAGTGCGCTGACATTACTTCGGAAACATTCACCCGATTTGTTGATCATCGACATCAATATGCCTTTGATGGACGGATTTGAATTACTTGAAAGATTGCGTGAATCCGGAGATACAACTCCGGCGATCATGTTGACTGCGCGAGGTGACAAGCACGATGTTTCTAAAGGATTGCGCCTAGGTGCTGACGATTACGTAACCAAACCCTTTGGCCTTGAAGAGCTTATTCTGAGAGTTCACGCCATCCTTCGCAGAGTTAAACCTCAAGTTCCAGGAACATCACTACTTTCCTGCGGGCCAATTTCTCTCAATGAAGAATCTTATGAAGTCCTTTTCAACGCAGATGTTGTCGAGCTATCTAAGACAGAATTTAAGTTGCTGCAACATCTTCTAGAAAACAAAGGACGGGTTATCAGTAAGTCCAGTCTTCTTAGCGCGGTCTGGGAAATTGATTTCGAGACAGATTCAAGTGTGGTGGATACTTATATTTCATATTTACGCAAGAAGTTTCATAAAGATGGCTTTGAAGGCATTAAGACCATTAGAGGTGTTGGGTTTCAAATAGTTGAGCCTAAGAAAACTGCATGAAACTCCGTTCGCGAATAGCAATTGTTACCGCTTCGGTTACAACAATCAGTGCGCTAATTATTGGAGCGGTTGCTATAACTTCGACTAGGGACTCCGCGATTTCGATGATTGATCAGTCGATGGCGAGTGTGGTCTCATCAATTAAAGGAAATTCGAACGATGCCCTATCGCAGGCGCTGTATTCGGTTCAACAGAGCAATGTAGCCCTCACGTTGGTTTTCTACTCGAGCGATGGTACTGGAACCGTTTTAAATGAATCCAAATTGTCTGTAGTTCCTAATCCAACTCCAAAATTGGTTAGGGCGAGCACTTTAAAACCCCAAACTGTCTTAGGGTTAGATTCCTACAGGATTGAAACTGTAACTTTAGGCAATGGAGAGTATCTAGTTCTCTCTGCTTCACTCAAAGATGTAGATGCTCGTTTAAGGTCTGATATTTTGCGGTTGCTTATCTATATCTTCCTTGCACTAATTGTTGCGGGAATCTCTACTTGGCTTTTAGTGCGCAAGGATATAAAGAAAATCGAACTTCTCATTGACGCGGCAACATTAATTTCAGAAGGATTGCCATCACGTGAGTTACCAGTCTCCTACGGCAATTCGGAAGTGGATCAATTAACACGTGCACTGAATCGAATGGTGGCTACTTTGCAACATGCTACACATTTGGAAGAAGAAGCAGGTATCCGCATGCAAGAATTCATGGGAGATGCATCGCATGAACTCCGCACCCCGCTTACAGTGATTAAAGGATATGTGGAGCTCCTTTCAGGTTCGGTAATGACCGACCCCAATCAACGCGCTTTGGCGTATACAAGGGTGCAGTCGGAAATTTTGAGAATGGAATCCTTGATTCAGGACATCCTTTTCTTGGCTGAATTTGGGCAGGTCCCAATTCGTGACGTAGATGCGGTGGAGATTTCAAAGCTTCTAGAGTCACACGCAATAGATTTTGAAACACTCAACCCGAACCGTGTCCTCACTATTGCTATTGACCCAGGATGCAAAATTTCTGGGTCAGAAGCCCACCTTGCTCGACTATTTAGTAATGCTTTGGGAAATATCGCCCGACATACGCATCCTGATGTTCCAGTCAATATTTCTTTGAGGCAAGATAAACGCTCATTACATATCACGATTGAAGATGGAGGCCCTGGTTTACCTGAGTCAGCCTATAAAGATGGAATCCAAGGCTTTGAACGTTTCGATCGGTCACGCTCGAGGGAAAACGGTGGTTCGGGATTAGGAATGAGTATCATTTTCGCTATCGTGCGCGAACATGCTGGATCTGTCTCACTCAGCAAAAGTGATTTAGGTGGTTTGAAAATGATGTTTGAATTCCCATGGAATTGACACTTGATGAGGCGATCTCCGAGGCGCATTCATTAATTGCGGATACAGACTCTCTCGTGCGCGTTGTGTTGTCTGGGCGCAGACGCAATATGCAAACGCGTGCCGTGCGAATAGATATTCGACCGGTACAACTTAAAGATCGCATTGTCTTGCAGTTGATGGAAAATGATGGTCGGCAAATGACGACATCGAATATTGATCCAGCACAATTTGATGGAGTGGCCTTGCTTTCTAGTGGATACGCGAACATTTTGGTTGAACATGTATCAGGTTCGATGTCAATAAGAATCACAAAGAAAGATCAACCTTTAATCCATCGTGAAATGGGAGAACATAAGCAGGAGCTCAATCACGATAAAATCAAATCTCGACTTTTGGACCAGAGCGATCCTTTTCTTAAAGAGGTAGGAATTGCTGATCACAATGGGCAAGTTAAGCCCTCACGCCAAGATAAATATCGTCAAGTGGAAGAATTTTTGCGTTTACTTGCACCTGCGTTAGAAAGTGCGATCGATGCTGGGCACATTAAAGCGCCCACGCCCCAACAACCTTTGTCGATAGTGGATTTAGGATGCGGTCACGCGTATCTGACTTTCGCAGCACATCAATATTTACGTAAGTTGGGGTTGCCGATTCACGTAGTGGGCATAGATGTGCGAGAAGAGTCGAGAATTCGAAACCAGGCAATCGCTAGCAATTTAGGAGTTAACTCGTCCATTGAGTTTCGAGCCGAGGAGATTTCGAAGACGACACTTAATGGCGCAGATGTTGTAATTGCATTGCATGCTTGTGACACGGCAACTGATGACGCCATCGCCTGGGCGATTAACAATGAAGCCAAGCTCTTGCTTATCGCGCCATGTTGCCATCATGACCTGCAAGTTCAAATGCAAACAATTCCAGAGCCTTGGCAATTGCTTGCAAGGCATGGATTGATGAAAGAACGGTTGGGTGACCTGATTACGGATGCCCTGCGTGTACAGATTCTGAAACTCTCTGGCTATAGGACTGAAGTAATCGAATTTGTGGGCGACGAGCACACCCCGCGCAATCTCATGATTCGTGCCATCCGAACAGGCGCCTTACCTGATTCTCTAGAGGTGGCTAGATATAATCAGATGTTGGCTCTGTGGAATGTTGTCCCGGCACTTGAAAAGAGAATAAACCTGCAAGAAGGAGGAGAACAATGAGGAAATCCTTTCAACAGGCAAAATTTATAATCGGTTTAACTCTTGGAATGGTGCTTAGCGGGGCTGCGGCATATGGAATCGGAGTCACGAATACTCCTGAGACAGGCTATTTATTTTGCGCGAATACAAAGACAAAAGTGGTGACATATACCGGAACCATGAAATGCCCCAATGGCACATCATCTCTAGAACTTGGCGCACGAGGATTAGCCGGATCACGAGGTGCTGTTGGTGCAGTCGGACCAGCGGGGGACGCCACTCAAAATGTCTACTTCAAAGTTGTTCCACCTCGTGATTTAGAGACAGCTGCAATCGTAAACGCGAGTGCTGATTTGAAAGCAGTTGTACTTGCCACTATCTACCCAAATGATATGCCATTGGGTTTTTATGAACTTGATGCCCATATATCCGGTGTTTGGAAGAAACCAACTGTTCTAAATGCACCCGCCGTTTCTTGCTATTTCCAATACAAGAAAGATTTCGATGCTGATCGTTCAGTTGTATTCGGAATAGATGGCGAAGATTATGTTCGCTGGAGTGGAATTAATGTTAACCCTCTAGGGCAATTGGATTTCCACTCAAATTTTGATGACCCCATGCTCCTTGTGTGCAAGAGTTCGGGCTCGATCACAGGCCTATCTGGGATTATTCATGCAACCCCATTCACAGATTATTTACCTATGAAATCGACATCTCCAATGATTCCTAGGGCCGCTAGTTCGTTCTAAGCCGCAATAAAATGGAAGAGCTCTAGTACAAAACTTCCATGTGCAAAACTGCTCCTGACATGATTTCTGATTTCTTCAAAAACCATGAGGCCCCGACCAACGAGTCGTAGATGTCTGATCCAAAACCGGGATTGCCTAAAGTCGGTCCGGTGCCATTGTCATCGATTGTCAAAAGTAGATGACCAGGTCTATCCGATGCAACATTTATTCTTACTTCACTAGCGCGTCCGTGACGAAACGCGTTGGCAATTGCTTCATTGATCGCATCGCCTAATTCACGAATAAGTTCTGAATGGAGATTTCGCTCTGGCAAGTTGACTTCACTTAAAATTGAAACCATTCCAATCCATTTAGAAATAACTAATGCCAATTCTTCATCAAAATTAGTAACCGGGCGCGTAAAGTAATCATCACTTGGCATCATCAATTTCTCATAAGCCTTCACAATTTCTTGTTTAAGTAATTTTTCATCGCCACCTAAGCCAGCTTTCTCGATTGCCAAAGCTGACCCCATAAAAGTTGACTGCAATGAGCCATGTAGATACCTGGCTATTTGGCGACTAATTAGGATTTCTTCACGCCGTGCAATTGCCGCATCAATCCTCTTCTGATCAACAATTTCAGTAAGCAGGACGAACCTCTTGTTTTGAAAACGCAATTGGGAATTGATTGCCTCTGTCACTACCGCAAGAAAGAATATCCAGAGGAAGCCCACGACATTTTGTGCGAAAGTTATTGGATGGCCAATTAGCTTGGAAACTTCGGAATTGAAAATAGTCAGCGACAAAGAAGCTAAGAAAAGTGCAAGGGTTACATAACCACCTTTTGCTGATTTAAATCGAGATAATAAGAAGTTCGCAAAATAGAAAATAGGTGCAAGTAGCACGATTCGCGTTATGAAAGCTACAGAACCAACGCGTAGGCCAAGAGTATCAATGATCCCCTTAAAGCTGGTGACGGCAAACAATGCAACAATCCAAGGAATCGTTGGTCTGAAGTCCACCGAAAGGTTTGAGTACCAAGGTTGGTGAGATTCAGTTTCCGTTTTATCAATGTCGCTCAAGTTAAGCGCATGGCTCAGCGGGCTAACAGTTTCCGTTGCTGAGGTGCGTAAATGTTCCGCCAATCCCGCCCATTGTTTTTCAGTTGAAAAGCTTGATATTTGATTAAAATAGTTTTTCGTCGTTGAAAGTATTTCTGAGATCGCGTTGTCGGTTTTGCTAATCACTGACCCGCGAAGAATTTTGGTGACTTCAGCACTTGCTTGAATGCCTGAAATGAGATTCGAGATCTCTTGAGTGATGTTTGCTCTCTTGGTGATGAATCTTTCTCTCGTTGCCCAGAACAGTGACATGAGAGGGAAAAAGAGTGCGCCGATGAGGGCCGCATTAATTGTTCGGAAGATGAGATCGTGATTTTCCGATGAGGGCAGTAAATCCAACATTGAAGCTAAAGTTGAAAGAGTCGCACCTTTTGCTGCTCCAGCCAACAGGCCCAAAATAATGACTGAGTAACCTGGTCTTGGGCGCATTGCACGATTCTTGAAATAAGTTAAGTGTGCAATATAAACAATAAAAAGGGGTGGGATCAAACTCAGGGAGGAGGCAATAGTCCAATCTAAGAAGCTTTGACGATTTGGTGTTGCTGGTTCGATTATCGGCGTGACGAAGATGAAAATAGGAAACAGCCACAATGACGGAACCAGCGCTATTGCCCATCGACCCCCAATAGGCACTGTCGGATCTGCTACAACGCTGTTCATTGTTCTCACCTTAGCGCGGGAAGTGTAAAAGCGAACCACCTGCTCTAAGATGTTAAAGTGAACTTCGAGACCCCTGGCGCTCGTTTAAGAGGCGCCTTTAAAGCTGAATTTCCTTTGCAAATTGTCGGAACTATCAACGCCAACCACGCCCTACTTGCCAAGCGTGAAGGTTTTCGTGCGATTTATCTTTCTGGCGGCGGTGTAGCAGCAGGTTCCCTTGGTGTACCAGATCTTGGAATCACCACTTTGGAGGATGTATTAATCGATGTGCGAAGAATTACTGATGTCTGCGATTTGCCCTTACTTGTTGATGCCGACACCGGATTTGGCTCTTCAGCATTTAATATTGCGCGTACGGTCTCGTCTCTAATTAAAGCCGGCGCCGCCGGCATGCATATTGAAGATCAAATTTCGAGCAAGCGTTGCGGACATCGTCCAAATAAAGAGGTAGTCAGCAAAGCAGAAATGGTTGACCGCATTAAGGCAGCTGTTTACGCACGTACTGATTCAAGCTTTATGATTATGGCGCGAACCGATTCGCTAGCAATTGAAGGCTTAGACGCCGCAATTGATCGAGCTCAGGCATATGTAGAAGCCGGCGCCGATGCAATCTTTCCTGAAGCGATAACCGATTTGGAGATGTACAAGAAATTTACTTCTGCAGTCAAAGTGCCCGTGCTAGCAAACATCACAGAATTTGGAATGACTCCGCTGTTCACTACAGAAGAGCTAGGGAGTGCAGGAGTTTCGATCGTTCTTTATCCGTTGTCGGCTTTTCGCGCAATGAATAAAGCTGCAGAGAACGTTTTCCACACAATTCGCACGGATGGATCCCAAAAGGCTGCATTGCCAACCATGCAAACGCGAGAAGAATTGTATGAGCGAATCAATTATTACGAATTTGAGAAGTCACTAGATAAGTTTCGCGAAGGTAGCGAATAGGGATTCTATGAGCGATAACGATGCGGTAGCTTTTAAACCTAAGAAGTCTGTAGCTCTCTCTGGAGTTGCGGCTGGTAGCACAGCCCTTTGTTCTGTCGGCAAATCCGGCAACGACCTTCACTATCGTGGGTACGACATCGCAGACTTGGCTACCAATTGTGAATTCGAAGAAGTTGCTCATTTGCTTATATATGGCACTTTGCCGAATCAATCTCAACTTATCGCGTATAAGAAAAAACTTGCATCTCTTCGTGATCTTTCTGCTTCAGTCAAAGTAATTTTAGAGGCCTTACCTGCGACAACTCACCCTATGGATGTTTTGCGCACGGGGGTATCTGCCCTTGGTAGCGAAAGCCCTGAAAGTGCAGAACATGATGCAACCCAAGTCCGCGAAATTGCCGATAAGTTGTTGGCGTGTCTGCCATCCATGCTTTTGTATTGGCATCACTTCAGCCACAACAACAAGAGAATTAGTCTTCTGACTGAAGAAACCTCTATTGGCGGTCATTTTCTCCACCTATTGCACGAAAAGAAGGCATCCCCGCAGTGGGAGAGGGCAATGCATGCATCCTTAATTTTGTACGCTGAACATGAATTTAATGCTTCTACTTTCACTGCACGGGTAATCGCTGGCACTGGGTCAGATATTTTTTCGTGTATCACGGGCGCTATAGGTGCGTTGCGCGGGATAAAACACGGTGGCGCGAATGAAATCGCACTTGTGATTCAAGAGCGCTATTCGACGCCAGATGCAGCAGAAAAAGATATCCGAGAGAGAGTTGCCAACAAGGAAGTCATCATCGGTTTCGGACACCCTGTCTACACAATTTCAGATCCTCGGAATTCGATTATCAAGAAGATTGCCCATGACTTGAGTGAGGAAGCAGGATCCACGAAGCTTTTTGATATTGCCGAGCGCATTGAGTCCGTTATGTGGGATGCAAAGAAGATGTTTCCAAATCTTGATTGGTTTTCCGCAGTGGCTTACAAAGAGATGGGCATTCCAACCTCTTTCTTTACTCCGATCTTCGTGATGGCTCGAACAGCGGGTTGGTCAGCTCATGTCATCGAGCAAAGAGATGACAATAAAATCATTCGCCCAAGTGCAATTTATACCGGTCCAGAAGATTTGCCATTTGTTCCAATAGAGAAGCGATAGGTGTAGCTGAGTGTCATCTCAAGTTTTTGATCAAGTAATTGTTGACATTGTGGATTATGTCGAAAAGTATGAAGTCACTTCTGATTTAGCGATTGAGACTGCATGGCACTGTTTGCTTGACACCATTGGTTGCGGCCTTGAAGCACTTGATTATGAAGCGTGCACGAAGCTTCTTGGTCCTTTAGTTCCAGGCACAACGGTGGAGAATGGTGTTCGAGTTCCAGGTACGAGTTTTGTACTTGATCCAGTGCAAGGTGCCTTCAATATTGGCGCGATGATTCGATGGTTAGATTTCAACGATACGTGGTTGGCCGCAGAGTGGGGCCATCCTTCAGATAATTTAGGTGCGATTCTCGCTACGGCCGATTGGCTTTCACGCAATCCAATTCCTGGTCAGAAGCCGTTGTTGATGGTGGATGTATTACAAGCGATGGTGAAGGCACATGAAATTCAAGGTTGTATCGCGCTAGAGAATTCATTTAACAAAGTGGGACTAGACCATGTTCTCTTGGTGAAAGTTGCTTCCACTGCTGTCGTCGCCCAAATGATGGGCTTAACCCGCCAACAAGTTCTCAACGCTGTTTCTCTGGCGTGGGTTGATGGGCAAGCACTTCGCACTTATCGCCATTTTCCAAACGCTGGTTCAAGAAAATCGTGGGCGGCCGGAGATGCGACATCAAGAGGCGTGCGCTTAGCTTTGATGGCCAAAGCAGGGGAGATGGGTTATCCATCTGCTTTAACAGCCAAAACTTGGGGTTTCTATGATGTTTCCTTTAAAGGGAATCCTTTTACTTTTCAGCGTCCGTATGGTTCATATGTAATGGAGAATATTCTCTTTAAGATCTCTTTCCCTGCAGAGTTTCATTCGCAGACCGCGGTCGAAGCAGCTATGACAATCCAGGGATTGCTCACTCAGTCGGGCAAATCGATCGAGGATATTGAGTCAGTCACTATTCGCACACATGAAGCATGTATCCGAATCATTGATAAGCAAGGCCCACTGAATAATCCTGCAGACCGCGATCACTGCATCCAGTACATGGTTGCAATCCCATTAATTTTTGGTCGACTGACCGCCAAAGATTATGAGGATGATGTTGCTGCTGATTTACGAATTGATGAACTTCGCAAGAAAATCCATTGCATTGAAGACCCGCAATTCACACTCGACTATCACGATGCATCTAAGCGATCGATAGCAAACGCACTGACTGTGAAATTCACGGATGGTTCATCATTGGATGAAGTTGTCGTGGAATATCCGATTGGCCATGCGCGCCGCAGAACTGATGGAATTCCCCTGCTTTTTGAAAAATTTAAGAAGAACTTGGCCAGGGTTTATGAGGTAGACCAACAGACCAAAATTCTCGCCCTCACCTTGGATCGGCCAGCCTTGGAGGCGACAGCCGTCAGCGATTTCATGGCACTTCTTACGGTTAGGCAATAAGTCAGGCTCGTGGCGGTGTAACTGAGCACTGCGCTCAGTAGGTATTCTCTACCTATTCAATTCATCTATCTATTGGAGTAATAATGCTGGCACGTCATGGGAGAACCTTTAAAGCGCCTTTAACTATCGGACTCATGATTGCTGCCGTTTTATTGAGCTCCTGCGGAGGTAAGAGCGTGAGCGATTCTGGATCTAATATTCCTGAAGTAACAGGGGCAGCTGGTTCTGCACCAACAATTTCGGCACCTAGTGGCACGCCACCAACAACTCTTGTCACGAAAGACATCATCGAAGGTAGCGGCACCGCAGCTGTTGCGACATCAACAATGACAGTGCATTACACGCTCATGGCTTGGTCAACTGGAAAAGTTGTTGAGTCATCGTGGTCATCAGGAAGTCCAGCAACATTTCCACTTGCAAATGTAATTGAAGGATGGCAAAAGGGTATTCCCGGAATGAAAGTTGGCGGGCGTCGACTCTTGGTAATTCCTCCAGATTTAGGTTACGGGGCAGCGGGCGGCGGACCAATTGGCGCCAACGAAACTTTGATCTTCGTAGTAGATGTAGTGGGTATCTCCTAATGAGTAATGTGCCAGTAGTTCACCATTGGATTGATGGAGCAGAGTTCGTAGGCACTTCGGGCCGCACTGCACCTGTTTATGACCCAGCACTTGGTGTCGAGACTAAACTTGTATCTCTTGCAAATGGTCCCGAGATCAACAAGGCAGTAGCAAGTGCTAAGGCTGCATTTCCAGCTTGGCGCGATCTTTCATTGGGCCGCCGCCAGCAGGTTATTTTTGCTTTCCGCGAACTCCTAAACGCACGTAAAGGCGAACTCGCTGCAATCATTACTTCAGAGCACGGAAAAGTTCTTTCTGATGCTTTGGGAGAAGTCACTCGCGGACAAGAAGTTGTTGAATTCGCCACCAGCATGCCGCACATGATGAAGGGCGAGTACTCTGAGAATGTTTCAACTGGAGTGGATGTTTATTCAACACGTCAGGCGCTGGGAGTAGTTGGAATTATTAGCCCATTTAATTTCCCTGCAATGGTTCCAATGTGGTTTTTCCCGATTGCGCTTGCAGCAGGAAACACCGTAGTGCTTAAGCCAAGCGAGAAGGATCCATCATCTGCAATGTGGATGGCTGCTTTGCTCAAAGAAGCAGGCCTTCCGGATGGCGTATTTAACGTACTTCATGGCGATAAAGAATCCGTAGATGGGTTGTTAACGCACCCTGATGTGAAAGCAATTTCTTTCGTTGGGTCTACTCCAATCGCGCAGTATGTTTATGAAACTGGAGCAAAATCAGGAAAGCGTGTTCAAGCCCTTGGTGGAGCAAAGAACCACATGTTGGTCTTGCCCGATGCAGACCTCGAACTTGTAGCTGACTCCGCTATCAACGCAGGATTTGGATCTGCAGGAGAGCGCTGTATGGCAATTTCCGTTGTTGTCGCAGTTGAGCCAGTTGCTGATGCTCTCATCGAAAAAATTGTTTCTCGCATGAAGACTTTAAAAGTTGGAGATGGACGCAGATCGTGTGACATGGGACCGCTTGTTACTAAAGTCCATCGTGACAAAGTTGCTTCATACATCGATATCGCTAAAGCAGATGGTGCAACGGTGGTTGTAGATGGTCGCGATACTAAAATTGATGGGGATTCCAATGGCTTCTGGCTTGGACCTACCCTTATTGATAATGTTCCAACGACATCAAAGGTTTATACCGATGAAATTTTTGGACCAGTTCTCTCAATCGTGCGCGTGAAGTCCTACGAAGCAGGCGTTGCTCTCATTAATAGTGGAGCATTTGGTAATGGAACTGCCATATTCACCAATGATGGTGGCGCTGCTCGTCGTTTCCAACAGGAAATTGAAGTGGGAATGATTGGTATTAACGTTCCCATTCCAGTTCCAGTTGCATACTTCTCATTCGGCGGATGGAAGAACTCACTCATGGGCGACACCAAAGCTCATGGCGCTGAAGGTGTTCACTTTTACACTCAAGGCAAAGCAATCACTAGTCGCTGGCTTGACCCAAGTCATGGTGGCATAAATCTGGGATTCCCTCAGAACGCTTGATTGGCGTGCACTAGAGAAAGGCGCATTCATGACTAAAGAACTTCGTTGGGGATTTCTTGGGGCAGGGGGCATCGCGCCCACAGTTGCAACGGATTTTCAGATCGCAGGATTGAAGATTCAGGCCGTTGCGACTCGTGACCTTGCCCGCACCAATGCATTTGCCGATACATTCGGTATTCCCAATCGGCACGAAAACTATGCAGCACTTGTTGCTGACCCTGAAGTAGATATCGTCTATGTCTCTACTACTCAGAATTTCCACGAACGTGATGCACTTCTTGTTATCGAAGCCGGCAAGCACCTCCTTATGGAGAAACCCTTCACTCTCAATGCCAAGCAAGCAATTGCTATTGCCGAAGCCGCAAAGCGCAAAGGCGTCTTTGTAATGGAAGCAATGTGGACTCGCTTCTTGCCCACGATGGTTGAGGTTTTTACAGTCATAAGCCATGGGATGATTGGCAAACCTCGTATTGTCTATGGGGATCACAGCCAATACCTGCCGGTTACTAAAGCTCCTCGTCTTTCCGATCCCGAACTCGGCGGGGGTGCACTGCTAGATCTAGGAATTTATCCAATCTCTTTTGCCGTTCGCGTTCTCGGCTTACCAAAAGCCGTCACAGGGAAAGCGACTTTAAGCGATCGAGGAGTAGACGAAATAACTTCTATGATTTTTGAGTATCAAGACGGAAGTCATGCAATCTTGGAAACAAGCATGGTCACTGCGGGGCCAGTTTCAGCGACGATTCATGGCACAAAAGGTCGCATTGAAATTGAACGCTCTTTCTACGAGCAGGTTCCGTTTACTGTTTTCGACGTGGATAACAATGTTCTCTTTCGTTATGAAGAGAAGATTGAAGGTCGCGGTATGCAATACCAAGCAATTCATGTCGAAGAGTGTATTAGCGCTGGACTTAAGGAAAGCCCCATTATGTCTGTCGGTGAGACTGTCGCCATTATGAAAGTAATGGACGATATTCGTTCTCAAACGGGCGTCAAATACCCCAACGAGTAACCCGCTAGAGGCAGTAAACTTAGCGAATGCCTGGAACAAAAAAGACTCCTGTACATCTTTCATTCCAGGCAAGAGTTTTATTAATGGGAGTGCTCTTATCCGCAATTGGCAATGGTTTAGTTTTGCCCTATTTGTTCGTCTATCTTCATAATGTTCGTGGGATTAGTTCGGCAATTACAGGTGTAATTGTTGGCTTCGGTGCCCTTGTGTCCCTATCTGTCTCTCCATTAATTGGCAATCTCATTGACCATTGGGGACCCAAGCCTGTTCTGCTCGTATCACTTGTGGTCTCCGGAATTGGCTATTTTGAACAGTCGACAGTCCATACAGCTAGCCGCGGTTTCTTGGTCATGTCGATTTGTGCAATCGGACAATCCGCAATGTGGCCAAGCCAAAGCGCAATCGCAACTGAGTTAACAACGGATACACAAAGGGAACGATATTTCGGTTCTCAATTTGCTTTGCTCAACCTTGGCATTGGCATTGGCGGAATCATTTCTTCAGCTTTCGTTTCTCTAACCGAGCCACACACTTTCGAATGGTTATTCCGCGGTGATGGAATCTCCTATTTCGTCTATCTGATAGTTGCGCTATTCCTCAGAGATGTTGGGAGGCGAAGTAAGCAAGAAAGAAAAGAAAACTCCGAGCGCTCTGGTGGATGGTCTGAAGTGTTGCAAGATCGTGTCTTTGTTAAGGTGTGGATTGTTGCAACTGCCACGACTTTATTAGGATACGCACAATTAGAAGTAGGATTTGCCTCTTTTGCCACGCTGGTTGCGCATGTTAAGCCTTCAAATATAGCGTGGGCTTATGCAGCCAATACAATCTTTATCGCGCTCTTTCAACTATGGGTAGTTAAGAAACTTCAGAAATTCGATAGAGCAAAATCAATTGCTCTTGCTGCCTTACTATGGCTTGGAGCATGGGTTGCCCTTGCGTTATCAGGTTTGATTTCAGGTTTGGCAATTTTAATGATCATCATCTGCCAATTGATATTTGCGATGGGCGAGATGGTTTGGTCACCAGTTATGCCATCGATAGTGAATCAGTTGGCACCTATCCATTTACGCGGCCGATACAACTCAGCATCAGCGAACAGCTGGCAGATTGCGGCAATTATTGGGCCGATGGTGGCAGGAACTTTGCTAGGTGCAGGCTTGGAATGGGTCTGGATCGCAGGCTTGGTAATAGGTCTAGCGACTGTGAGCTTCTTTGCTCTCAGATTAAAACTCCCCGCCCGAGTTGCGGATTGAGATACTAAGAACGTTTGGCAGGGCGCAGAGAACCTAATAGAAGAAGATTTACGACGAGAGATAGTCCGATGAGCAGCCCACCTAGTAAGAATATTGATCGAGATGGATCTATTATCAGAAAAGCGAGACCCGCATTAAGGGATATGAGTCGGAAAGATTTGAAACGCTCCGAAACTGCCACATTCTTACGCGCATTTTCGGGACCTCCGCCGAGCACTACCGTGATCAAATATGAAAGTGCCCCAAGCCCTATCTGCAAGGCAAAACCAATTCCTAACATAAAGATTAGGGATTCGGCGTGATGATTTATTATTTTCCATGAAGTCTCTGTAGTTAGGTCAATTGCAAGACTTACCATTGAGACTAGTAGCCAAGCATTGGAAGAAAAAGTACTAAGAATTGAGAAAGGATTTTTTCTCTTAAGGAGTAATGGAAAGTGCGGCGATAGTAGGTAGAGCCAGGCGCCCATGTATAAAACAACTGCCCCAGCAGAGAGCATTCGCCGATCTGACAGCGCGCCTAACATCATGATCAGTGTCGAGAGAATCAGCCAGGGAAAAGACTTGTAGCCTCGCTTCTCTGCAAGCTCTGGCAATTGAGTTCGTAACATTGTAGGAATTAAAGTAATGAGCGTCCCTGCTACGGTGATGCCAATCCAACCGAAGATATTCGCTGAGTAATGTGCAAATAGGAGTTGATATTTAGTTTCGCCTTTTAACCCTTGTGAGAGAAATCCTCCTAAGGTTCCTCCAAGAACCAGGAAGAGCGCACTAACGATATAGAAGCGAGGAATTCTCTTGAAGCGAGATGGCAGTGCTTTAGACATATGCCTAAAGAGTGATTGAGCGTGAAGGCTTGCGCTAATTACGACTAATACGGCCCCTACGGCCATGAGGAATTTGAATTCCTGAATCTTTCCCATGATAATTAAAACGACTCCAACATTTAGAAAAATGACTCGGATCAAATATGGCTTTCGGTCGGAATCTGCAGGTAAGCGCAACATGGTGAAAGTGAAATGAGAACTCCATACGAAAATTAAGTTTGTGATTGCCCCCAAAAGGAGAAGGTGGACAAGAATCCATTTAGGGTCAGAACTATGTCTAATCCACGGCATCGCAACGATGAGGGAAAGAAGATAGATAGGGGTTGGGATATGGGCATACCGGTGCCAGGTATCTCTTCTCATCCCCTGACTCTAGTTTGGAATCTCAGATTAGAAGAAAGTAGTGGAAATGAGGGGGTGTTATCCGTCACTCGACGCCTGAATAGCTGATTGAGCCTTCTTTCGAATACTAATCTTGAGATATGAAAATACGTAGCGCTTTTCTCGCGGTTGTTATTTCCCTACTTCTTGGCAATACCAATCCCGTATTTGCTGAAGATCCAACTCCATCGCCTACGGCACCGACTGCGATTTCTAGAGTTGACCAAGTTGCCTTCATCCAAGGTAAATACAACCCGATCTTTGATGCCGAATATGCGCGGATCATGGCAGTTAAGAAAAAACATTCTGTTGACTCTTACATACTTTTGAATATTGACATTATCTTGAAGGACTATAACGAGGTGCGACGAGTCATTGATGCAAGCATGCTTAGCGCAACGTCAGATTTGGATGCGATGGACAGTTATGCTGATGAAGAAACAGGGGAATTTCAGGTAACAATAACTAACTTAGAACAATTAGCTAATTCACGCACAACTATTACGTGTGTTAAAGCTAAGAAAAGCAAGAAGGTTTCTGGCGCAAAACCAAAGTGTCCAGCTGGTTACAAGAAGAAGTAATCAAAATTGCTTCTTACTAAACCCGAAGCCCAATACTTCGAAAGCTATCGTTCGGCTTTAGTTCGGTTATCCTCCATTCCTGAAGAAACTTTTTACAAGAGCGAAATTGAAGATCTCGATGAAGTGGTAAAAGATGTCCCAGCCTTCTTTGCAAGACTTGATGACCCAGAGGGCGTTGCCGGCGATATTAAATTACCAAATGGTGCATTCGTTCCGCGCTTGCCGAGTTTTTATCGGTGGATGTGGGATGGCGAAGTTTGTGGAACGATTAATTTCCGATGGAAGAAGGGGAGTACCAAACTTCCACCGCATTGCCTCGGTCATATTGGATATGGAGTCTTTCCTTGGAAGCGGGGACTGGGTTATGCCACAGAAGCACTGCGCCAGGTACTGATTGAAATTGAGCCATTAAATATGCCTTTCGTCGAAGTCACAACGAATTTAGATAATTTTGCTTCGCAACAAGTGATTCTCAAGAATGGTGGTGTTCTTTTCGAGCAATTCACTAAAACAGAGATATCTGGTGGAGGGGAAGGGTTGCGATACCGAATCGCGCTTGATTGATCGTGACTCTCTGGCTTCGGTGAGAGGATTCTTGAAGTAACACTAAGCACAAGTGGCTGCGCTGCGACTTACCCCGCTATCGTGAGTGTCCTCATGCGTCGTCCAAATACTTTTCAAGCGCTAATGGTTCAAGCTGCATTTGGTTCCTATCTGCTCTGGGCAGCGGGCACTGCGATACCGCTCATCAGAATTGATTTTGGAATCAGCCGTACGTTGGCGAGTTTCCATAGTATTTCAACTGGCCTTGGCGCAGTCCTCGGCGCTCTTTTTGCAGGTCGACTTGTGGAGAAACTCAGTCGTGAGATTGTGATGCGCTTATCGGTTCTTGTCATATTAGTAGGCTCTTTGGGACTTCTTCTTGGTCAGTCCATTTGGATCACTATCCCGAGCTGTGGAATTGCTGCTCTCTCGCAAACAATTGTAAATGCAATAAGTTTGGCAGAAATTTCTCACGACTATAAACCTTCACTACGTAGAATCTTTATTCAGAGTGGAATCCAAGCGGCTGTAGGTGCCAGCGCAATCTTCTTTATGAGTGCATCCCTCCACGCAGACTTAGGTTGGAGGTTACCGATCTTTATCGGTGCAGTACTTTTATCGCCGATATCTCTGTTTATGATTTGGCGAGTTAAATTTATCGTTGCTCCTGTAAAGGCGAGCACGGTAATTACCAACTCCACAGATCAAGGCGTTAAGTACAAAATATTCCTGTTGGGACTGATGATGTCATTTCTTGACATAGGGGTTGGCTTTTGGGCAATCGACTTATTAATCAGCCGAGGCGCAGGCGTGGCATTGGGCGCTTTTGGATCGGCTCTTTTGAGCATATCGATTGCTGGATGCCGCATTGGACTGGCAATTCTAAATCTTAGGGTCAAAAGAATCATGCATCTGGCTATCCTCCTTTATTTTGTTGGAGTTGCAGTTATTTGCTTTACAAAATCCCCTTCATTGACGATGGCTGGCCTATTTTTAGCTGGCGCTGGTAGCTCTCCACTTTTCGTCTCAGGCGTCTTTCAAGTCTCAGAGGGATTTCCTGATCCCTCCTACAGAATTTCCCGGTACATGATGGGTACCGCATTTTCATATGGATTGTCACCATTTGTTCTGGCAATAGTCTTTGATAACGCAGGATTTGTTGCTGGGTATCTAATGCTTCCTGTAATACTTGTATTTGCATACTTGTTATGGCGCCGTTTGGGCCTCAGCGAAGCGCATCATCTAAAAGCGGCAAGTTCATTATCTTCTTAGTGCCTCATCTTTGAATGAGATGAGGTATTTAGTCATCGGATTTATATCGGGCGTGATTGTAGAAGAGTCAGTAGAATCGAAAACGAATTAGCGAACTTGCAATACTAAATGAGGGATAGAGATGACAAAACCACGCGTTGTGATTTTAGGTGGTGGCTTTGGCGGAATGGCTGCTGCACGGGCCTTGGGTAAGGCCGCCGAAATCACGGTCGTTGATCGCCACAATTTCCAAACATTTCTTCCTCTACTTTACCAAGTTGCTACTGCAGGTTTAGCGGCTGACCATGTTGCGTATCCAATTCGTGGCGCATTACGTGCCTTTGATGGAAAATTCAGAATGGGTTCGCCGATAGAAATCGACCACAAAAATAGGACTGTGAAACTAGATTCAAGTGAAGTCCTACCGTTTGACCATTTGATTGTTGCGCTCGGCTCGGTAACTGCAGATTTTGGGACGCCAGGTGTGGAAGAGTTTTCTCTAGGAATGAAATCAGTGCATGAGGCGCTTACGATTCGCGCCGAAGTTATGCGCCGGTTTGAGGATTTGTGTCGTTTTGAAGATGACACCAGATTTGGAATCGCAGTCGTGGGAGGCGGACCCACCGGGGTCGAGATGGCTGGCGCACTGGCTGAATTAGTTCGTGGACCACTTATGAATGATCAAAAACACGCCGCACGACATATGGATATTTCCCTCATAGAAGCTGGTCCTCGATTGCTTCCTATGTTTTCTCCCATTCTTTCAGAGCGAACAAAAGTTTCTCTTGAAAAGCTTGGAGTTAAAGTCCTAGTAAATACATCGGTTAAGCAAGTTAAGCCTCGCAAGATTTCACTCGGCGATGGCACTGATTTTCCAAGTGAGATCACAATTTGGGCCGCGGGCGTTAAAGGATCACCGGCACTGGAATATTTGTCATTGCCTCTTGATGGCAATCGTCTAAAAATCGATCCTTCACTTGAAGTAACAAACTATCCAAATATTTGGGGAATCGGTGATCTTGCTGGCGCTAAGGGATCGGATGGAAAGTTCCTACCTATGGTGGCGCCAGTAGCGATGCAACAAGGACGCTTTGTCGCTTCGCAAATTCTTCGGAAAATCAAAGGCACTGAGCTGAAAGAATTTCGATACAAAGACAAAGGTTCAATGGCGACGATTGGCCGTCATAAAGCAGTGGTGGAAGTTAATAGAATTCACTTCTCCGGGTATCCAGCTTGGGCTACGTGGTTATTCCTCCATTTGTTCTATTTGATGGGTGGTCGAAATAGAATCGGTACCGTTGCAGATTGGCTGTGGAATTACTTCACCTTTGATCGTGGCAATCGCCACATCATGGACTCTGTGTAACAAGGGAACTTGCTTGAGAAAGCTTGCGAAATTTACTTCGCCTAAGCTGACTTGCCTATAAGTGCGTCCTGAGGGACTCGAACCCCCGACCCGGTGATTAAGAGTCACCTGCTCTACCAACTGAGCTAAGAACGCCGAACTGCATAACGTGCGGGTCAGACCCTATCAGCGTGGCGGTCTTTGTTTAGCCACGCTCATGGCACCACCATATGTTACGTGACTCATATGCGGATGCGGGTTTTTGGCCCCTTGCTGATCCCAATCCTACTATTCACAGGTACCCCTGCTTCCACAGCGGTTGCCTTGAAGCACGAAACCGCGGCATCCAAGGTGCTAGAGCAAATTGTGGTCAAAGGTCGAGCTCCCAAGACGGGCTATTCCCGAGCACAATTTGGCCCGGCATGGACTGATGTCGACCATAACGGGTGCGATACACGAAATGATATTTTGACTCGAGATTTAGTTGCAGTTGTTTATCGGCCAGCGACCCACAATTGCATGGTTGAATCTGGGATTTTACGAGATCCGTATTCGGGAAGCGCCGTTCCATTTACTCGTGGAGTTGGTACGAGTTTGGATGTTCAGATAGATCATGTTGTTGCCCTTTCAGATGCTTGGCAAAAGGGAGCCTTCAAATTGACTCTTGAAAAGCGCACCGCTTTTGCAAATGATCCATTGAATTTGTTGGCAGTGATGGGGCGCCTCAATTCTCAAAAGAGTGATGGCGATGCAGCCACATGGTTACCGCCGCTCAAGAGTTATCGATGCAAATACGTGGCAAGGCAAGTGGCAGTCAAAGCAAAATATGGAATATGGATGACGAGTGCAGAGAAAGTTGCCATTGCAGGGATCTTGAGTAAATGCCCTGGAGAGGTTATTCCAAAGGGCTAGTGAGGCGTTGCGTCATAACGTGCATATGAATTGCGGATTTCCTCTTGAGCTTCTTCGCGCCCAACCCACATTGCACCTTCAACACTTTTGCCTGGCTCTAAATCTTTATAGACCTCAAAGAAGTGCTTGATTTCAAGGCGATCAAATTCGGGCACGTCAGTAATTTCGCGAAGATGTTCTTTGCGAACATCGCCAGCTGGCACACAGAGCAACTTGTCATCTCCACCGGCTTCATCGGTCATGCGGAACATTCCGATAACGCGGCATTTAACAACGCATCCAGGAAATGTTGGTTCATCCAACATGACTAGCGCGTCTAATGGATCTCCATCTTGGCCGAGAGTGTCATCAACAAATCCGTAATCCCATGGATAGCGAGTAGAGGTGAAGAGCATGCGGTCTAAACGGATCTTGCCGGTTTCATGGTCGACTTCATATTTATTTCGACTACCTGCGGGAATCTCAACAATGACATCGAAAGTCATATCCATGGCGTGCTCCTGTCAATCAAATACCTCAATAGAGGGAAAAACTTGGGGTGAACGACGGGGCTCGAACCCGCGACATCCCGGACCACAACCGGGTGCTCTACCAGCTGAGCTACGTCCACCATG
>QYPT01000073.1 GCA_007280125.1 Streptomycetaceae bacterium | reverse complement strand
TCGCAGTGACTGGCGCTTGTCTTAGCGTTTCAGTAATTGTTGTGAATTCAGCAGAAGGGAAAACATAGAGACAACGCTCTTGTCCTTTTGTAATAACTAATCCAGGTGAGAGTTCTTCGCGAAATTTCGCCGGCAAAATCAAGCGACCTTTCTCATCCAGGCGAGGTTCGTGGGTACCAAGAAACATCCCTTTTCCTCCCCTTCCCCTGGGTAACTATTGCTTAATCCCCCACTTTACCCCATTTTCCTCCATTTTCAACCACCTTGCTCCAAATAAATCCCCACGACTCCACTCTCTCCCCCCGCGCTGCCGCGCACCGATACGAGGAGATTGGAGGAAAGGGCATAAAAAAAGGGCCCCACAAGGGCCCTGGCAAAGGTAAAACTAAGGAGCTACTTATCGAAGTTGCGACGCTCCCAGCGATCTTCCAAGCGTGAATTCATGGAACGTTTGCCAGATTTACCGCGTGAACCAGATTTAGGGGCGCGTAGAGCGCTC
Source organism: Streptomycetaceae bacterium (assembly GCA_007280125.1). Classification (GTDB taxonomy): domain Bacteria; phylum Actinomycetota; class Actinomycetes; order Nanopelagicales; family Nanopelagicaceae; genus QYPT01. The sequence continues at coordinate 40,182 of QYPT01000073.1, read as the reverse complement.
ACTCCGGTCAGGGCGGAAATGGCCAGGGTTACGCCAGCCAATGAGATGAGAAAGCCCAAAATGCCTACTGGGATTGTTTTGGCTATCAGCCCTGCGAAAAGAGTGGCAATGCCGAGAAATAGGGCCCCGATACCTACGAGGAGTCGATTGCGTCCTGGGTAAAGGCGGGTTCCGGTGAGCGTTGAGACTAAACGTGGATCATCTGCGATAAAAGCTTCCTCCATTTGGGCAAGGAGAGCGCGTTCATGCTCTGAAAGTGGCATTTCGCGCTCCTTTTCACCCTCGGGGTAACTAACAGTAACTCAGTGGATTCAACAATAGAACATCTTGCGCTCAAATGCACCCTGATTACCTGTGAATTCTCACTCTGGCCCCTCAGTTTCGCGATCTTTATCCACCAGTCTGCCCGGACGCACGCTGTGGCGCCCAAATCGCGCCTGGGCACGATCAATTGCCCCCTCGGCCTCTCGCCATCCGCGCTCTCTGGCCCCCAAGATTAATTGCTCAGGGGCATCACTTTGTAGGTTATCTAAACTCACTCCAACTAAGCGAAGCCGCGCACCATTGAGAGCGATGGAATGGAAAAGCGTTTTTACAACATCGTATGTCTCGTGAGTGCTGTCAATTGCAAGTGGAAGAGTTTTGGAGCGACTAATTGTTGTGAAATCTGCATACCTAACTTTGATTGAAATAGTTTTTGCAAAAAGTGAACGTCCTCGTAATCGCGCTGTTGCCTTTTCGGTAAGTCGCAATAATTCCTGCAAAAGAATTTCGGGGTCATCTATATCTCGAGCAAAGGTTTCGGCTGCACTAATACTTTTATCTGGTTCATCAGTAACAACGTCGCGATAGTCGCGGCCCCACGCTAATTCATAGAGTGATGCTCCCGTTGCCTCGCCAAGAGCACGAATGAGAGTTGTCCGCGGAGTATGTGCAACTTCTGCAACAGTGCGCAAACCTAATCGCTCTAGTGCTTCAGCAGTCTTTGGGCCAACACCCCAAATTGCAGAAACAGGAAGTGGATGAAGAAAGTTAAGAACGCGGTCAACAGGTATCTCAAGGATTCCATTGGGTTTGCAATGGCCCGATGCAAGTTTGGCAATGAATTTTGATGAGGCGATGCCAACCGAACATGTAATACCTTCTTGTGCTTCAACTTTCGCACGAATCATTGTTGCGATTTCACGACCATTACCAATGAGTCGTAGCGAGCCAGTGACATCCAAGAACGCTTCATCTAAAGAAATCGGTTCAACGTGCGGAGTGAAGGAATGAAAGATTTCCATGATGTGCTCTGATACTTCGCTATAGCGAGCATGATCCGGAGGAATGAATAACGCTTGTGGTGCTAGTCGCTGCGCTTTGCTCACTGGCATCGCTGCATGAATTCCATATGTACGTGCTAAATAATTTGCTGAAAGCACCACGCTTCGAGTCCCTGCTCCAACTACTACCGCCTTGCCCTTAAGCGATGGATCATCGCGCTCGGCTACAGAGGCATAGAAGGCATCCATATCTACATGGAGAATGGTCGCTGTAGTCACCTTACGAGGGTACTTTGATTAAGGGACCATTTTTCGTAAGCAGAGCGCAATTCCCATGCCCCAGTTGCTCGAAGAGAAACTCCACGCGGGCCAGTACGGCGAATGTGCCCACGAACAAGAAAAAGGCGCGAGTGAAAGAGCACGTCGGCATAATCGCGTTGAGCATCGCTAAAGAATGTCGCGTCGTTGCAACCGTACCCATCATCAAGGCTCAGGAATATGACTCGCTTGCCCGAGCGCACTGGTGGAGACTGCAAGGCCACTTTGACTCCTGCGACAAGGACGGATGAACCAGAGCGTTGAGCCAACAAATCCGATGATCGCACCGCTCCGATTGCATTAAGAAAATCTGCATAAAACTCAAGCATGTGATGCGAGACCTCCATCCCCAAATGAGTTACTTCGTGGCCCACCTTCTCCCCTGAGGTTAAGTCAGGTAGCCCGCTAGAAATAAGTGCCGGAGGAGCGAATCCAAAGTTGAGTTGGGCTCCCCCTAATGAGCGAGTAGGAGATCTATGTAAGTCACCCAGGTGTAAAAGTAAGTCACGTCGGTTAATTTCCGTAGCATCGATATTGTGCACGCCGTCAAATGCACCAATTAAAATCAGCCGTTCGATTGTTGGATATGAGGCGCCAGCACGTGCGTAGAAATCAGATACATCAAGATAGGGCTGACCTTCAATAATTGTTTCAACTTCCCGTGCACTTATCCCCGATAAATCACTCAGAGACATTCGGATTGCATAACCACGTGCATCAGGAAGTTTGAGTAATTTGCCCGTACTTGCTCCGTCAAAAGCTGCCATCGGCACTCGCGCAGTAGATGGATCAACACGTTCGACGGTATATGCCGCACCAGATAAATTAATATCAACTGGTAAAACCGTTACTCCCATCTGGCGAGCATCATCGAGAATAAGTCGTTTGGGGTACATCCCTGGATCATGCGTAAGAACGCCAGCGATAAAAGCGGCAGGATGATGTGCCTTGAGCCATGCCGACTGATATGTGGGCAGCGCAAAAGCCGCAGCGTGTGCTTTGCAAAATCCAAAGGATGCGAAAGCGCGCAAAACATCCCAGATTTCAGCAACAATTTCTTGGGTATACCCTCGAGTTAATGCAGCAGGGATAAACCAATCGCATACTTCTTGCTGGCCTTGCTTATCCCCCAATGCACGGCGCTTCTCATCGGCTTGTGCCAGAGATACACCGGTCATGATGGAGATAATCCAAATGACTTGTTCGTGAAATACAACCACGCCCTCAGTTTCGCGCAAGGTTTCATATAAGTCAGGGTGAATTATTTGCGCCGAACTCCACCCGCCTCGTGCCGATAAGAATGGCGTAATCATGTCGCTCTTAACTGGGCCTGGTCTAAAGAGAGAAATATCTACAATCAGATCGGTAAATGTTTCTGGCGCGAGTTTGCCAACAAGTTCTCGCTGGCCTGGGCTTTCTACTTGAAAGATGCCAAGAGTGCGCGTTGATGCGATGAGATCAAAGGTTGCTTGATCATCAAGGGCGATCGCATCAATATCTACTGGCGCAGCTTCGATACGCTCGATCTCCCTAATTGCATAAGCAATGCTGGATTGCATGCGCACTCCAAGTATGTCTAACTTTAAAAGTCCGACTGCTTCTACATCGTCTTTATCAAACTCCACCATTGGATAGCCGCCAGCATTGATTTGTACGGGTGCGCGATCTAAAAATCCACCATCAGATAAAACAACAGCGCACGGGTGCATCGCTAAATGTCTTGGCAGGCCATCAAGGCGTTCAGCAAGGGCGATAGTCATCGCAACGAGTGGGCTCTTAAGATTAAGGGCGCGCAATTCTGGAAGACTCTCAAGGGCTTGTGAAATATTGCGTGCGCGTACATGTGGCAACGACTTTGCAATGAGGTCAATCTCCATTGCAGGCAATCCAAGAGCTGCGCCAGTATCGCGAATTGCATGGCGTGCCCGATAGGTATCAACCATGGCAACGGTGGCACATCGAGATGTGTTACCCGGGGCGCTCCATTGTGAATCGCCATAACGAGCAAAGACCATGTCGTAAATTTCAAGGCGCCTTGCTGCTTCTACATCAATATCGATATCTGGAAGAGCGCGACGAAGAGGTGAGCAAAAGCGCTCCATAAGCAATCCGTGTTGCAGCGGATCCACTCCTGAAATTCCAAGGAGATGACAAATTAAGGAGCCTGCACCGCTACCTCTGGCTGCAACGCGAATTCCACTATCTCGTGCCATATCCGTAATATCGGCAACGGTAAGAAAATAAGACTCGTAACCCAGCGTTTCAACAGTTGCTAGTTCATCATCTAAGCGTTGCTGGGCGCTAATAATTGTTGCACTGTTGTTGTAGCGCCAATTAAGGCCAGCCTGTGAACGCGCACGAAGCAAAGCTGTCATCGCACCTTGTGAATCAGCTCCCACCACATGCGGTTCGGGTAAATGAATTCCTCCCAAGCCGATATCGCGTGTCGGAGAGAGAATTGCACGCATTGCCCACTCATGCGTTGTCGCCAAAAGTTCACGAGCCGTGCGCTCTCCTGCTGCACGCGCAATCTCCTCAGCTAGGGAAATCATTTCGGCGCCAGATTTAAAAAAGCCTTCAGCATTTTTACGCTCGACATGACGCGCATCCAGCGGGACTAGTTGTCTGGCGGAATCGAGAATGTCTGCGATAGGCCCGTCATCGCGATCACGCATTCGTACAGCATTGGTGATTACTGCTGGAATTTTATGATCTCGCGCAAAGATAAGTGAGCGTCCAGCATGGGCGGTAGAACGAGGTCCATCACCTGGTACTAAATGCGATACACATTCAATTGCGTGATCGGCAAAAAGCTCACGGGTCTGCAAGAAACGCTCAAGTGCAACATCTGGGCGCTTTGCTGCAATCGCTGCACCAACAGGTGACTCTGGACCATGTAAAACGTGAAGATTTTGAGAATACTCGCTGAAGCGTTGCAAGAAATCTAGCGTCAAGACAGGAGCACCACTACGAGTAAGTTTCTCTGAAGAATTTTTATATGTGTGCACGCTAGTTAATAAACGAACTAGCGAGCGCCATCCTCCATCGCTATGGGCCAAGAGAGTAATGCGTGGCAATTTCTTCTCTCGTGATTCACCTCGATGAAGATGAGCATCAAGGTCGATAGCTAAATCAATTCCAATAATTGGAGCTACGCCATGCTCCATGCAACTTTGAGTAAAACGAATTGCACCAGCCAAGCCATCGCGGTCGGTGAGTGCGATGGCTGGCATTTCATATTCGGCTGCCCGTGCAACAAGGTCGCGTGGTTGGGTCGTGCCATATTTCAATGAGTACGCGCTACATGCGCGAAGGTGTGTGAAGTTCATCAGATAGCTGTGATGCGCCAGATACCAGTGACTTCATCGCGTTCCATATCGAAAGTTTTAAGAGTCCCGATAGGCGCTGCTTCTACGCGCCATAATCCACGAGGTTGATCATCGGGTCGATAGATTCCATCGTTGATTCGATTCCACCATCCACCAGATTCGCACCATCGAGATAAAACGGCATGGATACGAAAGCGCTTGCCTGCAAAGGTGAACTCCACAGGGGTGGAGCCATCGGCTAGGACATCCGCCCTGAGGTGTTCTGGAATCTGGTTTTCGAACATATGTTCGAAAAATACCCCCTACCTCTGACAAAGAGCAAGTGGGCGCTTCCAGGAGGGGAATCTGGGGGAAACACCCACAATGTCCTTAACGCTTCACGCAGAAGCCCATAGCCTTCCAAAGTCCAGCTCATTACTAAAGGAGTCTCATGAACGCAGTCTTAGCCATCGGTCGAATTCTCTTCGCCCTGATCTTCATCACCTCGGGTATTAGCCATTTGACCAAAGCAGAAGCACTGACAGGTTATGCCACATACAAGAAAGTCCCCGCGGCCAAACTTGCAGTCATTCTCTCTGGCCTCATGATCCTTGTCGGCGGAATCTATATAGCCCTTGGCATCTACGCAGATTTGGGCGCACTTCTTATCGCGATTTTCCTAATCCCTACTGCATTAATCATGCATGCATTCTGGAAAGAAACTGATGCCACAGCAAAGATGACAGCTCAAACAGGTTTCCTTAAAGACATCTCCATGGCTGGTGCGGCGCTGATGATCTTCGTGTTCATTGGTCGCGGCGCAGATATTGGATGGCACATTACTTCATCATTCTTTAGCTTGAAGTAATTCTCCTCAGTTCCAATTGCACACTAAAACCCGTCGCACCTACGTGTGGCGGGTTTTAGTTGTGAGAGACCTTTGCAACTTTCATCACATGCGATTGATAACCGGAGAAAATAAACATCAACGCTGGTAAACCCATCGCCACTGGTAGCGAAGTCAATTGAGCTAATCCCCCGGTTAACGCCGGCCCTACAAAGAACGCCGTGAAGCCGATGAATCCCACACGGGCGATCGCAACTGAAGAGGCGACGCCTGGTTCAGCACTAGCAGCCAAGATGTAGGCAGGAAAGACTGGACCCATTCCAAATCCAGCAATTGCAAAACCGATATCCACGATGATTAATGAAAGAATTTGGGAATGCGATGAGAGCGGTACGGCAATTGCAATAGAAATTCCAAGGGCTGAGCCACCTATATACCCACCTAGCTTTACGGTCATAGCTGGACCTAGCTTTTCTAAAATTCGATCACCAAGGAATCGACTGGCAATCATTGTCAGAGCAAAACATGCATATGCCGAGGCATTCACGCCTTTATCGATTCCCATGTGGTCATGTAGAAGTACGGCTCCCCAATCACTTGCTGCGCCTTCAGCCACGAGTGCGCCAAATAGACCAATACCCAAAGCCCACAAAGGTAAAACTGATTTCGAGATAAAGGGAATTTTCGCCATTGTCTCTTCGTCGCCGCCATTGTGTTCATCGAGTTCGCCGTTAAGCAAAAAAGAAACCGCAGGAACGTAAAGAACCATGCTCAATAACCCAACGAAAACAAGATTGAATTTCGGAGTCGTGTGGTGAGTCAAGATGCCACCAAATACAGTCGTTGCTAGCGCTCCCATACTCCACATCGCGTGAAAACTGGACATCCATCGGCGCTTAAGCAACTTCTCAATGGCAACCGCTTGCGTGTTCAGTGAGATATCTAAACTTGAATACCCAGCACCCATAAGAAAAAGAGTTAGTAAGAGTTGCAGCGGTGACCTCGAGAAACCCATGCCAATTAATCCCATAGGCATTACAACGGCGGCAAAAGAGGAAACCTTACGGGATCCAAATGTATGAATGAGGCGTCCTGCTAATTGCGCCCCAGTCAGCGATCCAACAGTGCTTGACATCAACAAGAGACCAAACTGCCCATCCGAAAAGTGCAGGAGCTCTTTAATTTCAGGAATCCTCGGGACCCACCCCATCGAGACAACTCCCATAATGAAAAAAGTGGCCCACAATGAATTGCGCGCACGGAGCGCAGAACGTTGCACTGAAGTTTGAGTCATAAGACGGTAAGCGTAGTGGTGTCACTCAATTATTACGATAGGGGCTCACATTAGAACACCATTCTTCTTCCCAGGTGTACGTTCCAGAACATGTCTGCCATTCAGAAAAACAGAGTATTAGCGATTACTGCCATCACATGCGCGGTTGTAGTTTATTTCTTGATCATTTTCGGCTCTCATGTGCGAGTAACAGACTCTGGAATGGGCTGCCCTGATTGGCCTTTGTGCAAAGGAACGATTGGGCCAATTCACGGCTTTCACGCATTCATGGAACAAACACATCGCTACATTGCAGCACTCGTTAGCGCTCTTGTTGCACTCACAGCGCTCTTAGCGCTGCGTTGGAAAAATCGACCAGCTGCAATCCGCCCAGCAGTGTTCACTGGTGTCACTATCGTCGTACAGGTCATTCTCGGAGCTGTGACAGTCTTCGCGAGCAACAACGCACCTACTGTCGCGGGGCACTTGCTTGCCGGACTGGCTCTACTTGCTGGTGCAACTACTACCGTAGTAGCGACCGTTATTCCACGCGTTGAAGTACATGGTTCACGACTTTCGAAAATTGTTTGGATAGCTCTCGCTGGTGCCGCCCTTCTCTATCTGACTGGCTCTCTTGTTGTTAATGCCGAAGCCGAGAAAGCTTGTGCAAGTTTTCCTCTTTGCCCAAGTGATCAACCTCTTCACTTAGTTGTTCTGCATCTAATTCACCGCGGCACGGTCGCATTGGCCAGCATTGCGCTAATTTCTTTCGCCATTCATGCTTGGCAATTTTGGTCACACTTACGCGGAGCACGTGCACTCGCATCGACACTCGTTGCCTTGATCTGCGCAACGGCAACGTTAGGCATTCTTAGTGCACTTAAGAAAGCGCCAGCAGATCTGCAAGATCTTCACTTAGCTGGGGCTGCGGCTGTCCTTGCACTATCGGTTGCCCTTGCAGCGCAAGGCTGGCTAACTGGAGCCGACCACCCCTAAACTCTCGCTTTATGGAAACCGTATTTCACAATCCCTCTGTAATTCGAGTTCGTGGAGTCTTAGACAGCGCAGGAATTACTGGTGAAATAGTTGCACTCTCTGACAGTGCGCGAACAGCAGCCGAGGCAGCTGAAGGACTTGGTATTGAAGTAGGCCAAGTTGCTTCATCAATCGTCTTCAAATTACCCAACGGTTCCGCCTTATTAGTAATCACTAGCGGAAGGCACCGAGTCGATACGCACTTGGTTGCACAAAATCTTGGCGTAGAAAAACTGCACCGTGCAGATGCTGACTTCGTCAAAGATGCATCTGGTTTTTCAATTGGCGGCGTGAGCCCATTGGGGTGGATTTCAAAGCCAGAAATAATCCTTATTGATGAAGCGCTAAACTATTACGACGTTGTGTGGGCTGCTGCTGGCCACCCACATGCAGTGTTCCCTACAACGTACTCAGAATTGATTACGTGCACTGGCGCCACTCCTATGGTTGTAGGAGATTAATTAGAGAAGCAACTCGGATAAGAGCTTCTCTACTCGAGCTTTAATATCGTCGCGAATCAAGCGCACAGATTCAATTCCTTGTCCTGCGGGATCTTCAAGAACCCAATCTTCATAACGCTTACCCGGGTAAAACGGACATGCGTCTCCACATCCCATCGTTACTACTGCATCGGATTCTTGTACTGCCTCAGGCGTAAGGATCTTTGGAACTTGGTTGGTGATGTCGATGCCGATTTCCATCATTGCCTCTACCGCGACAGGGTTAATTGAGTCCTTCGGCGCCGAACCTGCAGAGAGAACATCCACTCTCCCCCGCGAGAGCTCACGCATAAAACCCGCTGCCATTTGTGAGCGACCGGCATTATGAACACAGACAAACAGGACACTTGGTTTTCTATCCATGGATTTCCTCATTTCCTAATTTCGTTAATTTCCCTACATAGCGTCCACTCATTGTGCCGACGAGTGCGCCTAAACATTGGGCCAGGAGAAACAAGGTGACACTTGAAAGTGCGATACCTGAAAATGTATCGCTCATAGTTCGTGCGAGAGTGACGGCAGGATTGGCAAACGAGGTAGATGAAGTGAAGAAATAGGCCGAACCTATCCACATAGCAACGGCAATGGGAGTGAATTGCCAGCGACCTTGAAGTGAAAGCATATGGATAATAAGGAGCAAACCGGCTGTGGCAATTACTTCACCTAGGAATAACCCAGCGCCGTTACGAATGTGGTGCGATGGGAAAATCGCTGGATGCCCGAACATGAGATTCGCAAGAATCGCCCCGAGGATTCCACCTAGAAACTGAGCCACGATGTACGTGAGAGCGTCAGTCAATGTCATTCGCTTGAGAAAGTACTCGGCCAATGTCACCAAGGGATTAAAATGTGCTCCACTGATTGGCGAGAAAAGAAGTATGAGCAACCAGAGGGCGCTCACCGTTGACACTGCATTGAGAAGAAGCGCAACGCCTGTATCTCGTGTGAGATTTTCAGCCATGGCGCCAGATCCAATAACTGCGGTGACCAAAAGCATCGTCCCGATAACCTCTGCGAGAATTCTCCTCATGGGCACCTTTCACAATAGATCAGCAAGATAGCGATGATAGTAACCATTGAAGATTAACTCTCAATGTACAATCGGTTAAATGAGAGCAGGGGTGGGCTGTAAGTGCGACTGAAATCTAAGATTTACCGCTCAAGCGTTCACCCCGAGCCAATCCTTTTGCTTCACGGGATGGGCTCAGCGTCAACTGCGTGGAAACCAATTATTCCGGCACTCAATGAATTCTTCACGGTAATAACAATTGACTTACCAGGTCACGGCGAAACACCCATGGATAGCACCCAAGCAATGGACCCGAAATCACTAGCTCGAGCAGTCATAGAAACAATGGGGCATCGCGGACACGAGCGTTTCGACATTGTTGGAAATTCTCTCGGTGGATGGATTGCCCTTGAAATCGCAGCAATGAAACCTTCTGCAGTAGCGTCGGTGACAGGAATTGCACCAGCCGGGCTCTGGCTACAACCATTCAACGCTCGTTATCCAGGAGCGGCAATTGCACGAATGTTGGCGAGTTCGCTCAAAGTTGTATCGCCACTCTTGATGCGATACGAGTGGGCGCGCAAAATCGGTTTTGAAAATGTTAGTCCATTATGGAAGGGTTTTTCGTACGAACTCTGCAAAGACGCATCTGATGCAATGGCAACATCTGCAGGGTATTACCCAGCTTGGGATGCGATGTTACGAAAGAGATTTCATGAACATATCGATGCCTCAATTCCCGTGACAGTTATTTTTGGTGATAGCGATAGAACGTTGCCAGCCGAAACCTGTCAAGAGCGATCTCTTGTTCCAAAGCAAACTCGATGGGTTACTCTCACACAATGTGGTCACGCACCAATGTGGGACCATCGGCAGGAAGTTATAGCGGAGATTCTTCTTACAGCCGGAAGATCACGTTGATTACGGTAGTTTATTTCTGGAAAATCCCAACTCGCTCAATACCGTATGCATTCCTTTCTATGGCTTTGGATAGAAGGAAATTGCGCCGGATTCCTGGAGTGACATTCGCAAAGATGCTGGGATGCGGTAAAGGCGAAACTTTCACTCCATCGGATGCTGATATGCACAGGTGGGGGTTCCTGCTTTGCATCAATGAATCTCAGATTGAATCCCTCGACAACTCGGCACTGATAAAACGTTGGCGTAAACAATCACACGAAGAATTTCGCGTTCTTCTCGATCCAATTTCCAGCCATGGCTTGTGGTCGAAAAATCAACCTTTTCTCCCCGCGCAAATAACTGGCCCAACCGATGGAATGGTTGTCGCGATTACACGGGCAAGGATTGCTTGGCGCAAAAATCTTTCCTTCTGGCAAGCAGTTCCAGCTGTCACTGAAAGCTTGCTCGCATCACAAGGCTTGATCGGTGCAATTGGAGTAGGTGAGGCCCCAGTCGGACTTCAGGGAACTTTCTCACTCTGGGAGAGCGAAGAGTCTCTCAAGACTTTCGCCTTTAGATCTCCCGCGCATAAAGCAGCAATCCAGTCCACGACTAGGCAAAAATGGTTCTCCGAAGAACTCTTTGCGCGCTTTAGTGTCAAAGAAATACGCGGACGTTTGTAGGCTTCACCCGCACAGATAGGGCAGACTAAGCGCCGTGTCAATGAACCAATACTCTCCACGCAGATACAAGCGTCGCGGAATCTCACAAGGCTCGCAACTATTTCTCAATCTCACGCTGGCAATTGCAATTCTTCTACAGGTTGCATACCCACTCGTTGACGGTGAAACTCTTCGATTACTCACACTGGCAACTGTCTACTTTGCTGCAGGCGCGATGTTGTTACATGCATACCTTGCATTTGGCTGGCGCTATGTCACAACATATTTTGCTATCACTTTTACCTTTGCGTTAGCTATTGAACAAATGGGAGTTCGTACTGGATGGCCATTCGGTAGCTACTCATACGATCCAAGTTTGGCATATCAAATATTTGGTGTACCACTCGTGGTTCCATTCGCTTGGATGATGATGGCACACCCAGTTTTGGTAGTAGCTCGACGCATAACAAAGAACTGGGTATTTCTTGTTGGAGGCTTTGCGATGATGGCGTGGGATCTTTTCTTGGATCCTCAAATGGTTGCTGCACATCGATGGACATGGACTCTTGTGGAATCTGGAATTCCTTTTGAACCAGAAATTCCGATCTCCAACGCCGCAGGATGGCTCTTTGCAGGGATGGGTTTGATTGCTCTCTTACATGCAACTTTGCCAAGGGAGCGCAGAAAAGGTGGCGCAGGTTTTAGTGCCGTAGAAATCTTCATCGGATGGACGTTCTTCGCGGGCGTAATTGGCAATTTCTTCTTCTTTGATCGGCCCGCAGTTGGACTATGGGCTGGAATTATTTTTGCTTGTACCTACGGGCCGTATGCGTTTACTCGCTGGCTCGGCAGACCCTGAGGATTCCATCGTGAATTCCATTCAGTGGTTGTGGCTTCTGTTTTTACCCTCGCTGATGCTGGTTATTTCACTCACCAATCTTGTTTTCCTTCGAAGGCCTTCACTAGATTCCGAAGTCTTTACAGAAAGTGTCGCGGTCTTGTTACCCGTTCGAAACGAAGAAGAAAATATTCCTGAGCTCATCCAATCTTTGAAAACCCAGATGGGAATTAGGAATCTCACTTTTAACTTTCTCGATGACAATTCCAGCGATCAATCAGTGAATCTTATTGAGCAACACATCGCCGGCGATTCACGATTTACCTTGACTCACGGTGCGCAACTTCCAGAAAACTGGCTAGGCAAGCCATTCGCGCTTCAACAGGCCTTTAACGCATCGGATTCACGAGTGGTCGTGGTGATTGATGCAGATGTTCGATTAAAGTCCGACGCACTAGTCAGCGCTATTACGCTGATGCGTTCACGAAAGTTTTCCTTCATCAGCGCCTATCCAAAACAAATAGCAATTACTTGGGCAGAACGCCTAATTCAACCTCTCTTACAATGGTCATGGTTGTCCAGCGTTCCTCTCAGAATTGCGGAGAGATCACATAACCCAGCCTTTGCCATTGCTAACGGGCAATTCTTCATTGCAGATAGAGCCGCCCTCCAAACGGTCGGTGCCTTTGAATGCGTGAAGATGGAGATTGTCGATGACATTGCATTGGCAAGAGCGCTCTTGAAAAATGGATTTCTCGGAACGGTCATAGATGGGTCTCGCATTGCAATGTGTCGAATGTATCAATCGTGGCCAGAGCTGCGGGAGGGTTACAGCAAATCATTACGCGTTGCTTTTGGGAGTTGGGTCGGTTCCGTCTGTGCCATCACTCTATTGTTGCTCTCTGGAATCGCGCCTCTCCTCCTCGGAGTAGGTGGCTATGCAATCATTGTCACTAACCGTGCCATTTGTGCGCGAGCTACAGGTGGTCGCATTATCGATGCGTTATTGCATCCATTGTCAATCCTACTTTTGATCTATCTGGTAATTAGATCGTGGAAGATGCGCGGTCGTACACAGTGGAAGGGTCGTCTTGTATGAACCCTGTAATTGTTGTTGGAGCCGGGATGAGTGGGATGTTCGCTGATGCTCGGTTGGCCAATGCTGGTCACCAAGTTCATGTCTATGAGGCATCCGATCAGGTTGGTGGAAAATGCCGCACTGAATGGATCGGCCAATATGTATTCGATACGGGCCCATCGCTTCTAACACTCCCCGCGGTCTACAAAGACTTCTTTCTCAAAACGGGGAAACCAATCGAATCAGTACTTGAACTGACGCCAGTTAATCCATCTTTTGATTACAGATTCACTGACGGATCATCTGTTCAATTCACAAATTTGTCACGGTATGACACCTTGCAATCCATTGAGCAATCATTCGGAGTATCCGCCAAACATGAGTGGCAAGAACTCATGCGCCGGGCAGAGAAAATGTGGGATGTATCGCGTGAGCCATTTATTGAATCAGAACTAACGTCACCTCTTTCGCTTCTCAAGCGTCGATCACTCATTCAAGACATTAGAACTATTGCTCCGTGGAAATCTCTCAGGTCGTTAGTCGGCGAATACACTTCTGATTACCGATTGCAATACATTATGGATCGTTACGCGACGTATAGCGGATCTGATCCTCGTAAAGCGCCAGCAGTGCTTTCCTCCATTGCATTTGTCGAGGAAGCATTTGGCGCTTGGCATATAACCGGTGGCATTGGAAAACTTGCGCAGGCCGTACATCAACGTGCGCTCGACCTTGGTGTGATATTTCATGTGAATTCCCCCGTCACGGAAATTTCACATAACTCTCAATCAGTGACCGGAGTTGTACTTGCAAGCGGCCAGTCAATTGACGCAGAAGTAGTTGTTGCAAACGCTGATGCGTCCATCATCTATTCATCTCTGATTAAGGGCGACCTTCGAATACTTAAGCGTCCGCGCAAGGCCCTCTCTAAAGCAGATCCGTCATTGGCTGGATTCTCTCTCTTGCTCGGATTAAAACCGGCACCAGCTACACCATTGCTTTCCCATCACACAGTTCTCTTTCCGGCCAATTACGACGACGAATTTGATGAGATTTTTACTCAGAAGAAACCAGTGCAGGAACCTACAATTTATATTTGCGCTCCCAATGATCCGGCAATGGTTCGAACGCCAGGATATGAAAGTTGGTTTGTTTTGGTCAACGCCCCACCACATAGTCAAAGTGGCAATGGCTGGGACTGGTCAAATATCGAATTTGCATCCGACTACGCGAATAAAATAATTTCACGCATCGAATCTCGTGGCATTCCCATTCGCGAGCGTCTTGAAGTTTTAGAGATACGCACTCCCGCAGATCTCGAACGGACAGTGAGCGCACCTGGTGGTTCTATCTATGGAACCTCTAGCAATGGAGCGCAATCAGCGTTCTTGCGTGCACGCAATCGCTCCCCTCTCAAGGGGCTTTACTGTGTTGGTGGATCCGCTCATCCAGGTGGAGGTTTGCCTCTCGTTGGAATAAGCGCAGAAATCGTTGCTAACGCAATCGGGAGAAAGCGAACCTAATAACCATTACAAAACTTATTGCTTGTTGCACTGCAAGAACGAGTGCAAAAATACTTGCCGCTTCGTGTGTCTTTTCTAGATGCCAGGCAATCATTGCCAGAAAAAGGTAACTTGCGCGAACCGGCCTTTCAGCTGGAGTAATCAATCCAATGTCTTGGACTCCGCTTGAGATTAATTTGGCCCTTGCGTACTCCTGAAAAGCAGCAAGGCTTGCCAAAGCAAGGACCCAAGAAAGCGGAACACCTAGACGATAGAAAGCAACAGCCCAGAGCGCTTCAGAAATTCGATCTGCTACAGCATCAAGGGTCGCGCCCCAGGAGCTCGAACTCTTGCTCAGAATCGCAACGCTTCCATCTATCCCATCGCATGTGAGTGAGAGAACGAGGAAAAGCGGTGCACTCCAATGCGTACTAGCGATTGCAGTGAAGAGTGCAAACACGACTCCTAAATAAGTCAGCATGTTCGAAGAAATTCGAAGTGTGCACGCAACGCGAGCCATCCGATAGGAAATTCGTAGCCATCCGCCGACTATCCCAGTTGTAGCTGTATCTCCGTGCAGAGAACTCCACTTTGCCGCAAATTCATTATAGGAGAGCATTAGCGCTTCAAGCCTAAATTCTCCCAAATCTCACGTGTAGCAGCAGAGGTATTCATCGTATAAAAATGTAACCCTGGTGCACCGGCATCTAAAAGTTCGACACATAACTTAGTTGCAATCTCAATTCCCAAAGCCTTAACAGCAGCATCATCGGATTCAATGGAAAGGAATTTTGCGCGAATGTCATCTGGAATCGGTGTGCCACCGAGCTCAGCCATTCGAACCAATTGCTTGACACTTGAAATTGGCAAAATGCCAGGGATAATTGGCATTTGAGAACCACGTTCCTTAAGACGATTCACAAGGTAAATCCATTTGTTTACATCAAAAAAGAATTGAGTTGTTGCAAAACTTGCTCCGAGTTCTTCCTTGCGAAGTAACACGTTGACATCTTGATCAAAATTCCCATGAGAGGCTGGATGACCATCAGGGAAAGCAGCAACTCCAATTGTGAAATCGCCGAATTCGGCAGCGAGTGCTACGAGTTCATCGGCGTGATCTAATCCGCCAGGTGTATGCGTCCATGGAGTGCTTGGGCCACCTGGTGGATCACCTCGCAATGCGAGGATGCTTTTAATTCCAGCATCTCTGTAGCGCATGAGGATTTCGCCAATTTCTTCTTGTGTTGAACCAACACAAGTGAGATGGGCAACAGTTGGGATGTTGGTGCGTTCGGTGATGTGGGTGGTAATTTCGATTGTTCGATCTCGCGTAGATCCGCCCGCGCCGTAGGTGACCGAAACAAAATCAGGCGCAATTGAGCCAAGATTCACCATGGCTGCCCACAATCGGGTCTCGCCTTCGGGGTCCTTGGGCGGAAAGAACTCAAAGGAGACTGATGGAATTGTCATGGTGAAAGTCTCCCCTCAAGGTTGAACGGGCTTACCGAGCAGAGTGAGGGTACCGTTAACTCGTGATCATTGACCCTCAACGAGCCCTTGCCGATATTCGTATTCGCGTACAGAGTGATTTAACCCAGTTTCTAGGCAAGCAAACTACCTATCTCAGCGAGATTGGTACCGAACTTGTACCTGCAGCAGAGGCCATGAATTCTTTCCTCTTGGATAGTGGCAAGAGGCTTCGCCCCCTCTTTGCCTATGCCGGATATCTCGCATCAGGGGGATCTGATGATGAATCAATAATCACTGCAGTAGCCAGTCTCGAACTTTTGCAAGCATGCGCCCTCATTCATGATGATCTAATGGATGGATCAGATACGCGCCGAGGCAAACCCGCGATGCATCGTCACTTTGAAGAGATTCATCGCAGTAAAGAACTTTCTGGATCGGCAATTGGATACGGTGCATCAGCCGCAATATTGCTTGGAGATCTTGCACTAGTCTGGTCGGATCAAATGTTTCATAGCTCCGGAATTTCCGACGCAGCACTTCTGCGAGCCCTTGCCGTTCATGATGAAATGCGCGTTGAATTAATGGCAGGGCAATTCTTAGACATTCACGAACAAGCTCTCGCCACTCAAAGTGTTGCGCGTTCCCTCAAGATCGCCCGATACAAATCTGGTAAGTACACAATCGAGCGCCCTCTTCACTTCGGGGCAGCGCTAGCGAGTGCGGACCCACACCACTTGCAAACCATGTGTGAAATATTTTCAGACTTTGGGCTTCCACTTGGCGAAGCTTTTCAACTGCGCGATGACATCCTCGGAGTCTTTGGTGACCCATCTGCAACCGGAAAACCCGCTGGGGTTGACTTACGCGAAGGCAAACGCACTGTATTGATGGCGATGACGCATGACAGAGCAGATTTACATCAAGAAGCAGTGATTGCAACATACTTTGGAGACCCAGACTTAACCGTCGAAGGTGTAGAGAAGTTGCGAACTGTCATCGCCGAGACAGGGGCTCAATCTCATGTTGAAGAACTTATTGAAAAACTCACAATGACCGCTCTCGAATCACTCAATCGTGATGAGATTGATTCCAATTCCCGCAATCTCTTGACTGAGCTTGCCTCTAGCGCAGTTCGCAGGAGCATATAGATGGTTGCACGAGTTAAAGGTCCCACTGATCATGTTGTAATCGTCGGAGCTGGTTTGGCTGGATTGAGTGCTGCACTCCGACTTGCTGGAGCCGGACGGAAAGTAACAGTGGTCGAACGCGAGAGCGTTCCTGGTGGGCGCAATGGATTACTTGTGAAAGACGGCTATTCTTTTGACACCGGGCCATCAGTTCTCACAATGCCCAGCTTAATAAATGATGCTTTTAATAGTGTCGGAGAAGAATTAAAAGACTGGCTTGAGCTCACTCCCCTATCTCCGCTGTATCGAGCTTTTTATGCTGATGGATCGCAATTGGATGTACATGCCAACACGGAGCAAATGGAAGAAGAGATCTCACGAAACATCAGCTCGTCTGAGGCAGAAGGTTATCGGCGGTATGTAGATTTTGTTACCAAGCTATACAAATACGAAATGAATGATTTCATAGACCGTAATATTGATTCGCCGCTGAATCTTCTCACTCCAAACCTTGCCCGCCTCATTGCCCTTGGAGGATTTCGACGCCTAGCGCCTAAGGTCAACCAATTTATGAAAGATCCCCGACTTCAAAAGGTCTATTCATTTCAAGCGATGTACGCAGGCGTAAGCCCTCAACAAGCTCTCGCAATTTACGCAGTCATCGCCTACATGGACTCTGTCAACGGAGTCTTTTTTCCAAAAGGCGGAATGCATGCACTTCCTAAGGCCCTTGCTGCTGCTGCAGAAAAGCATGGCGTAACTTTCAAGTACAATAGCACTGTAACGAAAATTGACTACCAAAACGGACGAGCCAACGCGGTCATTACTCATACAGGAGAGCGCATCGAATGTGACGTGCTAGTACTTAATCCAGATTTGCCAGTTGTTTGGCGAGACTTACTTGGTGGTGCACCTGCCAAAATTAAACGTCTTATTTATTCACCATCATGCGTCACTCTCTTGGTGGGATCAAAGAAGGAATATTCCCATCTAGCACACCACAATATTCACTTTGGCCACTCATGGGATGGCGTTTTTGATGAACTCATTAAGAAGAAGATGCTAATGAGCGACCCAAGCGTTCTCGTCACTGTCCCATCAAAAGATGATCCGACTTTGGCGCCAAAAGGCAAGCATTCTTATTACGTTCTTTTTCCCACTCCAAATTTGGATGCAGACATTGACTGGAAGAAAACTGCTGGTCCATACCGTGATCAAATGATTGCCACCTTAGAACAGCGTGGATACACCGACTTTGGAGATTCAATAGAAGTTGAAACGATGACTACTCCACTTGATTGGCAGGCACAGGGCATGGAACGTGGCGCACCATTTGCTAGTGCACATACATTTTTCCAAACGGGCCCATTTCGTCCACGTAACCTTGCACAGGGATTTGAAAATGTTGTCTTTGCCGGATCGGGTACTCAGCCAGGAGTTGGTGTCCCCATGGTTCTGATTTCGGGTCGCCTTGCAGCAGAACGCATCGTAGGTCCGGTGAAATAAATGGATGAGCTAACAGCGGCAGGAATCATGGAGCCGCAATTGCGTGCCTCTTATGCTGAGTGCAAGCGACTTAACTCATTACATGGCAAGACCTACTTTTTGGCTACCCTTTTGCTTCCTAAGGAAAAAAGGCCTTTCGTGCACGCTCTATATGGATTTGCACGATATGCCGACGAAATTGTTGATGACCTGGCCTCTGAACTTTCGCTCCAAGAAAAAGAAGAGGCGCTCACTTCTTGGGGTCAGGGTGTCTTGTCTAGTTTAGATTCTGGAGTCAGCAATGATCCAGTTGGAAGAGCGTTGGTTGATACGGTCCAACGCTTTGATATCCCCCACGAGTACTTTGTTGCATTCTTACATTCAATGAAAATGGATCTTCATACCTCAACATACAAAACGTATGAAAATCTTATGGAATATGTCTATGGCTCAGCTGCTGTTATCGGGCTAGAGATGGTCCCTGTTTTGGGTGCGCTCTCAAATGATGCCTACGAACCAGCGAAGACTCTTGGGATTGCATTCCAACTCGCTAATTTTATTAGAGATGTCGGAGAAGATCTCGATCGCGGCAGAATCTATTTGCCACTTGATGAGTTGGCTGAATGCGGTGTTGATGAAGAGATGCTTATGGCGCGCACACTCACACCTGAGATTATTTTGGCGCTTAAAGCGCAAATATCTCGAGTACGAGACCTCCAAGCAGAGGCAGAGCCAGGTATCGCCTTTCTTGATCCGACTAGCCGCCCATGTATTCGCGCGGCAAGCAAACTATATTGTGGAATAGTCGATGAAGTCGAAGCAATTGATTACGATGTTTTCAACCGCAGAGCAACGACTTCAATTTCTAGACGACTGCGAGTTGCGTCAATCGCTTATGCACAAGCTTTGATGGCACGTCAACGTCGACCTTGATAAACCCATCCCGAAAGTACACTGAGTATTAGAGCAAAACCAAAGAACAAATCCTCAACTGGGGCCGATACAATACGCCAGCCCACTATGGCCGAATCGTTATACATCACGATGTTTCTAGATGTTAGCCACCAATTGGTTACAAGCTGGAAAGGCAAGATAATCGCGTAGGAGCACCAAAACCCTTTTCTTCCAAGTAATGAAGTCTTTAAAATAAATAGATCGACCAACGCAGATACGCCTATCGCAATGAACGCAATTATTAAATATGTCATTTCTCGTCACCCATCAGCCAATGTTTCTTGACAGCTCGAACTGCCTCTAAAGTCATGATCGCGGCCAATGGCACGATGATGAAGAAGAGATACTCTTCGATGGGGATATTAAGGGGACCATAGATACCTAGAATTTGATGAGGATCAAAACTCCAATGCTTTGCATGAATTGCATATGCATCCCAGAGAAGAAAAAATATTGCGGCTGGTAAAATACTAATAAATGCGCGTTTGAATCTAGCGAGGACTCCGACTTTAAGTGCAATCTCTAACCAAAATGATCCAACGATAGTAAATGCCAACATCGCTAGGTATCCAAACTTTCCCATGCGTACATTCTGCCTAATTCTTTGATAGAGTGACAAACACGGGAGCCCATGTGGCTGAGAGGACCTGATCGTCAGGTCGACCGTTTGACCGGTCCGATAATGCGGACCTGGAATGGGTGGTTTGTATGAAAATAGATCTCATGGCGACGGTATTCACGGCATGGAATTATGATTTATCTTTTCTGGAACTCTTTGCCTTTCTCACTTCGCTCATTGGAGTCGGCCTTGCCGTCATAGGCCCGCGCAAGACCTGGCATTGGTGGAATATCAGCAGCGCACTGTATGGAATTCTCTTTCTTCAGGAGAAATACTTTGCTAGCGCCGCACTTCAAATTATTTTCATAGTTGGAGGCATTTGGGGCTGGTTTGGGTGGGGCGCTAAAGGCGCAACGCCCGCAAAACTTTCGCCTAAAGAGCGCATGCAATGGTGTGCGATCTTCCTTCTTTCATGGGCGGTTTTGTATCCGGTGCTGAAAAGAATCGGAGCGGCAGCCTCACTCACTGACGCTTTTGGGTTTGTCGGTAGCGCTATTGCCCAGCTGTGGATGGTCTTAGAGAAATATGAAGCGTGGCCATTGTGGTTTGTTGTCGATGCTGTTTACGCCTATCAATTCTTCCATGGCGTTCAGTACCTCACGGCGCTCCTCTACCTTTTGTTTGTTGGACTTGCTGTTGCGGGATGGCGTACCTGGCTGAAAAAGGCAGACGCTTCACCAGTAATAGGAGCACAATAAGTACATGCATCTCGTCGGAGCCATCGAAGATATTCTCGCAACACCGCCGCGGTGTGGAGGCACACATGTCATTGCTATCGATGGTCGGGCAGGTTCTGGTAAGACAACACTGGCTCACGAGCTTTTCTTGGCATTAACTAGTGAGCGAACTGTGCATGTAATCAATCTTGACGAAATCTACGCTGGTTGGGATAAGGCTTTGGACTCATCTCTTACCCAGGCCCTTCACCAAATCCTTGATGATTTCTCTCAAAAGAAATCAACATGGGTCCGTCAATTTAATTGGGCCAAAGAATCCTTCGATATTTCTCAAGAAATACCCCCTTGCACTTTGTTGATAATTGAAGGCGTTGGAAGTGGCCAAAAAATAGTTCGAGAATACGCATCTGCCACTATCTGGCTAGATATTGACCCTGCCATTGGCTTGCAACGAGTCCTCCAGCGAGACGGTGCCGGTATTAGCCAAAGGATGCATCAATGGCAAATTGATGAGGATCATCTCTTCGAATCCGACAAAACCCGCGAGAATGCTGACTTCGTTCTCTCAACCATCTAACCAATCCGCGCGCCGAGACAAGTAAAAGCTGACAACCTGCCTAAGATTTTATTGTGAATGATTTATCGGGCGAGCTCATAGATGGCAGGTATGAACTGCTTCGCCAAGTTGCTAGTGGCGGAATGGCAACCATCTACGAAGCTCTAGACACGCGTTTAGATAGAAAAGTTGCCGTAAAAATCATGCACGCACATTTGGCTAATGATGAGGAATTTGTTGGTCGATTTATAAAAGAGGCGAAAGCTGCTGCTGCGCTTTCCCACCCAAACATTGTTGCGGTGCAAGATCAAGGATGGAATCAAAGTGGAGTCCCCGCAGTTTTTCTTGTTATGGAACTCATAGATGGACATACACTGAGAGATTATCTTTTCGAACGTGGTGCACTTTCTCCCGCTGAATCCATTCAATTTCTGATCCCAATATTGAGCGCCTTGGCTGCTGCACATAAGATCGGAATCGTTCATCGAGATATCAAGCCCGAGAATGTTCTCATTTCATCAACTGGCAGAATCAAAATTGCAGATTTTGGTTTGGCGCGCGGAGAACTACTTGGCTCAACAATGACTGTCGAGTCAAGCGTAATTATGGGAAGCGTGTCATACCTCTCGCCTGAACAAGTTCAGCGAGGTATTGCTGACGCACGTAGCGATCTGTATTCCGTGGGAATTGTTGCTTTTGAAATGCTCACTGGCTCTAAGCCTTTTGAGGGCGACTCCCCTATTCAAATTGCCTACATGCATGTCAACGAACGAGTCCCACTTGCTTCATCCAAGAAATCTGGTATCCCCGCTTCCTTAGATGCGTTGATTTACAAAGCCACCAGCAGTAATCCCGATGAACGGCCTGCACATGCCGGCGAATTTCTTGAAAGCCTACGACTGATACAAACTGAACTTGACCCGAAAAAAACTCAAATGAGCCTGGAATTGGATCTACCTCCTGCGCCCATACGAGATAAATCTCGCAAAGCTCCCAGGGTTTTGCCAGTAAAAATTTCACCTTCCTCTGGCACAGTGGAGACCATGGCATTGGAGAAAGAATTGAAACCTGCAGGAGAGAAGACCAGTGAAATACGCCGTCGCCGCGCGAGTGCGAGAGTGAAACGAAACAGATGGATTGCTCTCTTTATCGTAATCGCATTAGTTACCGGCGCTTGGTATGCACTGGTGGGTCCTGGAACTCGCATCGTTGTGCCATCGGTCGCGGGAATGAGCGTGAAGGAAGCAAATGCAACTCTAAAGCCACTCGGTCTTACTTCAGAGATTTCGGAGAAAGTCTTTAGTGAAGAAATTCCATCAGGGAAAATAATTTCATCTAAACCCGGTGGTGGAGGTCGCGTAAGCGCAGGTGGAATGGTTCTTTTCCAAGTTTCGCAAGGACCAGAGCGTTACAAAATTGCTGACATCAAAGGGCTCACACTTGAGGCGGCAACTACTCTTCTGACAACAAATCCTGTAAGTATTGGGGCCATCACTGAAGTATTTAGTAAGAAAATCGAACAAGGTCTTGTAGTTGCATCTAATCCAGTGGCGGGAACATCAGTCAAGAGAGATACCAGTATTGATATCACGATAAGTAAGGGCCAAGAGCAAGTTGCTCTTACTTCATATGTGGGACTCAGCGGAGAACAGGCGCTCAACGAACTCACCACAGAAGGATTCGACGTTTCTTCCGTCTATGCATTTAGTGACACTGTTCCAATCGGAGCAGTTATAAGTCAGACTCCCGACGGTGGAGCTTCAGCTCCAAAGGGTTCGAAGATTGATCTTGTTGTTTCGCAAGGGTCCGAGTCGGTTTTTGTTCCCAACGTGTATTCGCTTACTCAAGCTAAAGCAACAGGAGTTCTTCAAGATTTCGACCTTAAAGTCACCGTGAAGAAGATCGGCAAAAAGTCGATTAAAACCGTAACAAATGTCTCTCCAACAGTTGGAACAAAGGTTAAACGTGGCAGCACGGTCGTGATAACAGTAGGCTAAGTAAATGTCTGTAACACGTCCTCGCATCGGTGCTCACGTTCCCACTACAGGGGGAATGGCAAAACGTTCTATCGCTTACGCGTTAGAGGTTAAGGCCGAAGCAATTCAGGTTTTCGCATCAAACCCTCGAGGCTGGGCAATGCCTGATCCAAATACCCAAGCCGATGAAGCGTTTCAATCACGAGCTGCGGAGTTGGACATAGCTACCTATGTACATGCGCCTTTCCTTATCAATCTGGGCTCTCCGACAGTCGCCACGTATGAAAACTCGTTAGCCAGCACCGCTTACTCGCTGCGCAGAGGCAAAGATATCGGGGCGCTCGGAGTCGTGATTCATACTGGGTCGGCCGTTGATGTAAATCATGTTGCTAACGCATGGAAGCAAATACATGACGGAATGATGCCCATCCTGGAAGCACTCCCCGAGGATTCTCCAACACTTTTACTTGAGCCAACAGCAGGTCAGGGTCAATCACTTGTTAAGAAACTTGATGACCTAGTTCATTATTTGGAAGCTCTCGAATACCACCCAAAAGTTGGAATCTGTCTAGATACCTGCCATGTTTTTGCAGCAGGGCACGACATCAGCAAGAAGGGTGGGATGACACAAACACTTGACCTTCTCGTTTCAATCGCTGGTGCCGAGCGCATTCAACTCATTCATGCCAACGATTCGATGGATGTGTGTGGCGCGCTCAAGGATCGCCATCAAAACATTGGTGAAGGCAAAATCGGAGTTGACCCATTTAAGGAATTGCTCGCCCACCCTGCAGTTGCTAACGCTCCCTTAATTTTGGAAACCCCGGGGCAAGAACCAGAACATGGCCGAGAAGTTGCACTCTTGAAAAAATTGCGAGGATGACCAAACACATCCGATTCGCGCCGGGTGCTCTACTTTTTGTAGCGGCTGTTTGGGGTTCGACGTTCGTACTCATGAAACCCGCCATCGATCGCCAAGACGTAAATAGTTTCCTTTCTACTCGCTTCGCATTTGCAGCCATCGCATTGGTGATTCTGCGACCAAAGGTTCTCACGCTATTTAGTCGTGACTTGCTATCAAAAGGTTTCTTTGCCGGCTGTTTTCTAGGAATCGGCTATATCTTGCAAACGCTCGGATTGGTTCGCACGGGGGCTGCAATCACTGGATTCGTGACTGGCTTATACGTGGTATTGACGCCTTTAGTGGGCGCATTTTTTTTTCCAAAAAAAGATTTCAAAAAAAACTTGGGTCTACATCTTTATGGCAACAATCGGTCTCGCTCTACTTTCATTGCATGGATGGTCGGTAGGCACCGGAGAAATTCTTGTCTTGGGTAGCGCACTTGCCTTCACGGGACACATCCTCTCCTTAGAAAAATGGAGCAGCGGTAGAGACACCTATGCGCTAACGATTATCCAACTAACCACATGTGCCTTCATATCTGGAATTGCCTCACTCAAGAACGGATACCACCTGCCACCCGACCGTGGTGTTTGGGCAGTAATAGTATTTACTGCTCTTTTTGCGACGGCATTCGCCTTTATTATTCAAACGTGGGCGCAAGCGCACATTGCCTCTACTAAAGTTGCCGTAATTTTGACAATGGAAGTTGTCTTTGCAGCGATCTTTGCGGTGGTCTTCGGTGGCGAGACGCTCACATGGCAAGTTGGCGCTGGTGGCACCTTGGTTTTAGCATCTATGTACCTCATTGTTTTACAAGAGGCATGACATACTATAAAGATGCGCGTAGACCTTCGTTCAGACACCGTGACCCAACCATCTCTTGCAATGCGAGAGGTTATGTCGCAAGCTCCTGTCGGTGATGATGTGTACGGTGAGGACCCAACTGTTAACTCACTTGAAGAGCGTGTGGCTGAAATGTTTGGCAAGGAAGCCGCTCTTTTCACTCCCAGTGGTTCTCTAGCGAATCAGCTAGCTATTCGGATGCTCGTAGCACCTGGAGAAGAAATCCTTGCTGAAGCTAACTCTCACATTGTGAGGGCTGAACTTGGAGCAGCTGCAACTTTTTCAGGAATTACAACTCGTACATGGACAGCAACACGCGGACAATTCCTAGCAGCTGACGCATTGACACTTGCACGTCCCGATTCAGGACCATTCTTGGTTTCGACAAAAGCGATTGCAGTTGAGAACACACACAACTTCGGTGGCGGAACCGTGCAGTCACTTGATGAGATCAAGACGCTACATGGCGAGGCTCAGAAAATGGGGCTTGCGCTTCACTTAGATGGGGCGCGAATTTGGAATGCTTACGTTGCCAACGGTGTGGAATTCAAAGAGTACGGAAAGTATTTTGACACTATCAGCGTTTGCCTATCAAAGGGACTTGGCGCTCCGTTTGGTTCCTTGATGTTGGCTTCAAAAGAGAACATCATTAAAGCGAGAATTTGGCGCAAGCGTTACGGATCAGGAATGCGCCAAATTGGGATTATTGCGGGAGCAGGACATTATGCGTTAGATACAAATATCGCACTCCTGCATCATGACCATCGCCGTGCGCAATACCTTGCCACCCGCATTCATGCGATAGCACCCTCACTGGTTGACCCTAAGAACGTTCAAACAAATATTGTTGGCTTGGATCTAGCAGGACTTAATCTCACGGCGGCAGAATTTGCAGAGATGGCGAAACCTGAAGGCGTGCTCATTAGCGCACTGGGTCCTAACTTTGCACGCCTTGTCACTCACTTAGATATTGACGATGCTGGAATGGAATATGCCGCAGATGTTTTAACGCAAGCGCTAGAGCGCGCCCTCGTGGCGAAGTAACCACTCTTTAGCATCAAGGCCATAGGCATAATTTCCTAGTGCTCCACCAGTCTTTACTATTCGGTGACAAGGAACGACGATCACAATTGCATTTTTCGCACATGCACTTCCAGCGGCACGTACTGCTGTTGCCGAACCTGCCCGCAGTGCCAATTCCGAATAGGAAAGAACTTTTCCTGGCGTGATCTTGCGCATTGCCTTCCAAGCCGCCTGAGAAAAAGTTGGACCTGGTTGCCTTGTGGCTATTGAATTAATGGCCGCAATGTCGCCATCAAAATAATTTTGAAGAAGTTCGGAAATGATTGGAATTTCCTTCACTTTCACAATCTTCTTTTGAGCATCTACCGGGTCGAGTGCGGTTAAGGATGCTTCAAAAGTACCGAAAGTTGCACTCAGCAACACATGTTCATCAGAAACTAAATGAATAACGCCAATTGGGGTTTTGGTTGAAGTGGAAAATAGAGTCACTATCCAAGATTAACGATCGCGCAACATTTCCGCTACAAGGAAGGCGAGCTCTAAAGACTGAGAATGATTAAGACGAGGATCACAAGCGCTTTCATATCTTGTCGCTAAATCTTCATGCGAAATTTGCTCGCCGCCTCCAACGCACTCAGTGACGTCATCGCCCGTGAGTTCAATGTGTATCCCCCCAGGGTGCGTACCTAGCGCCTTGTGAACTTCAAAGAAACCGGTCACTTCATCAATGACATCATCGAAGCGCCTTGTTTTGTAACCACTTGGTGCTTCATATGTATTTCCGTGCATGGGGTCGCAGACCCACAGGACCTGTGCGCCGGATTTGGTGACTCCGTCAACAAGCGCGGGCAGAACTTCGCGAATCTTGCCTGCACCCATACGAGTAATAAAAGTTAAGCGACCCGGCTCGCGGTTTGGATCTAGTTTTTCGATAAGGGCTAGAGCTTCCTCAACAGTCGTTTTCGGTCCGAGCTTGACGCCAATGGGATTTCGAACTTTGGAAGCAAAATCAACGTGGGCTCCATCAAGCTGGCGAGTACGTTCACCAATCCAGACAAAATGCGCAGATACGTCATATGGTAACTGGGTGCGTGAATCGATTCTTGTTAACGCCTTCTCATATTCAAGGATGAGCGCTTCATGGCTTGCGAAGAAATCAACTGTCTTGAATGCCGCGGGGTCAACGCCAGCAGAGCGCATGAATTCTAGAGCACGTCCAATTTCATTCGCCATCTCTTCATAACGATCCCCGACCGATGAATCGCGAATAAATCCCTTATTCCATTCATGCACCTGGCGTAAGTCTGCAAATCCGCCTTGAGTAAACGCTCGCACGAGATTTAACGTTGCTGCCGAAGTGTTGTAGACCTTAACCAGGCGCTGTGGATCGGGCGTCCGAGACTCTTCTGTAAAATCTAAACCATTAACAGCGTCTCCGCGATACGCAGGTAGCGTGACATCTCCGCGTGTTTCATTGTCATTCGAGCGCGGCTTTGCAAATTGACCAGCCATGCGTCCAACTTTTACAACAGGCAAACTGGAGTAATACTGCAACACTGCGGCCATCTGTAAAATTGTCTTAATGCGATTGCGAATTGAATCCGCACTTGCCGCAGCGAAAGTCTCTGCACAGTCTCCACCTTGTAGCCAGAATGCCTTGCCTGCAGCGGCATCTGCGATTCGCGCTTTGAGGTTGTCGCACTCGCCAGCAAAAACCAGTGGTGGCAACGCTTTGAGTTCTGCCACAGCGCCCTTGATTGCCGATCCCTCTGAGCCACCTGGCCACGATGGTTGCTGGGCAGCAACGAGGCCTGGCGTGAAGAGGTTATCGAGCATCTGTGAGGTAGTCATAGTGTCCTAGCGTAGGTCGTAAAGGGTCCGTGAGGTCGAGGGATTTATCCGAAGAAGATTTCTGCTTCCTTGTATAGAGCCGGGTCAACAGTCTTTAGACGCTCTGTCGCTGAAATCAACGGTACTCGAACAATATCTGTCCCATGCAAGGCAACCATTTTGCCCCAATCTCCCTCGTGCGCGGCGGTGATGGCATGAAGGCCAAATCGCGTAGCGAGAACTCGGTCAAATGCACTTGGTGTTCCGCCACGTTGAATATGGCCCAAAACTGAAGTGCGAGCTTCTTTGCCCGTGCGGGACTCAATCTCTTGCGCAAGCCATTCGCCGATACCAGATAGTTTCACGTGTCCAAAGGAATCAAGAGTTGCATCCTTAACAACCATGTCACCTTCTTGAGGAATTGCACCTTCGGCTATAACAATAATGGGCGCATAGTTGGTCTTAAAGCGAGACTCAACCCATTCGCAGACCTTTTCAATAGAAAATGTCTGCTCGGGAATCAAGATGCACGCCGCTCCGCCAGCTAGACCAGAATGCAATGCAATCCAACCAGCGTGACGACCCATAACTTCCACAATCAATGCACGGTGATGAGATTCAGCCGTAGTGTGCAAACGGTCAATTGCTTCAACAGCAATATTTACAGCAGTATCAAATCCAAATGTGTAATCGGTGTTATTTAAATCGTTATCGATTGTTTTTGGAACACCAATAACCTTAACTCCGAGCGCATCCAACTTTGTTGCAACGCCCAAAGTGTCTTCGCCACCGATAGCAATCAGAGCATCTATCCCTGCGTTTGCAAGGTTCTCTTTAATTCGCTCAACACCATTTTCGATCTTAAATGGGTTCGTACGTGAAGACCCTAGAATTGTTCCGCCACGAGGCAAAATTCCACGCGTTGCAGCGATATCCAATGGCATCGTTAAACCTTCAAGAGGTCCTCGCCATCCATCTTTAAAGCCTACAAATTCATGGCCATACTCCTTGACGCCCTTTCGGACGACAGCGCGAATAACAGCATTAAGACCTGGACAATCTCCGCCACCTGTAAGTACACCTATACGCATTGATATTTACTCCAACATTCTATGGAAAATGGGCTCAATAGTCCCGAAATTTGGGTCACCTTTGACTGCCTACGAGTCTACCTAAGCGCGCACGAATTCGCCAAAGCCGCTCATCAAAGCGTTACGCGCATGCCCTTACCTACTACGACGATGCCACTTGGTGAAATGGTGAAACGCTCACGATCTCGTTCTAAATCCACTCCTATTTGAGCACCTGGCTCGACAATTACATTTTTATCAAGAATTGCTCGATGAATTATTGCTCGCTCGCCAATCTTCACTGAAGGCATTAATACTGATCCTTCAATAGATGCCCCAGCGCCAACATGAACGTCATAGGAGGCAACGGTTCTATTGAGATGTCCTCCAGAAATAATGGAACCAGCTGCAACAATTGAGTCATGAGCGATCCCCGCTTCGCTGAATTTCGCTGGAGGCAATGATGGAGGATTCGTAAGGAGGGGCCATTCACGATTATAAAGATTGAATATCGGATGAATAGAAACTAAATCCATATGCGCTTCATAGTAGGCATCAATAGAACCAACATCGCGCCAATATCCTTTATCGCGTGCCGTCTCCCCTGGCACTACATTATGTGCAAAGTCATACACCTTGGCAGATCCATTCGCAGTTAACATCGGAATGATGTTTGCGCCTAAATCATGGCGACTCTCTAAATCCTCTGAATCCAATATAAGCGCTTCTTCCATGACATCGCGCTTAAAAATGTAATTTCCCATCGACACCAAACACATATCCGGAAAACCTGGCATCGACGGTGGATGCGCAGGTTTCTCGTGGAAAGCTTTAATAGTCACGCCATCATCGGCTAATTCTATGACACCAAATTCACTAGCCTCTGCTTTCGGGACCCTAATAGCGGCAACCGTAACTCCAGCACCTGTGCTCAAGTGATGATCAAACATTTGACCTGGGTCCATGCGGTACACGTGATCTGCACCGAAAACTAAAATATGACGTGGGTCTTCATCATGTATCAAATTGAAGTTTTGCAATATTGCATCTGCGCTACCTGTATACCAACGCGGTCCCAATCGCTGCTGAGCAGGAACTGGGGTTATGTAGTTTCCAAGAAGCGTGGACATGCGCCAGGTTGTGGTGATGTGTTTATCTAATGAATGCGATTTGTATTGAGTCAGAACTGCAATTTTGAGCATCTGAGCATTTACGAGATTGGATAGTACGAAATCAACGAGGCGATAGGAACCGCCAAATGGAACGGCCGGTTTGGCGCGATCTGCAGTAAGTGGCATGAGCCGTTTGCCTTCGCCGCCTGCTAATACGATTCCCAAAGGAAGTTCACGGCTAGCCATGGTCTAACGATAGCCTTCTCCTAGTTGGTGCACCAGGTTATTCAGGTAATCTAGGTAGTTTGCTAGGTTAATTGCTAGGTTAATTGCTAGGTAACCTCTAGATAAAGACGAGGAGAGCCATGACGCAGATTAAAGTGGGACTCGTTACAAAAGAGTGGCCACCTCATGTTTATGGCGGAGCAGGCGTTCATGTCGTACAGCTCGCACAAGCACTTCGACGCATTAATGATGTAGAAGTCGATGTTTTTTGTTTTGGTGAAGAGCGCGCAGATGCACAGAGTTTCGATGTTCCCGCAGAACTTATATCGGCCAACCCAGCAACACAGGCGATGGCAATAGATCTGCTCATTGCACAATCTTTATCAAATGTCAGCCTGGTTCATTCGCATACGTGGTACGCCAACATGGCTGGACATCTGGCTTCAATTCTGCACGGTATCCCTCATGTAATGAGTGCTCATTCCCTTGAACCCCTGCGTCCCTGGAAAGCGGAACAACTTGGAGGCGGTTACCAACTCTCCTCATGGATTGAAAAATCTGCCATTGAAAGCGCTGCCGCAGTTATCGCGGTGAGCGATGGTATGAAGGCAGATCTTCTTGCTGCATACCCCAGTGTTGACCCTGCAAAAGTTGTCACAATTCGCAACGGTGTCGATACACATTCATTTGCGCCAAATAACAATCGAGATGCACTCGAGAGATACGCAATTACGGGAAGATATGCCCTTTTTGTTGGACGTATCACGCGCCAAAAAGGCCTTGCACATTTATTGCGAGCCTGGGACAAAGTGCCTGCAGATTATGGCCTCGTAATTGCAGCTGGCAGCCCGGATGAACCTGCCATTGGCGACGAGATTGCATCACTGATTCGCGATTTGCAAAAAACAAGAAAGAATATTTGGTGGGTTGAAAAGATGATGCCACATGAAGAACTCACAGCAGTATTGACTGCTGCTGATCTATTCATTTGCCCTTCAATCTATGAGCCACTAGGAATCGTCAATCTGGAAGCAATGGCTTGTTCAACGGCTGTACTTGCCTCGGCGGTGGGCGGAATTCCAGAAGTCGTCAATAACGGCGTTACAGGCGAACTCGTTGAATATTCGACCGATTCACAACAATTCGAAAATCGATTGAGCCAATCAATTTCGCGCTTGATGAGCGACCCTGACCTCTTAGTGAAATATGGGGCGGCCGGGAGATTAAGAGCAGAAAAAGAGTTCGGGTGGGATAGTGTGGCAACCGATACCATCAATCTATATAGCAAACTCTTGAAGTAATTAAGGAAAATAACTACATGTCTCGTCGCAATTGGCTGCTCTTCGTAACAGTTGGTTTAATGTGGGGTATTCCGTACCTCTTTATCCGCATAGCTGTCCGTGAATTCTCTCCTGCCTCAGTTGTTTTTGCACGAGTAATAATCGGAGCTGCCATCCTTGTGCCAATTTCGATGAAACAAGGAACTTTCAAGAGCGCCTTTAAAGGAATTAAATGGATTGCGCTTTACGCACTCTTCGAGATGATTGGCCCATGGTTTCTCATCACTAAAGCCGAAACTAGAATTCCATCGGGCCTTACTGGATTACTTGTAGCAACCGTTCCAATTTGGTCTACTGTCTTCACGGCGATGCATGGCGATAAATCAGTGTGGCACGCAAAACGGCTTTTTGGAATCCTTATTGGCTTTATCGGAATCGTTGCTTTGGTTGGAATTGAGAGTTTTAGCGGATCAAGTCCCCTCTGGGCGATCTTCTTTGTACTTCTTTCCTCGGTCGGATATGCCTATGCCGTCATCATGATTACAAGGGCGCTACCGGATGTGTCAGGAATTGCCATCAATGCCGTCGCAATGTCGATAACCGCATTGGTTTACGCACCTTTTGCTGCAATCCAATGGCCACGCGACTCAGTATCTTTCAGCGCGATATTCGCCGTGGTAGTTCTGGGAGTGATTTGCACCGCCCTAGCATTTATTGTTTTCTTTGCACTACTCAATGGCATTGGTGCTGCCCGTGGCTCCCTTATTACTTATCTGAACACTGCCTTTGCTGTGATGCTTGGAGTTTTCTTCCTCTCAGAACCATTTACTTTGGGAATCGGAATCGGATTGCCAATGGTTTTAATCGGGTCTTACTTCGCTAGCCACAAGCCTCAAGAAATTTAACTATCGCCAAAACCCAAACGCTCGAGCAACTTAGGATTTCGCTGCCACTCTTTTGAAACTTTAATGTGTAATCCAAGGAAGACTCTGGCATCCAAAATTCTTTCTATATCTGCTCGCGCTCGTGTTCCAATATCTTTAAGGCGCTCCCCTTGATGGCCAAGAAGGATTCCCCTTTGGGAGTCGCGCTCAATATGTATCGTCGCGTGAATGTCATAGAAAGGCCGAGTCCCTTTATCTTCACGTTGGGACATCTCATCAATTGTTACAGTAATTGAATGCGGCAATTCTTCCCGAGCATCACGCAGCGCTGCTTCCCGGATAAGTTCACATATCCATTTCTCTTGCGGTTGATCGCTAATCATTCCTTTGGGATAGAACTCAGGTCCGGGTTTGAGCAATCCTCCAATAAGTGAGGAAAGCAGATCAATGTGATCATGTATTGCCGCCGAGACTGGGACAATTTCATCCCATGTAAAGTCTTTGGCCATACCCACTATGCCCATCAGACGCTCTGCTAAATGAGTCTTACTTACTAAATCAGTTTTGGTAATGACAGCTATCTTCTTGCTCCGTGGGTGTTTGGCGATTTCTGCAATGATGAAATCATCTCCCGCACCCGATGTTTCATCTGCTGGAATGCACATCATGATCACATCAACAGAATCTAAGCTCTCACCCACAACAGCATTTAGGCGGTGACCAAGTAGCGTTTTAGGTTTATGTATTCCTGGAGTGTCAACCAAGATAGCTTGGAAATCATCCTTATGGACAATCCCCCGTATTGCATGTCGAGTGGTATTTGGGTGCGGAGAGGTAATAGCAATCTTGCTGCCAACTAATGCGTTAACCAATGTAGATTTACCAGTATTGGGTCTACCAACTATCGCAACGAAGCCCGAACGAAATTCACTCACGGGGTAAGTCTCTCACTTAAAGGAGCTGACAAACTCCACTGCATCAACGACGGATGTGACTACTTCGGCGGCACGTTCGCCAATGAGACGGTGGCATCCTTCGCTTGTTGGCGAGGTAATCGGCCCAGGAATTGCCATGACGGGCCTCATAAGTTCTGCCGCATCGCGTGCGGTGCGAAGTGATCCGCTTCTAAAGGCAGCTTCCACTACCAACGTTGCTTGCGATAGAGCGGCAATTAATCGATTCCGAGTCAAGAATCGAGCAGGTATCGCATGAGTTCCTGGCATGACTTCGGAAATCATGGCACCAGTTTCAGCAATCTCTTCAAAGAGTCGAGAGTGGCCAGCGGGATAAAGAACATCTATTCCGGCAGCGACAACAGCAATCGTTACTCCTTCGGCTATGAGTGCACCACGATGGGCTGCCGCATCGATGCCATATGCGCCGCCACTGATAATTGCCCATTCACGGTCAACGAATCCGGCAGCAAAATCACCTGCTACTCGAACACCGTAATTTGTGGGATTTCTTGTGCCAACAATTGCTAATGACTTGATATTTAGAGAAGTTACTACTCCCTTAATAATCAAGGCAATCGGTGGCGAAGCCAGATCGTTGAGCCCTTCTGGCCACGATCCATCTTCAGGTGTAAGAAAGTGCGAATGTATCGCCTCAATCTCCTCAAAAACGCGAGAAGGGCTAGAGCCTTTAATCTTTGTAATCGTTTTCGCATATTTAATTGGGTCATAGCCATCTGAACGTGCTTTATCAACCACTTCGCAAGGTCCCAGAAAAGCAATTTCGCGAGTCCAAAAAGAGTTGCCGCCTTCGATACTGGAAAAAAGTATTGCTCGCGCCTCTAGACAATTCATGGTCGCACTCCCTCACGCAATGCATATGCCACTTCTACATCTCCAAGGGTTGGAGTGCTGTGATTTTCCAAATCTGCAACACTCCATGAAGTCCTCATAACTTTGTGGAGCCCGCGAGCTGTTATCTGTTCTCGATCTAACGCGGCGTGAAGAAAATTCATACCTGCTCTCTCAGGTTGAAAATTTGTACGCAACGCTCGACTAGGAATCTCGGCATTAAGTGCCCATGGACAATCTCTAAATCTTATTCGCGCAATCTCCCTCGCTTGGATCACTCGTTGTTGAATTTCCTGAGTCGTTTCACCCAATTGAGATTGTGTAAGTTCGACTCGACTTAACGATTCGACATGTACACGTAAATCAATACGATCCAGAAGAGGTCCAGATAAGCGACTGAGATATCGACGCACCTGCTGAGAGCTACATATGCAATTGCGTCCGCGACCAGTAAATTTCCCGCACGGGCAAGGATTAGCTGCAAGAACAAGAATGAAACTAGCCGGATAAGTGACGCTGCCAATACTTCGCGTAATAGTTATTGTCCCTGATTCAAGACTCTGACGTAGCGAATCTAGAACTCCTGCCGCGCATTCCGGAGCCTCGTCAATAAAAAGAACTCCACGATGGGCTAGGGAGCACGCACCTGGATGTATGGCATGTGAGCCACCTCCAACCATTGCCACACGCGTGGCAGTGTGATGTGGTGAAATAAATGGAGCTTGTGCCGATAAAGGTGATCGAGATGTGAGTCCCCCGGCGACAGAATGTATTGCCGTAACTTCAAGGGCCTCATCTCGCGTCAATGGGGGCAATATTCCTGGAATTCTTTGAGCGATCATCGTTTTTCCTGCCCCGGGTGGCCCAATCAAAAG
Organism: Streptomycetaceae bacterium; assembly: GCA_007280125.1. Lineage (GTDB taxonomy): Bacteria > Actinomycetota > Actinomycetes > Nanopelagicales > Nanopelagicaceae > QYPT01. Next base: position 4,932 of record QYPT01000073.1, on the reverse strand, counting down.
CAGATGATGGCCTCCGACTGCAGAAATCTCAGCCGCTTTTCGTGCGTGCTCTTGACCGGCCACATCCGAAAAATCGTAACTATCCTCTTTTTCATTAAGAGTCAGAGGTAACTCATCGTCAATTTCTCTCTCGCCAAGACGCAGCCATCGAAGCATCTCTTTCATGGTGCGCATCGGAATAATTACCATCTCGCTCATCAATTGCGCTTCTAATCTATTCGCCCAAGGAATTACCGCCGTTGTAACTCCCAATTTGTATGCTGCGATAAGTGAGGGTAGAACTCCTCGTACAGAACGAATTCGACCATCAAGTCCAAGCTCACCCAAGAAGAGAACTCCTTCAATCTTCTCTGCCGCGATAGTTGCACTTGCCGCCAACAATGCGACAGCAATCGGGAGATCAAAGCCTGAGCCGCTCTTTGGTAGCCAAGCAGGTGAAAGACTTACAGTTACTTTTCTATTCGGCCAATTCTCTTGCGAATTAACCAATGCAGACCGAACTCGATCGCGGGATTCACTCAGCGCTGCATCGGGAAGTCCCAGTAACGTATAGCCAGGAAGTCCATCTGCAATATCTGCCTCGATCTGTACTAAGTGACCTTCCAATCCAACTAATGCAACACCTAACGATTGACCCAGCGTCACAGGACGTTAGCCCGATATTCAATGGTGTGCTTTCCATCATTTTCGATGAGTACGGCTACGCAATCAATCTGATAGTGACGTCCTAAACAGTTATGGGTGGCAAGCCAAGCCAATGCCAACCTTTGCAATCTCAGAGCTTTGTCGTAGGAAATTGCCTCAAGTGGATGTCCATAAGCATACGAACGGCGAGTTTTAACTTCGACGAATGCAATTGAGCCATTAGGTAGGAGCGCGACAAGGTCTATCTCGCCCTCTTTGATTCGCCAATTTCTATCGAGAATGCGTGTATCCCGAGCAAGGAGGAAATCGGCCACAACGCTCTCGCCGAATTCGCCGGTCAATTGATTCTGTGATTTCTTAGCTTGTGAAACGGGTATTTGTGTGGTCATAGTTTCTGCACGATAAATGCGCCTACTGACTAATTCCCGATCTCTTTTATCGAATGTGGGTTATGTGCTCCTGTTGATAATGGCATCAATATTGGCGTAGGACTTTCTATGAATATCGAGAATTCCAAAATCTTCCAAAGCTTGGGTATGCGCTGCCGTTATATATCCCTTGTGTCGATCAAAACCAAAATTGGGATGTATTACATGCAGTCCTCGCATTATGCGATCTCGGGTCACCTTTGCGATAATCGATGCGGCGCTAATAGCGTGCACCACTTGGTCCCCTTTCCATACGCCCAACGCGGGAATTCCGATTCCCGCGATTGCGTAGCCATCGGTTAAAACATAGCTAGGTACTATCTCTAGCCCTTGAACAGCTCGTCGCATTCCGTCTAGATTCGCGGCATGCACACCCCTGTGGTCAATTTCAGTTGGTGAAATTTCTATGATTGAAATTGCAAGAGCGTGATCAACTATGAGGTCAAAGAGTTTTTCTCGTTGATTTTCACTTAACTCTTTTGAGTCTCTCACTGGCGTTAGTTCCTCGGCGAAGGGATCTTTGAGAATTACCGCTGCAACTACAAGTGGCCCAGCACATGCCCCGCGTCCTGCTTCATCCACTCCCGCGACTGGATAAATGCCTGACTCGCTAAGTATCCGTTCGATATTGTTCATGCAAAAATCGGTTACTGCTTTTTAACTACATCTACCCGCGGCACAATTTTGGCGTCTCTCCATGGCCAAATAACAGCTACTACTCGTCCGACTACAAGTTTGGTCGGGACCATTCCCTTATTTATATCTTCAGTGTGATAACGCGAATCCGCACTTGCTGCACGATGATCACCCATCACCCATAATTTGCCTGCAGGTACTTTGATATCAAAATTCATGTCGCTAGCTACATCGCCTTTATAAATATATTTCTCATGAATGGCAATGCCATTGACGGTGATCAACTTATTATTGTTACAACACACAACGTGATCTCCAGCAACACCAATGACGCGCTTAACTAAGTGTTGTTTGGCAGGATCTGGTATTACTCCTACTGCGATTAAACCCTCTCGGATTTTCTCAAGCACGAAAGGAGAATTACTTGGTGATGGCTCGGATAACCAACTGGCAGGATCATGGAAGACGACGATATCCCCGCGTTGAATTTTTCCGGAAATAAATGGAACCTTATTAACCGCTACTCGATCTTTGATTTGCAACGTTGTTTCCATAGAACCAGAAGGAATATAGAAAAACTGCACCAAGAAAGTCTTGATAACGAGCGAGACTAATAATGCAACAACGACGAGTAATGGAAACTCGCGAAGGACGGATCCTTTGCGCGGCATAGAGGTGGAGTTACGCCTGCTCGGCGGGCGCTTCAACTTCTACTGCAACAGCCTCGGCTACGACAGCTTCGACTACAACAGGCTTGGGCTGAGTGGATGCGGCCTGTGCTTCTTCTTGTGCTCCGCGCTTTTCGCGAATCTTTGCTGCCTTACCGCGAAGATCGCGAAGGTAATACAGCTTGGCACGACGAACATCGCCCTTGCGGACAACTTCATATTTTTCAATGACTGGTGTGTGTACTGGGAATGTGCGCTCTACTCCAACGCCGTAAGAAACTTTACGGATCGTGAAGGTCTCGCGAACTCCATCGCCTTGGCGACGAATAACAATTCCCTGGAAAACCTGAAGGCGGCTCTTGCTACCTTCGATAACTCGAACGTGAACCTTGAGTTCATCGCCTGCACGGAAAGTTGGAATATCCGAGCGAAGTGATGCAGCATCTACGGCGTCAAGCACGTTCATTGTGAGTCCTCATTCTGATCGCTTAGACATACATGGTGATATGTCCAAATATTTATTGTCTGCCCTGCGCTAGGAATAACCAGGACCCTCTACTACAGGCGCTTATCTTGCCATAGGGGCTACCGCGTGCGCTAATTGAGGATGAAGGGTAGGTCCGGCACAGATGGTGAGGTCGCCCTCGGTTACGCTCACAATCGCCCCAGCTTCTTGGGCAATCAAGGCGCCAGCCGCGCTATCCCACTCTTTGAGGCCTATTTCAAAGTAGCCATCAAATGCCCCCATTGCCACGTAACACAGGTCGACCGCCGCCGATCCCATTCTTCGCACGTCACGAATCTGGGGAAGCAAAGCAGCAGCGATTCGCCCCTGCTCTACGCGAGCGCGAACATCGTAGGCAAATCCCGTACCGATGAGAGCCCTATCCAATGAAATGGGGTCATTGCAGGATATTGGCGATTCGTTAAACCAGGCGCCTTTGCCGCGCATTGCCGTCCACGTGGAATTCACCGTTGGCGCATGAACAACTCCTACAAGTCGTCCTTGCTCATCCTTGGCTCCAATACTGATATTCCATCCTGGAAGGCCGTAGAGATAGTTCACTGTTCCATCAACTGGGTCAATAACCCACGTGATTCCGGAGCGTGATGGGCGCGAGGCACCTTCTTCGCCGATAATTCCATCATCAGGTCGAGCTGCAAGCAACGCTGAAACAATGAGTTTCTCGCTGGCGTGATCCATTTGGGTAGCAATATCAATTGCAGTGGATTTAGAGGAAATATCAAAAGTCGCCGGGCGATCCATCAATAAAACGCCGGCTTCACGAGCTACTCGAAGGGCTAGGGCTAATAACTCTGTATCTACGACGTCTGAAGGCATGAGGCAACTCTAGTCGGCAATAGGCTCACCTATATGTTCACACCATACCGTCGCCTCTTTAGCACCCCTGGCGGTTTACGTTTTTCATTGGCCGGCTTCATTGGACGTATGTCGATATCCATGGATTCGTTGGCACTGGTTTTCATCGTTGTGCATGCCACACATTCCTACACATTGGCTGGCGCTCTCGCAGCAGTTGCCTCGATAGTCATGGCCATTGCACTTCCATTGTGGGGCCGCGTATCTGATCGAATCGGTCAACAAAAAACTCTCATGGTCGCAATTCCGTTGCGAGTAATTTTCATTTCTATTTTCATCGCACTGGTGACCTTACATGCGCCCACATGGACATGGTTTCTTTCCATCATTGTTGCAGAATCTACTCTCATGAATTTGGGTGGATTTGTCAGACGTCGTTGGCTCTATGCCCTTGGAGATGACCGAGAACTAATAAATACCGCGTATTCCTACGAAGGCTTGATGGATGAGTTTGTATTTCTTTTTGGGCCAGTAATCGCAACAGCTTGCGCTGCATCTATCGCACCAGCTGCGGGACTTATTGTTGGATTAGTCTTTATGGCAGTTGGCTCCACACTCTTTGCGCTGCAAACAAAAACAGAGCCTCCGCCACACCCTCGCGATGACACCGAGCCTCATCAACCTGTTATGCGCAACACTTCTGTCCAAGCCGTTGTACTTACAACTTTTTTCATTGGCGGATTCTTTAACGTTGTAGTGCTTGTTGTTGTTGCATTTGCTCAAGAACACCATGCAATGTCAAAAACTGGATGGTTACTTGCAATATGGTCAGTCGGAAGCGCCATTGCAGCAACAGTCAATGGGGCAATACAGTGGAAAATCAATCACGCTAAGAGATACTGGATGTTCTTATTCGGTCTAGTGGTGTTATCAATCCCATTCTTATTTGTACACTCTCTGACTTTCTTGACAATCGCACTCTTTTGCAATGGATTAGTAATCGCTCCTTTGATTGTTTCTGCCTATGCCGTTGCAGAGGCTGCCGTCCCGCCATCGCAAATAACCGAAACTCTTTCATGGGTTGTTGCAGGAATGCCATTGGGTGGGGCGCTTTCAAGTGCAATTGGGGGTTGGGTCATTGATAATTACGGGGCAGAACGAGGGTTTTGGGTTCCACTGGCCTGTCTTATCGGCGCCATCGTTATGTCACTTCCCTACTTTCGTACCTGGAATA
>QYPT01000038.1 GCA_007280125.1 Streptomycetaceae bacterium | reverse complement strand
CACAATAAGTGCCCCCGGAGCTGACTTTAGGGTCTTGGCTAGAGTGCTTCCTTCGGAAGTTGGCAGCGTGGTTGTTGCTCAATCTTTGGAGTACATCGATCAAACAGTTCATCAATTGCAAATTCTTTTTATTTTTATTGGCTTAATCACTTTACTGTTAATCGCATTAGCGTCGAGAAAAGTAATTGAGATTGGTTTAAAGCCTCTTGAAGAAGTTGAAGTAACCGCCGAATCAATTGCTTCGGGTAATCTTTCTGCTCGCCTACCGGAAGCTAAACCAGATACTGAAGTTGGTAGGTTGGTGGCTTCACTCAACAAGATGTTGGCACGTATCGAAGAATCTTTTGAAGCCCGAACAGCGAGTGAGAGCCGGTTGCGTCGCTTTGTGGCGGACGCTAGTCATGAACTTCGCACACCTTTAACTGCGATTAGAGGTTTTGCAGAATTACATCGACAGGGAGCAGTTAAGGGCGAGGCGCAAACAAGTCAATTACTCTCACGTATTGAAAGTGAATCTCTACGAATGGGCTCTTTAGTAGAAGACCTACTGCTTCTTGCGCGCCTGGATCAAGCACCCGATTTTGAAAATCTTCCAGTAAATTTAAGTTCTGTTGTGAAAGAAGCGGCAGAGTCAGCTCGAGCAGCAGGCCCAGAACATCCCGTTGCAGTCAATCTTCCCGAAGAAGATCTCTATGTCTTAGGTGATAACAACCGAATTCACCAAGTGGTTGCAAATCTCTTGGCAAATGCGCGAACTCACACAGCAGCAGGAACTGCAATTACCGTAACAGTGGCGCAGTCAGATGATGGCATCACTGTTGCCGTAGAAGATCAGGGTCCAGGGCTAAGCGAACACGATCAAGGGAAGATATTTGAACGTTTCTTCCGTGCAGATCCTTCAAGATCGCGTACGAGTGAGGAAGGCAGTGGTTTGGGATTATCGATTGTTGATGCAGTAATGCGGGCACATGGTGGCCGAGTTAGCGTCACATCCAAATTAGGAGAAGGCGCGACATTCACACTCTTTTTCCCGCTATCAAACGAATTACCTACTGAGTAGGCCCCAAGCTCTCCATCGCGCGTAACGCTGCAATTCGTTCTTCAATAGGTGGATGCGTTGCGAACATTCGCGAAACTGACTTTCCATCCAGTGGGGATTCAATCCATATGTGCGCAACAGCTGTAGAGCGCTGATGTACGACCGTTGAATCCCGCGCCAGAACCTCAAGCGCTGAGCGAAGGCCTGCGGGATTTCTAGTAAAAGCTACGGCAGTTGCATCAGCCAAGGATTCACGCTTGCGGGAAACAGCCGACTTCAACATCATTGCCGCAATTGGCGCAAGGATTAAGACAACCAAGGAAATTACTAGAGCTATCGGATTGCCATTGCTTTCACGATCATCGCGTCGCCCGCCACTAAACCACATCATCCGCGTCAGCATGTCACTCAGCAAGGCAATTGCTCCAGCGGTTGTCGCAGCAACAGCGGATACTAAAGTATCTCTATTTGCAACGTGCGACATTTCATGAGCGATAACACCTTGAAGTTGGTCGCGATTCATGGCATCTAAAATTCCCGTTGTAAATGCAATAACGGCATGTTCTGGATCGCGCCCAGTTGCAAATGCGTTAGGCGCTGTATCTGTAACAATTGCAACTTTAGGCATTGGTAACCCACTTGCAATAACAACTTCATGAATTACGTTAAATAGATTCGGATTATCGCTCTCTTGTAAAAGTTTTGCGCCCGTCATACGCAAGACAATGGAGTCCGATACGTAATACGAACCCCACACCGAAATCAGCGCGATACCAACAGCGATGGGAACAATTCCTACAGTGCTTGTTCCAAAGTAGGTAAGTGCGGCATAAATAACAAGCCAAACAAGCGCGCCCATGCCGCCAAGGAGTAAATATGTTTTGCGGCGATTGGCCGCTTGCATTCCTCTGAAGGAAACTTCAGCCATTAATAATTAGAACTTTACAGTTGGCGCTTGGCGTGACTGTGGATCTTCTACTTCATAGAAGACACGTGCGCTGACTTTAGCGATACCTGCGAATAGGGATGTAGGGATGGTTTTTACAGCAGTGTTGAGGTTGCGAACATTGTCGTTATAGAACTGACGAGCAAAAGAAACTTTATTTTCAGTTGTCGATAGTTCCTCTTGCAAAGCAAGAAAGTTAGTTGAAGCTTTGAGATCGGGGTAGGCCTCAGCTACTGCAAGTAATCCGCGTAGTGCCTGTGTAACCATTCCGTCTGCGGCAGCTACATCGGCAACCGTTGTGGCAGTTGTTGCTTTTGCGCGAGCGTTGATAACTTTCTCGAAAGTGGCACTTTCATGTGCAGCGTAACCTTTGACTGTTTCTACAAGATTTGGAATCAAGTCTGATCGGCGCTTAAGTTGCACTTCGATTTGAGCAAAAGCTTCGTCGACTGAAACATTTAAACGCACGAGGCGGTTGTACAAAGTGACAACGAAAAACCCAATGGCTGCGATGATTAAAAGAACTATTTTAATGGTTGACATGGGACTAATCTACTCCTGTTTGTATTAAGCGACTCTGAATATTTACTGAATCTCGCTCTGGTGAAAGTTCATCCAAGAACGGCTGGGGGTTGGCCCGCGCTGGCCTTGATAGCGTGAGCCGTACAGGGCGGAACCGTAGGGATGTTCTGCAGGAGAAGTTAGTTTGATAAGGCAGAGTTGACCGATCTTCATTCCCGGGAAAAGTTTCACAGGCAAGTTGGCGACATTGGAAAGTTCAAGGGTGATATGTCCAGAAAAACCTGGATCGATGAATCCAGCAGTGGAGTGCGTTAATAATCCAAGACGCCCAAGAGATGACTTACCCTCTAATCGCCCAGCAATGTCATCTGGCAAGGTGATCACTTCATATGTACTTGCTAATACAAATTCACCCGGGTGAAGAATGAAAAATTCCGTAGGAGCGACCTCGACTTCGCGAGTGAGTTCTCCCTGTTCCACAGAGGGATCAATCACTGAATATTTATGGTTTTCAAAGACACGGAAGAAGCGGTCAAGGCGTACATCAATGCTCGAAGGCTGAATCATCCCCTCATCGAATGGCTCGACGCGGACACGATTGGCTTTGATTTCTAGACGAAGATCTCGATCACTGAGCAACATAGTTGGCGACTTTACATGCCTTGCGGGTGCATGACCTAGTCAGCGCCCAGTGAGGGTTCCGTGTTTGCGAGAGAGCGCATCGGCGGTGGCCGCCATAAGTAATACCGCGCCCGTGACAGCTAGATTCAAACCAGATGGCAGGCTCAAAAGTCCCAAACCGTTATCAATAACCGCGATGACTAATCCGCCAATCACGGCATCAGTTAAGCGACCTCGCCCACCAAAGAGGCTGACTCCGCCGACAACCGCGGCGGCCACACCACTGAGTACCACTGTTCGTCCTGCAGATGCGTCTACTGTGCCAACTCGGCTTGCGGCCATTAAACCAGAAATTGATGCCAATCCTGAACCAATCATGAAAATAATGATTCGTAGTTTGCCAACATTGATACCCGCACGACGCGCACCTTCTGGATTGCCACCAACCGCGTACACATGAATACCAAATGGAGTTCTATTGAGCAGGTAACTACTAGGGATGAGAACAACCAACACAACTAGTACGGCTACAGGAACACCTTGAATTTGAACTTCTGGGTTAGATCCGCGATGCAAACTCAAGAAATATACAGAGGAGAAAACCACTAAAGCAGTCATTGCTACCTGAAAATATAGGACCGAAATAGTCCGATTGGCATGACCGTTTTTACGTCTGCGCTTACGCGATATGAGGCCACTGAGTAATACAAAACCAACCAAGAAGACTGCTAGAGCCCAACCGAAAGCAACAGAAAGATTCCCGTTTTCAAGAGAAAGAATTTCAGGCGATTCAATTCTGTAAAGCCCGCCTTGCCCAATCACCATTAATTGCAAACCTTGAAAAGCGAGAAAAGCAGCAAGGGTCACAACGAAGGATGGAATGCCAACCTTTGAAACCATGATTCCGATAACTAAACCAATCCCAACTCCAACTAACAAGGCAAGCATGACTGCTAGCCACCATGGAATACCTAGGTTCTTGAGAGTGACTACAAAGATCGCGCTAACAAGTCCAGAGGTAACACCTGCCGACAAATCAATTTCTGCAACCAATAAAATAAATACTAAGCCCATCGCGAGAATAATGAGTGGCGCCGATTGTTGTAATAAGTTAGCAAAATTTAAGCTTGTAAAAAATACTGGACTCAAAAAAGAAAAGAGAACAACCAATACGAAGAAGCCAATTATTGCAGGTAAGGCACCCATGCGCCCATGACGAATGTTGTTGAAAAAAACCTTACCTTCTTCTTTGAATGACAATTCTTCGCTCATAGCGCTGCCTCCCCATTTATTGAAAGACTTTCTGCGCCTGTTATATAGCTGACAATAGAATGAAGATTAGTTTCACTTGCCTTAAGATTTGCAACCATCTGTCCTAATCGCAAGATTTGCACACTATCAGCCACTGCCAGGACTTCTTGCATATTGTGGCTAATTAAAATTACGGCCACACCTGTATCTGCAAGATCTCGAACCATCTTTAAAACTTGTTTGGTTTGCGAAACTCCTAGAGCCGCTGTCGGCTCATCTAAAATAACTAACTTGTTTTCCCAAAGAACCGAGCGCGCAATTGCGACCGTCTGTCGTTGTCCTCCAGACAAGCTTGAAACCTTTTGGCGGACAGAGGAAATAGTCCGAACTGAAAGTCCCTTAAGTGTTGATGCAGCCTTTTGTTCCATCGTTTCGTCATCAAGCGAAATCGATCGGACCATTTCTCGGCCAAGGAACATATTTTGCACAATGTCTAAGTTGTCGCATAATGCTAGGTCTTGATACACAACCTCGATACCTAAACTGCTCGCATCTACGGGTGACTTGATGCTTACCTCTTTGCCTTCAAAAAGAATCGTTCCGGAATCATAAGACTGCACACCCGCTATGCCCTTAATTAAAGTGGATTTGCCTGCACCGTTGTCGCCTACGAGAGCGGTGACTTCCCCTGCCATGGCGACAAAATTTACGCCAGAGAGGACCTCTACGGCACCAAAAGATTTCTCTACCGCCTTCAATTCAATAACAGGCACACGTGCGGCGCTCATCTAACTCCCTTTAATGAATATTTGGTGGAAAAGCATTGAGATAATTGAAGCGCAGAACTAGTCCAAGAACTCTGAACTAGCTCTGCGTCTCAATACTTCTTTTTAGCTAACTCCGTACTTCGTGCAGGCTACCTTCAGCTCTGCAGTAGTACATAGATTTGCAGCGAGAACCTGGCCGCTGGCAATGAGTTCTTTAACATTGTCAGCGTGAACTACCTGAGGGTCTACCTTGATGAAAGGTACGCCGTCTTGCTTCTCAGTGTAAGCAGGAACATTGCCGGCAAGAATATCGAGACCGGCTTTGATCGCAGCTAATGGCTCTGCGTGACCTGCGGTGTTAACTGTTGCACTCTGTTTTCCGAGAAGAACGTTTTGAAGTCCGGCATCAGTTGAATCTTGGCCTGATACTGGAACCTTCTTGCCGTACTTGTCGAGAATTGTGATGACAGCGGCAGCGTTTGTGTCGTTAGCAACCCACACTGCATCTACCTTGCCCTTTAGCTTTGTGTACATCTGCTCGAAGTATGTTCCGGCTTTTGCGCCGTCCCATGTTCCTTGTGTTTCACCAGCTGGCTTAACAAGTCCTGCTGCTGTCAAAGCTTTGTTGGCACCATCGTGCAGCAACTTAACAGTTCCATCTGTTGGGTCTCCGCTGACGTAGACAACGTTCATCTTCGAAACATCTTTTCCTTGCTCTACGAGAGCATCAACAACTGATTGGCCTTGAATTTCGCCGATCTTGAAGTTATCGTAAGAAACAAAGTAATCGGCACCAACCATTGGTCGGTCGAGCGCGATGACAGGAATGCCCTGAGCCTTAGCTTTGGCGGCAACCTGAATACCAGCGCCTTCGAGGTCGACGATGAGCATCAACTTGCAACCACTAGAAAGCATCTGGGCACCAATTGTTGCAAACTTATTCGTATCTCCGTTTGCATTTTGGATATCAGCTGTATAGCCGGCAGCGGTAAATCCATCATTCAAAACTGGGCGGTGAACATTTTCCCAAATTGGAGATGAAGCGCTATCTGGAAGAATTACGCAGACTCGACCTTTGCTTGTATCAGCTGCATCTGAGGCAGTAGAAGTCTTGTCTGATTTACTACACCCTGAAATTAAAACTAGGGAAATAACACTGAGTGCGATTAACTTGAATGAAGATCTTCTTAGCATTTTTACCTTTCCGTCCTGATGTCTCGGTGGAAATTTCATATATTGACGTGAAAAATATCATGCATGTAAGGATACCGATAGGGGTTAGGGAACGTTTAGGTCTAGCTTTTGCCTTTATTAGACAACATTTCTTCAGCAATTGCTGTTGCGAAGACTTCAACATCCTCTGAAGTTGTGTCCCAAGAGCACATCCATCGCACCTCGCCTGTTGATTGATCCCACGTATAGAAACGGAAACGCTTCTGAAGCCGTTCAGTCATATCTTGGGGCAAGATAGCAAAAACTGCATTGGCTTCCACGGGACGCACAATGTGCACACCAGGTATCTCTTTTACAGCCATAAACAATTTGTGTGCCATTTCATTTGAGTGAGACGCATTCCGTAGCCATAAATCATTTGTAAGCAGTGCTTCTAGTTGAGCACTGATGAATCGCATTTTTGATGCAAGTTGCATAGATGTTTTCCTAATAAAAGGAATTGAAGTATTTAGTGCGGGGTTTAGAACAACAATTGCCTCACTTGCCATTGCACCATTCTTGGTTCCACCAAAAGATAGAATGTCTATGCCAGCATCGGTTGTAAACTCTCTAAAGCCGGTGCCTAGCGCTGCTGCGGCGTTAGAAATTCGTGCTCCATCTAAGTGGACCATCATTCCTAGTGAGTGCGCATATTTGGTGATTGCTTTAATTTCCTCAATTGAGTACAAAGTTCCGAGTTCTGTTGATTGAGTGATGGTAACGACGGCTGGTTGCGCACGATGCACATCACCGAATCCCCACGCTTGTTTTGCGATCAGCTCCGGGGTTAATTTTCCATCAGGTGTTGGAATCGTCCACAGTTTAAGTTGGCCAACCTTTTCAGGTGCGCCACCTTCATCAACATTTACATGCGCTGTTGCTGCACAAATAACTGCTTCCCAAGATTTTACAGTTGCTTGTAGGGCAATAACATTCGCGCCAGTGCCGTTAAAGACCGGAAACACTTGTGCTTCGTTGCCAAAGTGCTGAGTAATAAGTTTTTGGAGTGAAGCAGTGACCTCATCGTCGCCATAAGCGATCTGATGACCGGAGTTAACGCTTGCAATCGCATCCAATATTTCCGGGTGAATACCTGAGTAATTATCGCTAGCGAATCCGCGCCATTCAGATGAAGTCTTTGACATGCCCCCACCCTACTTGGAGGGGGCACACGCTCAATTTTGTCCATTTTTGAAGAATTTCTGAGCGTTAGGCTTGCATAAGTTACTGGTGAGTAGCATCCTACGTGCATGAGCCATTACACAGCCAACCTGCGCGATATCGAATTTTGCCTCTTTGACCTACTCAAACGTGAGGATGTTCTGGGTAAATCTATCTACAGTGAACTCGATCGCGACACCGTGATGGGAATGCTCGAAGAGATGAAGCGCCTCTCGGAGAATGATCTTGCTGCCTCTTTCGTTGATGGTGATCGCATGGGTGTTGATTTCAATCCTGCTACAGGTGATGCGAAATTACCTCCTTCATTTATTAAGTCATACCGCGCATACATGGATAACGAATGGTGGCGTATTGACGCACCCGTAGAAATTGGCGGAACAATTATCCCGGCATCACTGCGGTGGGCAATAGCTGAAATGGTTTTAGGTTCTAATCCATCTGTTCATATTTACGCATCCGGAACTTCATTTGCACAGGTTGCCTATTACCTGGGTAATGCACAGCAAAAGAAATTAGCAAAATTAATGGTGGATAACGACTGGGGCGCAACAATGATGTTGACTGAACCAGAGGCAGGAAGTGATGTTGGAGCAGGCCGTAGCAAGGCTGTCGAACAAACAGATGGAACATGGCACATCACTGGAACAAAAAGATTTATTACATCAGGTGATAGCGATTTAAACGAAAACATTATTCACTTTGTTCTTGCACGTCGCGAAGGTGGCGGACCTGGTACAAAAGGTTTGAGTTTATTTGTTATTCCTAAATTTATGTTTAATTTTGAAACAGGCGAACTCGGAAAACGCAATGGTGTGTACGTTACTAAGGTAGAGCACAAAATGGGACTGAATGTCTCATCTACCTGTGAAATGAATCTAGGTGAAAAAGAACCTGCTGTGGGCTACTTATTAGGCGATGTACATGAAGGTATCGCTCAAATGTTTAAGGTTATTGAGTTTGCTCGAATGATGGTTGGTACTAAAGCTATTGCAACACTTTCGGCTGGATACCAACAAGCACTTGCCTACGCAAAGACTCGCGTGCAAGGTGGAGATATGAAGATCATGAACGACAAGGCAAGCCCTCGTGTCACCATCATTCATCATCCAGATGTGCGTCGTTCCTTGATGGTGCAAAAATCGTATTCAGAGGGAATGCGTGCATTGGTTTTATACACTGCTTCCATTCAAGATGATCTAGCAATAGCGCGCGCATCAGGTGCCGACAAGGCCACCATCGATGACCTTGATGCCCTGAATGACTTAATGCTGCCGGTTGTTAAGGGATTCGGTAGTGAGAAGTCTTGGACTTTGCTTGGTACTGAATCACTACAAACTTTTGGTGGTTCTGGCTTCACGCAAGATTGGCCACTAGAGCAATACGTACGTGATGCCAAAATAGATACTTTGTATGAAGGCACCACCGCTATTCAGGGTCTTGATTTCTTCTTCCGCAAAATCGTTAAAGATGGTGGCCGAGCTATTGGCCTATTAGGCAAGGAAATCGCTGGATTCGCGAAATCAGCTGGAGTCCATTCACATGAAAAGGAAGCACTTTTAAAAGCCCTTGATGACCTCAATGCAATTATTGCCGTACTTGTTGGCCACGCGATGGAGTCTCAGGAGAAGCCAGAGGAGATTTACAAGGTTGGGCTCAATACTTCTCGTTGTTTGATGGCTGTTGGAGAAATTATCACCGCATGGCTCTTGATTCGCCAAGCGGATATCGCTGTAGAGAAATTGTCT
>QYPT01000116.1 GCA_007280125.1 Streptomycetaceae bacterium | reverse complement strand
CTCTTGGAGAGAAGCTACGACGACGTTTCAAGGCCTCTGAAGAGAGTAGATTTGTTGAGGGCTTTGTATCGGCGGCGCTCCTTTTTGCTATCGGTCCATTAGCGATATTGGGATCAATTAGCGATGGTATGTCTACTGTAATAGATCAACTGCTGCTAAAGAGCACTCTGGATTTCTTTGCAGCAATGGCCTTTGCTAGCTCCCTTGGTTGGGGAGTTGCTGCATCTGCGATTCCCGTAGGTATATATCAGGGATTTTGGACATTAGCTGGTCTGTTTTTGGGAGAAGTATTGAGCCCTTACCAAGTCGACGCTATGACCGTAGTCGGGGGAGTTATGTTGATTACCATTGGATTAAAACTACTCAATATAAAACAGGTCGCAGTAGGCAACCTTTTGCCTGCCTTGGCCACGGCTCCACTACTTGCCTTAGTCGTCCATATTTTTCTGTAAGTGAAGTTATTAAATACTCGTAGCATCAATGACGAAGCGATACTTAACATCACTTGCAACGGTTCTCTCATATGCAGTGTTTGCATAATCTGCGGAGATAATCTCCACATCGCTCACAATTGAATGTTGACCACAGAAATCTAGCATCTCTTGCAACTCTGGGATTCCACCGATCATTGAGCCCGCGATGCGTCGACGGCCATTGAGTAGTGAGTCAGCATTAACACTGTAAGGCACACCTGGCAGACCAATAACAACAAGGGTTCCATCCAATTTCAACATATCCAAGTAGATATTGATATCTAAATCGGCGCTCACTGTGTTGAGAATAAGATCAAAGGTTTTATAGAGGGGCTTGAGTGTAGAAATATCCTTTGTCACAACAAAGTGATCAGCTCCCATAGCCAGTGCATCTGTGGCTTTATCAGGGGAGTGAGAAAACACTGTTACTTCTGCCCCCATTGCATGTGCGAACTTAACTCCCATGTGTCCGAGACCGCCGAGCCCCATGACACCGATCTTCATGCCAGGCTTTACTCCCCATTTCTTTAAAGGGGAGTACAACGTGATTCCAGCACACAAAAGGGGAGCCACACCCGCTAATGAAAGATTTGCAGGTATATGAACGGCATAGTCCTGATTAATAACAAAATTATTCGAATAACCACCGTAGGCGACAGTCTTTCCATCGCGCTCTAACGAATTATATGTTCCAGTCATTCCACTTTCACAATATTGCTGAAGACCTTGCTTACAACTTTCGCATGTACGGCATGAATCGATATAGACACCCACGCCGATTAAATCTCCCACTGCGAATTTAGTTACAGAACTACCAATCCCTGTTACTGTGCCAGCGATCTCGTGGCCTGGCACCATAGGAAAGATAGCTGGACCCCATTCTTGGCGGACCTGATGGATATCTGAATGACAAATACCGCTATAGGCGATATCTAGGTTCACATCGTGTTCGCCTAACTCACGGCGATTAAAGTCAAAGGTAGTGAGAGCGGCGTTGGCTTGCAATGCAGCTAATCCACGTGATTTCAAAGTGCTACTCCTTAAATGGAAGAGGTTGTGATGATACGTGAGCTGCACGCGAAGCGCGAGCTGTAACTTGTCTCATGTGATGTCGACGGCATAATACTTCATAGGCAATCTCAGCCCCCGGAGTCACATCACCTACGACCACCTGCTCACCTACGATAACCATGACGCCACCTTCGGTGCGGGCGTTATGAGTTGCACGGGAACCGCACCAACACAGTGCTTCAACTTGAAGTGCGTGTACACGATCTGCGAGTTCAATTAAACGTGCCGAACCTGGAAAAAGTAGCGTTTGAAAATCGGTCAGAATTCCAAAGGCAAAGACATCTATGCCTAATCCATCTACAATCTTTGCCAATTGTTCGATCTGCACCCGCTCATAAAACTGGGCTTCGTCGCAAATTATGTAATCGATGCGATCACCGGCAGAGAGGTGATCGACAACATGTTTGTGCAGATCCAAGCCAGGACTTACCTCGATAGCTGGGGATGTAAGGCCTAAGCGAGAGGAGATAATTCCGCTACCCGCGCGGTCCTTATTAGTGAAGATAATTCCGCTACGACCACGACTGTGGTGATTATGTGCAGTTTGTAGAGCAAGAGTCGATTTACCGCTATCCATTGTTCCGCAGTAATAGGTTAACTCTGCCATGAAATCTATCTTGCCACACGATTAGGCAAAGAGACCATTCTTGGCAAGGGAGGCCTCGAGCTCAGGCAATAAGTGACGGGCCATTGCTACAGTGATATGAGAACTATCACGATAGACCACGATCGAATCCAGCAACGCCGGACAAAATGATGAACAAAGCCAAGGAGTTGGATCAATGACTTGAAAACCAGGAACTACAACTACTTTGGATTTCAGGGTGGAATCACATGTGCTTGATTCACGCGATGCAAGGCACGATGGAATATCCCGCAATGGTCGGGGAGTATCACTGAGATAGATTAGATGATTGCTTGATCCCTACAAAGAGTTTAGTAGTTTTTTCTGGCCATCGCTCCACCATTTATCACGATCACTATATCCGGAACTTGGAGAGTAGTATTGAAAACTACTTACTATGACGACAGCTGGATGAATTGCTTGAATACGAGCAACTGAATTTTCGCGCCATTTTTCACAGTACAGGTTTTTAAATGCACCTTGATCTGGACGGGATGCTTCAACTGATGGACAAGACGATTTAGTCAAGGAGACTAATTTAAAACCTTTTTTAATAGCTAACAGTTCTAAAGTTGGAAACCATTGAGCAGCATGTGAATCACCGTAAAGAACTATTGTAGTTGAGGATGTTTTATCTCCATATGTGCAAGGGCCAGATTTAGTCCCTCGATAATTAACGTGACAACCATCGCCGTATATAGTTGGTTTTTCCATTACTTTGGCAAGATCGAAAGTATGTTGATTGTTTCCCTTAGTTGAAATCACAGATGTGGCAGTCGTTGCAATTAGTACACCAACAATGAGGCAGGCAATAGTTGTACTTATTGCAGTTAGATAGATGCGTTTAGGCGAAATCTTGAGGCCCCGGAGTGGTTCTTCAATATAGCGATTAGTTAAATCTGCCAAAAAAACTGTTAAGCAAATACACGCAAATCTTTCGGTTATTCGAAGTGGTCTGCCTAGGGCGCTGCTGGGTAGGACTAATGCAGGCCAGTGCCATAAGTAAAGTGGATATGAAATTTTTCCAAGCCATTGACTCAGGCGATTATTGGCTACATCATTGAAAATAGGTGGCCAAATAGGAACTGTAGAAATCAATAATGCCGTGGCAAGTACGGGAAGTAGCGCATTTAGACCCGGAAAGGCTGTGTTGCCATTGAAATTGATTATTGAAATTAATAGAGCCACAACACCAAACCAAGGTACTAAGCGATGCTTGAAAACATGAAGTGGCACGAAAAGCAAAAGAGCACCAATACCAAGCTCCCAGGCACGGGTAGGAAGGGAGTAAAAGCCCAGATCGGCGAAGTTTGAGTTTGATAGATAGAAAGGGCGAGAGAGAGCACGGTTATGATTGAAATTCCACAAACAATTGTTCGCTTACCTCTTCGTGCGAAAACGATCATCAATACAGGCCATGCCAAATAAAACTGCTCTTCTACTGCAAGTGACCAGTAATGAAGGAATGGAGAAGGAGTTGCATTTAGATTTTGATAATCATTTTGCCACCATGCAAATAGATAGTTGGATATATATGCTGCCGCCGCAAACATGTCTCTTCCGAGGACATCACGGGTGATGGGGGGCACAATGAACCAGCCAACGAGCGCTGTTACAAGAAGCACAAATATCGAGGTTGGTAATAAACGTTTTATTCGGCGCTGATAAAAAGAGCTGAGATTAAGTCGACCGGTTGAATCTAACTCTCGAAGCAATAACCCAGTTATAAGGTATCCAGATATAACATAAAAGATGTCAACACCGATAAAACCACCGGGTGCTAGCCGGGCATGAAAAAGAGTGACAAAGATGGCAGCAAGGGCTCGTAGACCTTGGATTTGAAGAACGCGCACAGCTAAGTGACGATCAATGACGAAAAGTGTATATCTGGATAATTTTCCTTAAGCGATTTGCGGCCAGGTAATCCATCAATTTCAAGCAGTGCCAAAACATGAGCAACGTGGCCACCACTACGCTGAATCAGTTCTATAGCTGCTGCTATAGTGCCGCCCGTTGCAAGGACATCATCAATCAAGAGCACTGGAGCTCCTGGAGTGATGGCGTCAATATGAATCTCTAACGTGTCACTTCCATACTCAAGTCCATAATTCTGTGAAATTGTACGGTGAGGGAGTTTACCCGCTTTACGAATGGGAATGAATCCCGAATTCAATTCGTGGGCAACAGCGGAGGCGAAGATGAATCCGCGTGCTTCTATTCCGGCCACTAAAGTTCCATGTGGGACAAAGGAGGCGAATTTCTTCGTTATGGTGTAAAAGGCTTCAGCGTTTGCCAGTAAGGGAGTTATATCTTGGAATCTAATACCAGGTTTTGGGTAGTCGGGAATCTCACGGATAAGTGAGAGAGCCTCTGCAATTTCCATAGAACTAAACAGGGGCATTCGGTGTTCTTCCTAACTGCTTAACTTACTTTTAAGTTGCACATTATAACTAGAACTTATGCTAACCATGGATATATGGCTCAAAGCATCGGCTATGCAGCAGCTAGCCTCTTAAATTCTTCCAAGGGAGTTCATCATAAACATCGATTAACCCATAGCCACTCTCTCCCATAGGAGGAGCAAGCACCACTTGGATAGTCGTGGCCTCCATTGAATCATTAAAGGAGGCATGTACCGTATTGCGAGCAACGTATGCGGAGTCACCGGCTTGTAATACTTGCATTTCTTCACCAACATACTGAGTAATGCTCCCTCTTATAACGATCAATATCTCATCTTGATCGGGGTGTTTATGGAAATTATGCATTCCACCTGGTTCAAGGGTTACATCCATTACAACCATGGTTGTGCATCCCGAGGCCTTGGGCTCTAGACGCAGGAGATTGTCGCCCCAGTCAAAGGAGGTGATTGGAAGTTCGGATTTTTTGGAAAATATCGTACCCATTTTCACTCCTTAAATCGTTAGTGATTTGAAACGCTTCATATTCTCAGTCATTGCGATCTCTGTTGGTAGACGCTCCATACTAGAGGCTCCAAAGAATCCTTGGATACCTTTGACCTTACTTAGAATATATTTTGCGTCTTCTGGTTCTGCAATTGGGCCACCATGGCATATGACGATGATCTCTGGATTGATTTTTCGAGCCGCATCGCTCATCTCCTGTATAAGTCCAACACAGTCATCCAGGGATCGCGATGTTGAAGCCCCAATCATTCCCTTAGTTGTTAAACCCATGTGTGGGACCAGAACATCGGTTCCGGCCTTAGCCATAGCTTCTGCACTCTTTCTATCAAAGACGTATGAGGCGGTAAGTAGATCTAACTGTCGAGCTTGAGCAATCATGTCGACTTCAAGTGCATAACCCATGCCCGTCTCTTCCAACCCTTGACGAAAAACCCCATCAATCAGACCGACAGTTGGAAAATTCTGCACTCCAGAAAAACCAATTTCTTTGATCTCTTTGAGGAATATTGGCATCTGTCGAAATGGATCGGTTCCACACACACCCGCAAGAACTGGAGTTCTCTTTACAATTGGCAGAACTTCACGCGCCATCTCTATAACGATCTCATTTGCATCTCCGTAAGGCATCATTCCAGATAATGAACCACGACCGGCCATGCGATATCGTCCAGAGTTATAAATAATAATTATATCTGCACCACCTTGCTCCGCGCACTTTGCACTTAAGCCCGTACCGGCACCTGCACCAATTACTGCAACGCCATCTGCAATTGTTTTTCTGAGGCTTTTTAGCGCCGTTGTTCTGTCCATGTGTTGTTCCTAACTTTGATGGATGTAGGTAATTAACTTAGTAGCTAGAGCTCTACTAAATTCTGCGTCATTGATGGCGTGCTCTAACTCTACAAGTTCGACATGGCGGGGGATATGTCTGCGAATAGTTGAAAAAAGAGCTTCATCTGCATGTGGATCATGAAATGGCGCACCCGCAACTGCGATCGATGAGACACCCTTGAGTGGGATAAAGAGCGAGATTGGGGCTTTGGAGTGAGATAACTTAGAACAGATATCAAAGGCAATCTTTTCGCACTCTTCGGCGTTGGTACGCATCAGTGTCACATTCTCATTGTGAGCATGCAGATTACGGTGTGCGAACTTAGTAGGGATGGAATTTCTGGTGCCAAAATTGACCATGTCTAGAGCCCCTAGTGAGATCACCTGGGGAATTCCTCTCGCAGAACCTGCAGTGAGTCTATTAGGTCCAGCAGATAAAACCCCTCCTACGATCTCGTCAGATATTTCAGTAGTCGTAACATCTAAGACTCCATGCATAAAACCTTCAGAGATGAGGCGCTCCATAGATCGTCCACCAGAACCAGTCATATGAAAAGTGATAACCTCAAAACCGTGAGACTCAATCTGCTTGCGAGCATTCGTAACACATTCTGTCGTCACACCAAACATAGAAGCGGCAATTAGTTTCTTCTCAGATGGCAATTTTTCTAATTTTGAGTGGAGCATTCCAATCATGGCATCTACTGCATGTGCAATAATCTGTGATGAGAGTGAATTTATACCTGCGATATCCACCACCGATGCAAAGAGTGCCATGTCACTATCGCCAACGAATGCCGCTCCATTACTTGTTGCTAATGTTGATACTAGAACCTTTGGAAGGCCGATTGGTAGCGAACGCATACTTGCAGATGCGATTGTGCTTCCACCGCTACCACCGAGGGCGAAAATTCCATCAAACTCTTTCTTAACAAAAAGGGATTGAACTATCAAAGTTGCGCCAATTGTCATCGCTGAAATGGCATGACCTCTATCATGTGAGTCTTGAAGAGCCTGCAGGCTAGTTCCGCCAGCGGTGGCGACCTGGGAGTTGGTGACATCGACATTTTGACTCGTATCGCCCAACACTCCAACGTCGACCATAATTGTTCTAAGGCCGGCGCTATGAAAGCGCGCACGGGCAAAGGCGTACTCATCTGGCTTCGTATCTAGCGTGCCAATCAATAGAACTGCCTTGGCCGCATCCCTGTTCATTTAATAAGGATAACGAGCCGCTTGAACTGTTACTAGGTAAATCTATTGTCCGAAAGGTGACTTGAACCCCTAAGCCCTTGCGGACACTAGCCCATCAAGCTAGGGCGTCTGCCAATTCCGCCACCCGG
>QYPT01000077.1 GCA_007280125.1 Streptomycetaceae bacterium | reverse complement strand
TCATAAGGGTGGTCAGCAGAACGGAATCTTTCTGCAAATTACAGGTGAGGCTGAAAGAGACATTGCAATTCCAGAGAAAGATTTCTCTTTTCATACATTGATTATGGCTCAAGCTTTGGGAGACGCACAGGCTCTTGCATCTAGAGGTTTCACCGTGATGCGATTGCATATTACTAATCGCGCAGATGGTGTCGCCGAGATTTTGGCAGCTTCACGATCTATTGTGTAGCTACTAATCAATAACTGAGTGAACTACTCGTCATCTCCGCGTAGTTTGGCAAGGGCATCTTCTAAAATCTGAAAACCTTCTGCCTCGCTGCGACGCTCTTTTACATAAGCCAAGTGAGTCTTGTACGGCTCGTTCTTAATAGGGCTAGGAGGATTGGCTTTGTCGCGACCTGCTGGATAGCCACATCGTGGACAATCCCATTCCGTAGGAATAATGACTGTTGCATCTTCGGCAAATGAAGGCTTCGTCTCATGACCATTCGAGCACCAATAGGAAACTTGGAAACGTCCGATTGATTCACCGCGTTCTGCCTCGCCCATTGGGCCGGCACCAACACGACTTCCGCGAATTGCGCTTCCGCCTGCCATAACTACTCCTTCAGTAAGTGCTACCTAAACTAACTCTTCTGTGTCGCTCTTCTATGTTGCGCTTCTATATCTACTGTAAATATAAGGGTAAGAAAACTGTGAAACTTTGGGTTCGAGCTACTTAAGGACCAGGCTCAGAGCAACAACTCCTGCAAACCACAGACCGCCGACCACAATTGTGATGCGATCTAGGTTGCGCTCTACGACTGAGGAGCCACCGTAATTGGAGGAAATTCCGCCACCAAATAAGTCTGAAAGACCGCTTCCCTTGCCCTTATGTAACAGGACAAGCATGATCATCAAAACACTTGTGACTACCAACAAGATCGATAGACCTAGCTTCATAACCGACTCCTAAAGTTCTTTCTCAGGTGACCCGCGTTCGGGGCAAAGGATACTGTAAATCAGCCTGCTAGATGAAACTTAGCGATTTTTGCCAATTCTTCCGGATCCAGGCTCGCTCCCCCGATAAGGGCGCCATCGACATCCTCTTTCTTCATAATTTCGGCGATATTTGCAGATTTTACCGAGCCGCCATAGAGGATTCGCATGGATTGAGCAATCTCAGGAGAACCGATCTCTTCAATCTCTCCGCGGATAGCAGCACACACTTCTTGTGCATCCTCGGGAGTGGCTGTCTTGCCCGTCCCAATTGCCCACACTGGTTCATAGGCGATCACAATCTTTTTCAAATCCGGCTTGGAAAGGTTGACCAAGCCCGCTCGCACTTGGCGAATCACATGAGAGACGTGGGTACCAGATTCGCGAACTGCTAGCTCTTCACCAACGCAAAAAATTGGAATTAAGTCGTGAGCAAGGGCAGCTTTAACTTTTCTATTAATAAGCGCGTCATCTTCTTTGTGAATCGCGCGGCGCTCACTATGTCCGACAACTACAAATGTGCACCCTAACTTTGACAGCATGGAACCTGAGATGTCGCCAGTAAAGGCACCATTTGATTCAGGTGATAAGTCTTGGGCACCATAAAGAAGACGAAGTCGATCTCCATCAACAAGAGTTTGTACAGACCGAATATCGGTAAAGGGTGGGATAACAGCGATATCTACTTCGTCATAATCCTTATCGTTCAGGCTATAAACCAGTTTCTGGGTTACTGCAATAGCTTCGAGATGGTTGAGATTCATCTTCCAGTTGCCTGCCATCAATGGCTTGCGCATCTTTGTTCCCCTTGCATCGGTTGGTAAATGAATCGAACTATTAGAGACCTAAAGCAGTTAAACCTGGGAGAGCTTTACCTTCGAGATATTCTAAGGATGCGCCGCCGCCAGTTGAAATATACCCAAAATCGGAATCTGAAAAGCCTAGAAGTCGAACCGCCGCAGCAGAATCGCCGCCTCCAACCACTGTCATTCCCGAAACCTCTGTCAGCGCCTTCGCTACTACGCGGGTTCCCTCGGCAAATGCAGGGAATTCGAAAACTCCCATCGGCCCATTCCAAAAGACGGTTTTGCATTGAGAAATAGCGCTCGCAAAATCCAACGCAGATTCGGGCCCAATATCAAGTCCCATCTGATCTGATGAAATTTCATCGACTCCTACAATCGTTGCAGGAGAATCTGCAGCAAAAGCTCTCGCAGTCACAATGTCGATAGGAAGCCTCAAGTCAACACCTAAGGCTTCTGCCCTTGCAATTAATTCCTTAACTACAGGGATGGAATCTACTTCGACCATTGATTTACCAATGTTCTTGCCCTGAGCAGCGAGAAATGTAAAAACCATTCCTCCACCAATTGCCAGGACATTCACCTTCTCTAGCAAGTTGGAAATTACGCCAATTTTATCTGAGACTTTTGCACCGCCGAGAATCACTCCATAAGGCCGTTGTGGGTCTTGGGTAAGTTTCTTGAGAACTTCTACTTCAGCACTGACAAGGAAGCCTGGTGCGTGAGGAAGTAGCGCAGGTAGATCAAAGACGGAGGCATGTTTACGGTGAACCGCTCCAAAACCATCCCCTACATATCCATGGGCAAGGGATGCTAACTCTTTTGCGAATTCTGCGCGTTCTACTTCATCCTTGCTTGTTTCAGCAGCAGTGAATCGAAGGTTCTCCAATAAAAGAATTTCGCCGGCGCTTAAAGAAGATGCTTGCTCGGCGGGATTGCTTCCGGCAAAAATCACTGGACGGCCTAGCAATTCAGAAAGGCGAAGTGCCACGGGAGCAAGTGATAACTCTGGCTTAACTTCACCCTTTGGTCGACCTAAATGCGCGCCGATAACCAGAGATGCTCCACCTTTGAGAAGGAAGTTAATCGTGGGAAGCGAGGCACGGATGCGGCCATCATCTGTGATGACTCCATCCTTGAGCGGCACATTTAGATCACACCGAAGAAAGATTCGCTTGCCAGCAATGTCAAGCGATTCAAGAGATGACATTAGAGAGATTGACCTACAAGTTTAATGAGATCAACGAGGCGGTTTGAATAACCCCATTCATTGTCATACCAGCCAACAACTTTGGCAGTACTTCCGACAGCCTTGGTCAGGCCAGAGTCAAAGATGCACGAAGAAGGATCTGTGACTATATCTGATGAAACAATTGGATCCTCGGTGTATGACATAAAGCCTTTGAGGTAGCCATTAGCCGCTGCCTTCATTGCTGCATTGATATCAGCCGCAGTAACTTCCTTGGCAAGTTCAACAGTTAAGTCAGTGACAGAACCAGTTGGAACTGGAACGCGCAATGCATATCCATCTAGCTTTCCTTTGAGTTCTGGCAAAACCAAACTGATCGCCTTGGCTGCACCAGTAGAAGTTGGAATGATGTTTGTTGCTGCAGCGCGAGCGCGACGCAAGTCCTTGTGAGGGAAATCGAGGATCACTTGGTCGTTCGTGTAGGCATGAATGGTGGTCATCAATCCACGGACAATTCCAAATTCATCATTGAGAACCTTTGCCATAGGTGCAAGGCAGTTGGTAGTACATGATGCGTTAGAAATAATGTGGTGGTTAGCGGGATCATAATTCTTATGATTAACACCCATAACGATGGTGATATCTTCATCGGAAGCGGGCGCAGAAATGATGACTTTCTTGGCACCTGCAGCAATATGTTTCCCAGCGTCGGCAGCCTTGGTGAAGTGGCCTGTTGATTCAACAACGATTTCTGCCCCTAGCGAACCCCATGGCAGCGCTGCTGGATCGCGCTCTGCAAATACTTTCATCGTCTTGCCGCCTACGGTCAACGTGTCACCGGTGAAAGAGACTTCAAGTCCCAAGCGGCCCAATATTGAGTCATATTTAAGAAGGTGGGCCAAAGTGGCGTTATCTGTTAAATCGTTGATGCCGATAATTTCAACCTCAGGAGAGGCTAATGCGGCGCGAAAAAGATTGCGTCCAATACGTCCAAAACCATAAATTCCAATTGCAGTCACGGTAATCCTCGCTTAGTGTTGAGTTCGCGCCCCTAGGAGATGTATGGCGGGTTAGCGAAAAGTTGACCACAACACTGGGGTATAACCGAATCTTATCAGGCTCAATAGACCCTCTACCCTGGCGATCGTGATGTTATTTAGCACTCAGTCGCGAGAATTGGTGGAATCAGGCGATAAACCAGCCTCAGTATCGGCAATGCCTAGCTCAGAGGCACGCTTATCTGCCATCGCCAACAGGCGTCGAATACGTCCTGCGATCGCATCTTTAGTCATGGCCGGAACTGCCAGTGATCCCAATTCTTCAAGGCTGGCTTGGCCATGATTAATACGCAGCTCCCCCGCCTCTTTGAGATGATCTGGAATATCGGGACCCAAAATTTCCATCGCGCGCGCCACTCGAGCCGACGCTGCAACGGCTGCACGAGCAGATCTGCGTAGGTTGGCATCATCAAAATTTGCTAAGCGATTTGCTGTCGCACGAACCTCTCGTCGCATCCGACGCTCTTCCCACGCCAGAACGCTTTCATGAGCACCTAAGCGAGTAAGCAATACTCCTATCGCATCGCCATCTCGAATAACTACGCGATCAACCCCACGAACTTCGCGAGCTTTGGCAACAATTCCTAATCGCCGCGCCGCGCCAACAAGTGCAAGCGCAGCCTCTGGGCCGGGGCAGGTAATTTCTAGCGACGATGAACGTCCGGGTTCGGTGAGAGAGCCATGGGCGATAAATGCGCCGCGCCATGCCGCTTCTGCATCACATATCGCTGCAGAAACAACTTGCGGTGGCAAGCCTCGTACTGGGCGACCATTTGCATCGACAAGTCCCGTTTGGCGAGCGAGGGCTTCACCATCGCTAATAACTCGGACAACATATCTATTTCCTTTGCGCAGCCCGCTAGATGATAAGACAGCAAGATCGCTCTCATGTCCATAAACGTCTGCAATATCCTTTCGCAAACGCCGAGCGCTTTGTGCTGCATCGAGTTCAACTTCAACAACGATTTTGCCTGCAACAATGTGCAGCCCTCCAGCGAAACGTAATAGGGCAGAAACCTCTGCTTTGCGGCAACATGGCTTGGTGACGGCCAATCGGCTCAATTCATCTTTTACTGCTGAAGTCATCGCCACGTGCCTATCCAACCAGGCTATTGCTCATGATGTGCGCGAATACGGCGGTCAATTTTTTGGGATCATGATGGACGCTTCCTGGAGCCATTCGTACATCCTCAACGACGAGAGTTCCACCCATTTTTGCGACCTGGGCTTGAAGCACAGGCAGATTTCGCACAACTGAGGTGTCAGCTATCACATAATCCCATCTCATATCAGGGGCATACTCTCCAACGATATGAAGATGCTCTTGCGGAGTTGATCCAGCAAATTCGCTTCCTTGGATTGCGGGGTCAGCGTCTAGATTGAGAACGAGAATCCTCTTGGCGGTGGACTGACTCAATGCGTAGCGCTGTTGAGGAACTAGAAAATGAGGAAGCACACTTGTGAGCCACGATCCCGGCCCCACCGTGATCCATTGCGCGCGAGCAATGGCATCTAGCGCTTCGGGGCGAGCGGGAGGACTCTCGGGCAAGATTCGTAAAGAATCCAATGTGCCATGAGCACTAGCAACTTGTTCTTGACCACGAATCACCACGCGACCAATTGATGTAAGAAAAGTGCCTTCGATATCCAACGAGACTGCTGCCATGGGGAGGACGCGACCTACAACTTTCAACAAAGATGCAACACGATCTAACCCTTTTACAGGATCTACATCGCGATCCCACAGCGCCGCCAACAATATATTTCCAACCGCGTGACCTTGCATGGAGCCATTTCCAGAAAACCTATATTGCATTATTTCTGCCCAACTGCGACCCCACTCATCATCGCCGCACAATGCAGCAAGGGCCATACGTAAATCCCCCGGAGGAAAAATTGGGAACTCTTGGCGTAATCGTCCGCTTGAACCGCCGTTATCTGCAACAGTCACGATGGCCGTAATATCTTGCGTCAACTGCCGTAAGGATTTTAGGGTTGTAGCCAATCCATGCCCGCCACCGAGCGATACAACTTTTGTTCCAAGCAACTCAGACACTATTCACGCCCGACATCTCGATGCACTGCTTTCGCGTCCAGATCAATTGGTCCCTTAAAATCGTTGATGCGCTGTGCTATCTCTTGGGCAATAGCGACGCTTCGATGTTTACCGCCAGTGCACCCAATCGCGATCGTCACATATTTCTTACCTTCACGCAGATACCCCTGGGACATTTCGCTGAAAAGAGATACATAGTCATCAATAAATTTATTAACACCGGGAGAATTCAATACATGAGTGCTTACTTCCTTGGACATGCCCGTGAGCGGGCGTAGCTCGGGTATCCAATGTGGATTAGGTATGAATCGGCAATCAAGAACTAAATCTGCGTCAACAGGCATTCCATATTTATAGCCAAATGATAAAACGTTTACTCGTACCCCATTAGCTTGCCCATCGGCAAAAATCTCGCCTATTCTTTTTTCAAGTTGATGGACATTTAGATTGCTCGTATCAATAACAACATCTGCCCGTGACCTTAAATCTTCTAGACGCGAACGCTCTCGAGAAATGCCATCGAGAATACGATCCTCTCCTTGAAGGGGGTGAGGTCGGCGCGTTGACTCAAAACGTTGTACTAGCGCCTGATCAGTCGAATCTAAGAAAAGAAGTCGATGAGGAATCGAAGCACTTTCAAGAGCGACAAGTGAGTTATTAAGGTCATCAAAGAATCGACCACTTCGAACATCCACCACAACTGCCATTGACGACCAATCGGCATTCTCCGTTTGCGCAATCAGCGAAGGCAATAAAGAGGCTGGAAGATTATCAACTACATACCAGCCAAGATCCTCAAGGGCGTGAGCAACAGTTGATCTGCCCGCTCCCGACATTCCAGTGAGTATCAGTACTTCTCTCGATGTTTTCATATCACTGCAATCTTGTCGTATCTGTCAAGAACCTTCAAGAATTTCTCCAGTTTGTGCGTCAACCGTGATGACTTCCTCGCGAATGACGCTAGAAGCCACTATTGAGGCAATTTTGCTACCTATTCCAGGAACCTTAGCTATCTCTTCCTCACTAGCTTTGCGGATTGCCGCCACGGATCCAAATACTTTGAGTAGAGCGCTACGGCGTGACTCCCCTAACTGAGGAATCTCATCAAGGAGAGATTCCAACATCACTTTGGAGCGACGTGAACGATGAAATGTAATTGCAAATCTGTGCGCTTCATCTCGAACACGTTGCAGGAGATAAAGCACCTCACTGGAGCGAGGCAAAATCATCGGATCACTTGATCCCGGAATCCATACTTCTTCTAATCGCTTTGCTAATCCACACAACGGGATATCGCTCATACCGTTTTCTTGGAGGGCTCTAGCAGCTGCAGATACTTGAGGTACTCCTCCGTCCACGATTATTAATTGAGGAGGATACGAGAATCTAGAACTCTTCGCGCCAAGATCTTGCAGCTCGGAAACATCTACATCTGTCTCAGCTATCAATCTTTTAAGCCGTCGAGTGATTACTTGGTGTATGGCGCGAGTGTCATCCCATGCGCTTTCAGTATCAATGATGAATCGACGATACTCGCTCTTCTTAGGCACACCGTCTTCAAATACAACCATGGAGGCCACTACCGAAGTTCCTGAAATATTGGAAATATCAAAGCACTCTATGCGAAGCGGTGGTTGTTTGAGATTCAGTGCCTCTTGAATCTCAAGGAGGGCTTTTCCACTGACCGCCGAATCAGCCGACCGCTTGTTTACATATTGAATCAATGCATAATGAGCATTGCGCTCTACGGTCTTTAAAACATCGAGTTTCTCCCCGCGCTGAGGAACTCTTATCTCCACTTTCGCGCCCCGAAGATTTGTTAGCCATCCCTCGAGAGATACGTGATCCGACGGAAGTTCGTTAATGATAATTTCTGTGGGAATATCAGAAAGATCGCTCTGACTATAAATAGAAGCGAACAACGCCGAGAGTTCGTCCTCGCCCTCAATGGATAACTTTTGATCTACAAGCCACGAACGAGAGCCTCTGATAGCCCCACCTCTGACCATGAAGATGGACCCTGCCACATGCATACCTTCGCGGTGGATAGCGATGACATCTGCCGAGAAATTCTCAGAGATACTCGCATCCGAGGATTCACGCGCTCGTTCCATGGATGATATTTGATCGCGTATTTTGGCCGCTCTTTCGAACTCTTCATTGGCAGAGGCGGAATCCATCTCCTTCTGCAAAGTTGGAAGTAAGTCACCTTTTCCTGCATCCATAAAAGAGATTAAACGTTGCGCCAATGCGGTGTGATCAGGTTGAGTAATCCACCCAACGCATGGAGCTGAACATTTACCGATATCGCCAAGAAGGCATTGACGCCCTGTCCGTCGAGCTTTTGCAAAATTACCTGCAGAGCATGACCTCACAGGGAATACTTTTAGAATTACGTCAAAGGTGTTTCGCAACGCCCACGTATGCGTAAAGGGACCGAAATACTTTAGCCCTGGACGTTTTTGTTTGCGCGTAATAAAGACGCGAGGGAATTCATCGTTAATAGAAATTGCTAAATATGGGTAAGACTTATCATCTCTAAACTGAACGTTATATGTGGGCTCGAATTGCTTAATCCAGGAAAATTCGAGCTGAAGGGCTTCGACTTCGCTATCGACGATTGTCCAATCCACTCTGACCGCTTCATGAACCATGCGGTTAGTACGTTCTGGAAGGTTTCCTTGAAAATAGTTATTGAGCCGAGACTTAAGACTCAGAGCTTTGCCTACATAAATAACTTTCTCGTTCTGATTGAAAAACCTATAGACACCTGGCAGCGCCGGGACATCGTGCGGGCGGTAGCTGCTGGGTTCACTCATTACTTCTTACCCGAAACGCTCTTTCGATTGTTTCCCAATATCTCGGCGAGGTAATGTCCTGTATAACTTGCTGAATTCTTAGCGACATCTTCAGGGGTACCTTCAGCTATCACTGTGCCACCTCGGAAGCCACCTTCTGGCCCTATATCAATCACCCAATCTGCGGATTTAATGACATCAAGATTGTGCTCGATAACAACAACGGTATTTCCGGTATCTACTAGGCGATTGAGAACGCCCAGTAACTTACTCACATCTTCAAAATGCAAACCAGTCGTAGGCTCATCAAGAACATAAATCGTTCTACCTGTTGAACGGCGTTGAAGCTCGGTTGCTAATTTCACGCGTTGAGCCTCTCCACCAGAGAGCGTTGGTGCAGATTGACCTAGTCGAACATATCCCAATCCGACATCACAGAGCGTTTTTAAGAAACGAGCGATGGTAGGCACTGCATCGAAGAAATCTCTTGCCTGTTCGATAGGCATATCAAGGACTTCTGCAATTGTCTTTCCTTTGAAATGTACTTCTAAGGTCTCACGGTTATATCGAGCCCCATGGCAAACCTCGCACGGTACGTACACGTCGGGAAGAAAATTCATTTCAATTGTGATCGTACCTTCGCCAGCACAATTCTCACATCGTCCACCTTTGACGTTAAACGAGAACCGCCCTTGCAAGTATCCACGAACCTTGGCTTCGGTTGTTTCGGCAAATAGGCCGCGAATCTTGTCAAAAACACCTGTATACGTCGCAGGATTAGAACGTGGTGTGCGACCGATTGGTGATTGATCCACATGGACTACTTTGTCCAGCAAATCAATACCAGTAACAGTTCTATGGCGGCCAGGCACCATACGTGCCCCGTTAAGTTTATTTGCCAGCGTCACGTAGACAATGTCGTTAATAAGCGTGGATTTACCAGAACCACTCACGCCAGTTACTGCGACAAAGGCGCTAAGTGGAATAGCTACATCAATATCTTTGAGGTTGTTTTCTTTGGCACCTTTAACAACTAAACGTCGCTTGACATCCACTGGCCGGCGCACTGCAGGAATTGCGATGGACTTTCTCCCAGAAAGATAAGCCCCAGTAATAGATTCTTCAGAATCCACGAGAGATTGGTAATCACCTGAAACTACAACTTTTCCACCATGCTCACCCGCACCTGGGCCAATATCTACGATCCAATCGGCCGCACGGATTGTCTCTTCATCGTGTTCTACGACAATGAGAGTGTTTCCTAAGTCCCGCAGTCGAGTAAGTGTTTCGATAAGGCGACGATTGTCACGTTGATGTAAACCAATACTTGGTTCATCAAGAACGTATAGAACACCGACTAAGCCAGAACCGATCTGAGTTGCCAAGCGGATTCGCTGCGCTTCTCCCCCAGACAATGTCGCAGCCGGTCTCTCGAGAGAAAGGTAATCCAAACCAACATCTAATAAGAAACCTAAACGAGCATGGACTTCTTTCATCACTCGCTCAGCAATTTGACTCTCACGCGCATTGAGCTCGATGCTCTTAAGGAATTCAGCGGTATCGGATATTGAAAGCGCACAAATCTGTGCAATATTCTTTCCGCCGACCGTAACTGCGAGTACCTCTGGCTTTAGACGAGCCCCCTTGCACGCTGGACAAGGGATTTGGCGCATATAGCCTTCAAATTTCTCTCTGCTGAATTCACTATCTGTTTCACCATGACGCCGATGAATGAAGGGAATAACTCCTTCGAATCCTGTTGAATAATTACGAGTACGACCATAGCGATTCTTGTACTTCACATGCACTTCGTATTGATACCCCTGTAAAATAGCATCTTTTGCTTTAACTGATAATTTCTTCCAGGGATTATCCAATGAAAAATTAACTTCTCCTGACAGCGCTTCAAGGAGTCTTAAGAAATACTCACTCGTTTGCCCCGAAGACCACGGCGCAATTGCACCTTCGTTAATGGAAATAGAATCATCAGGAATAATTAATTCTTCATCAACCTCGAGCTTGGTTCCTATACCTGAACATTGCGCACAAGCACCGAAGGGAGAGTTGAAGGAGAATGATCGAGGCTCCAACTCTTCAAAGGAAAGTTCACATTCATGACAAGCAAGATGCTCGCTATAGGTGCGCTCTTTATCTTTACCTTTTGAGTCTACAAAATCTAATAAGACAATTCCTTGAGCTAAACGCAACGCCGTTTCTATGGAGTCAGTTAAGCGCCCTTTAGATTCTGGCTTGGCGCTCAAGCGATCGATAACAATTTCGATCGTGTGCTTCTCTTGTTTTTTCAATTTTGGAGGTTCTGCTAACGCAATTACCTCGCCATCTACACGTGCACGCGAATAACCTTGGCTTACTAGATCCTGAAATAGGTCAACGAACTCGCCCTTACGAGCGCGAATAACTGGAGCGAGAATCTGAAATTTTGTACTTACGGGCATCGTCAGGATTTGGTCAACTATTTGCTGAGGGCTTTGCCTAGATACAGGGCTCCCACAATTTGGACAGTGCGGACGACCGGCTCGAGCGAAAAGTAGACGCAGATAGTCATAGACCTCTGTGATCGTTCCGACAGTTGAACGAGGATTTCGATTGGTAGATTTCTGATCAATAGAAACTGCAGGCGACAGACCTTCAATGAAATCAACATCGGGTTTGTCCATCTGTCCCAAGAACTGACGCGCGTAGGCAGATAGCGACTCCACATATCGGCGTTGTCCCTCAGCAAATATCGTGTCGAAGGCAAGGCTAGATTTGCCTGAGCCAGATAAGCCGGTAAAAACGATGAGTGCATCGCGAGGAAGCTCAATAGAAACATTCTTCAAATTGTGCTCACGAGCACCACGAACTATGAGTTTATCGATCAACTCTTTAAACCCCCGCCGTTTCCATGCCTCGAAGTTCTCGTTTCAAATCCTTAATCTCATCGCGTAAACGTGCCGCCAATTCAAATTGTAGGTCGCCAGCGGCGCTACGCATCTGATCAGTGAGCGACTCTATCAATGCTAGAAGTTCTTGTCTCGGCAAAGAACCGAGCGCTTTCGTATGCAATCCAATGGCTGGCGTCTTACTCCTTTGCCCCTTTCGACCAGAGGTGGCCAGGAGTTCCTCAGTGTCTTCGCTTTCACGATTGATGAGATCGGTAATGTCCGCGATCTTCTTACGCAAAGGCTGTGGGTCAACGCCGCGCTCCAGGTTGTAAGCAACTTGCTTTGCTCGGCGCCGATTGGTTTCATCAATGGCTTTCTCCATGGACTTTGTGATGTTATCGGCGTACATATGTACTTCTCCAGATACGTTTCGTGCAGCACGCCCGATTGTTTGAATCAGAGCAGTACTTGAACGAAGAAAGCCTTCTTTATCCGCATCTAAAATTGCGACAAGTGAAACCTCAGGTAAATCCAGACCTTCTCGCAAAAGGTTGATTCCAATAAGGACGTCGTACTCCCCTGATCTCAATTCGCGCAAAAGCTCCACTCGGCGCAACGTGTCTACCTCTGAATGAAGATAACGAACTCGTACGCCCCGCTCTTGCAGATAATCCGTAAGATCTTCTGACATTTTCTTCGTTAATGTCGTTACGAGTACTCGCTCATTGCGTTCGGCTCTCAGATTGATTTCATGGAGTAAATCGTCAATCTGCCCTTTAATTGGTTTGATGACGATTTTTGGATCTACTAATCCTGTAGGTCGAATTACCTGTTCGACAACATCGCCAGCAACTTTCTCCATCTCGTACTTGCCGGGAGTCGCAGATAGGAATACTTTCTGTCCGACTCGAAGAAGGAATTCATCCCACCTCAATGGTCGGTTATCCATGGCGCTTGGTAGCCGAAAGCCATGCTCGACCAAGGTGCGCTTGCGTGATGCGTCGCCTTCAAACATGGCACCGATCTGAGGAACTGTTACGTGAGATTCGTCAATAACCAAGAGAAAATCTTCAGGGAAATAATCTAAGAGGCAGTTTGGGCCGGAACCCGCTTCGCGCCCATCAATATGGCGAGAGTAATTTTCAATCCCGGAACAAAAACCGAGCTGCTGCATCATCTCGATGTCAAAGGTGGTTCTCATGCCCAACCGTTGAGCTTCAAGCAATTTTCCCTGTCTTTCGAAAAGCTCCAGTTGGGCAGCAAGTTCAGTTTCGATTTCCCCAATAGCTCGCTTCATGGTTTCGGGGCCAGCGGCATAGTGGGTAGCCGGAAAAACATACATCTCTGTTTCATCGC
>QYPT01000080.1 GCA_007280125.1 Streptomycetaceae bacterium | reverse complement strand
GTATTCCAATAGCGCTTATCACCACCATATTGGCACTTGGCTTAGCCATTCTTATCTCTACTGTTAATGTCTATTTTCGAGATATCACGAGTTTCTTGCCGTATTTCACCAGGACCTGGCTTTATCTTTCACCAATTTTGTACGAAGTTTCAGATCTCAAAGATAAATTAAAATCAATTGAGGTTTTTAATCCACTCTTTTCACTTCTCAATTCGTGGTCTCGCACAATGGTCCATGCAGAAGCGCCACTGGTTTCAGACATGCTGGCATCGTTGGCCTGGGCAATCGGAATATTTTTGATTGGCACGTATTACTTCTTATCAAGGGAGCGTGATTTTGCTGTCCGCCTCTAGTTCATCACATCGCCCTGGCGATATCGCGATATCGGTCCAGCATTTGGGCTTGACCTACACAACCACAATTGATCGACGACCAACCCTTAAAGCGCGCCTTCGCACACTTGGTAGAGGAACCAAACACACTCGAGTAGTAAAGGCCCTTGATGATGTGATGCTTGATGTTTCCTATGGTTCAGTTTTAGGTGTTGTAGGTGCAAATGGTGCAGGAAAATCAACACTGATGCGAGTAATTTCTGGAATCTTGCCGCCATCCTCTGGCAGAGTTGAAGTGTATGGAAAAGTCAGCACGTTATTAGCACTTGGCGTTGGGTTTAGTCCTTCATTATCTGGACGCGAAAATGTAGAACTTGGCGGACTTGCCGCAGGCATGTCACGTAAGGAAATCGCAGCTCTATTTGATGAAATCGCTGACTTTGCCGAACTTGGCGAGGCGATAGACGCACCTATGCGCACCTATTCATCAGGAATGTATGCGCGGTTAGGATTTTCAGTTGCTGCGACGGTTCGCCCAGATATTTTGATTGTTGATGAGGCGCTAAGCACTGGCGACGCGCACTTCAGAGAAAAAAGCCTCAACCGGATAAAGGAACTTAGAAGTGATGTTCGCGCCCTCATTCTTGTGAGCCACAGCATGGCTACTGTTCGGGATTTGTGTAACGAAGTTGCTTGGCTGGACAAGGGTAGATTGATGATGCGCGGTGAGCCAAATGAAGTTGTGGACGCATATCAATCATTCTTGAAAGTTGGAAAGAGCGCCGCAATCGATGAGGGTATTTAACTTTCGCGTATTCATTTCATTTTTATTTGTTGCTAATTTATTAGTAGCGCCCGCTTCTGCATCTGAAATCCCAGCATCATTTTCATTTCAAGGTTCGGGGTATGGGCACGGTGTTGGAATGAGTCAAGTGGGTGCTCGAGGCCAAGCGCTAGAAGGCGACTCTGCAACTGCGATCCTTAATTACTATTACAAGGATGTCGTGGTCGCCCCGGTTCAGGATGACCAGGTATTGCGAGTAAATGTCGGCCACCTTCTAACGTCCGTTTCAATGAAGACAGATAGCAAGCGAGCTCACATTGAACTATTCGATGCTGATGTCGGTGATGGCGTTCTCTCTGTTGCCGATGAAGTAATTACGGCAAAATCAAACCTCACCTTTATCCTTCTTGGAAATGCTGCGATACCAAGCATTGTGGAGCCATCAGGAAAAATTCGAACTTTGCCTTCTGGAAAGTCATGGACGATTCGTTGGAGCGGCACGCGAGATCTAGAAGGAGTTAACTCTCTTCTCTCATTGAAAGTTGGAAAGAGTACAACGAAATATAAGTACGGCCAGATTCAAGTCAAACTTGTTAAGTCGGCTCTTCTTGGTTACCGAATTGAGGTAACAAATTCAGTGAGATTGCATGATGAGTATTTGTGGGGCATTGGGGAAATGCCATCTTCTTGGCCGCTAGCAGCATTGCAGGCTCAAGCAATTGCTTCTAGAACGTATGCGTTAAATAAAGCAGGGAAAATAAAGAGCGCGTGTGATTGTGATCTTTATTCGGCAACAGCCGATCAAAGCTTTGTCGGTTATTCAAAAGAAGCAGAAGCTAGGTACGGTGCCATATGGAAAAGTGCCGTCACTTCTACCAGCATTGATGATTCTCATGGAATTGGGATCTTGTATCGCGACTTGCCAATCGCGGCTTATTTCTTCTCGTCTTCTGGAGGTCAAACTGAGTCGGCAATAGATGCCTGGGGGAGCTATGTTCCCTATGCAATAGGAGTGGCGGATCCGTGGAGTTTGCAAATTACTCTCAACGCTCGTTATGTATCTTGGATTCGTCCGGTAACACAAGAAGTTGTTGCCATGGCCTTTTTACTTGATGATGTAATTCGCTTGGAAATATCTAGCCGGCATCAAAGTGGGACCGTTGCATCGATAACTGCCACTTCAAGCAAAGGGAAGAAGTCAGTCTTAACTGGCGAAGCATTTAGAAGTAAAGCTAAATTGCCTTCAACCTGGTTTGATTTTGAGATACCTCAAATAAGTGAAGCTACGCCTGCTCCGACAGATACTGCAACCAGTAATCTTTGATTAATTAGCGTGCAATATTGAGTTAAGCCCGCCCCATGTACCTGTTCGAAGGACAACTTCAAGATTTCCATGCAATGAGTTACGACGAAATAGAAGATTATCGGCGCCACTTAGCGCACCAGCTTTTACTATTTCGCCATCTGGTAGAGAGACTTTAGCTGCCGCAGTTATGTAAGTACCTGCTTCAACGATGCAATTATTGCCTAGGGAAATACCTAATCCAGAGTTTGCCCCAAGTAAACATTTTTCGCCGATGGAAATAACTTCTTTTCCGCCACCGCTAAGTGTTCCCATGATTGATGCCCCTCCGCCGATGTCAGAACCATTTCCGACAACGACGCCTGCAGAGATTCTTCCTTCAACCATGGAAGTGCCAAGAGTGCCTGCATTGAAATTTACGAAACCTTCATGCATGACTGTGGTTCCAGCAGCTAGGTGAGCACCAAGTCGGACTCGGTCGGCATCTGCAACGCGAACTCCCGAAGGAATTACGTAATCGACCATTCGGGGGAATTTGTCGACGCTGAATACGCTTACGTGGCCATATTTTGCGCGAAGTTTTGACCGAGTGATTTCGAAATTCTCAACTGCGCATGGTCCGTGATTCGTCCAGACAACATTGCTAAG
This sequence comes from Streptomycetaceae bacterium, assembly GCA_007280125.1. Classification (GTDB taxonomy): domain Bacteria; phylum Actinomycetota; class Actinomycetes; order Nanopelagicales; family Nanopelagicaceae; genus QYPT01. The sequence goes on along the minus strand of QYPT01000080.1, from coordinate 19,963 downwards.
GATGCCGAATATGCCCTCTAGCGATTGGCCATGCGGGGCAACTAAACGATGTGAAAGAAGATGCAAGCGCAAGTATGCATCGGGCACATCTTTTGGAGAATCTGACAAAGTGATCTCTCGTGAAACGAGGGCTCGGCTCACACCACGTTCAGCGTCAGCACCTACGAGTTCCTTGAGAAACTCTTGGGGCTCTCCGATTAGCGCACCTAAAGCAGGTGACGGAAACCAGGTATCAAGCACTGACCCATCAGCGGCAATGGTCGCGATGCCATGTCCGGATCCTTGAAGTGATGCGTGAGAAGACATATGGCAAGGGTAGCCCCTATCCTTCGCAGATGCGCATCGCTGTTTTTTGTTCATCGTCACCAACTATTGATTCCAAATACGTTGACCTTGCTCACGAGTTAGGTCAAGGCATTGCCAGCAAAGGGTGGGAATTAGTCTCAGGTGGCGGTCATATCTCGATGATGGGCGCAGTCGCCCGTGGAGTGCGAAGCGGTGGAGGTACAACCATCGGAGTAATTCCCCAGGCTCTCGTTGATATTGAATTTGCAGATAACGAGAGCCACGAACTCTTTGTCGTAGATTCAATGCGCGAGCGCAAAGCAATGATCGAAGATCTCTCGGATGCGTTTATTGCGCTACCTGGTGGCCTTGGCACACTTGAAGAATTATTCGAGATCTGGGTGGGACGTTTCCTCAAATTTCATAGTAAGCCGGTCATCGTTCTTGATCCGTTCGGGCTCTATGGCCCTCTGCGTGAATTGATTGATCATCTCGAGGCAGAGAAGTTCGTCAAACCAGGTCAGCGGGAATTACTTCACTGGACCACCGATATCGAGCATGCGCTCCAGATAGCCTCATCCGGGGCTTAGTGTGCTCAGGTCTTCGTCACCAGGGCCCCAGAAAAAGAGAGTGACCCAGTAGCCTTAAGCCCATGGCTGCGCAGACTCTGGCTCAATTACTGGCCACATTGCCAGAGGAGGAGCGCATCATTTTGACCCTGCATTATTTAAGAAACCTTTCATCAGGGCAGATAGCCCAGATGCTTCACGTGCCTGAAGCCGCTGTTTTAGGGGTAATCAGCTCAGGACGCGCTCGATTAACAAGCGCATTGGAGAATTAATGGGCCTTAGCGCTCATCTCAATTTCATGAAGGACAGGAAATGCGAGATACTTCTCCCTCACACGCATGTCACCCATGGCCCACAGGTCAGCAGGTGCCCGGCGTACCAGAGAGTGCGTTAAAAGGAGTTTCGACCATGGCAGCCATGAAACCTCGAACTGGTGATGGACCTATGGAGGTCACGAAGGAAGCTCGCAGTCTTGTGATGCGCATTCCACTTGAAGGTGGCGGACGCCTAGTCGTTGAACTCAATGGTGAAGAAGCGACCAATCTTGGTAACGCTCTTCATTCTGCAGCTGCTCTTCTCGTTAAGAGATAAGGCCGTAACACGAGCGTGGGCGCTTCTGCATTTGCCTCGCTAAAAGAGCGACCACTCGAACTTGAAAGCCTCAAGGGTGTTGATTCACTCGCGATTGCCTTCGTAAAAAATGAAGCAGGGGAAATAACTTTTCCTATCGCAACTTCCTTTGTTCGAAAGTGCGAAAAGTACTTCGCCCTCTCACTTGAGGATGAATTAAATTTCTTCTCACCCACCGGAAAAGCTGGTGAGATTTTTGAAATACCTGTGAGCGCATCTGGCGATCGTTGCGAACGTTTAATTCTCACGTGCATCGGTAATGAATCTGTGGCCGATGTTCGCACTGCTGGTAGCGCCATTGGGAAAAAATTACGAGCTAAGAAGTATTCAGTGTTGAGCGCCGTTGCGACTTCTCGTACTGAGTTACGTGCTCATGCAATGGCTTTGTCTCTTGCAGCATATTCATGGAGTGAAAAATCGACTACATCCAAGGCAGAAGTTCCAACTTTTTATGTCAGTGACGCGCACCCATCAGAGATTTCTCGAGCAAACATTTTGGCGCAAGCAGTATGGCGCGCTCGCGATTTGATTCACACTCCTTCCAATACGAAGACTCCATTGTGGATGGCAACTCGCGCGAAAGCCCTATGCACGAGCAGCGACATCACGGTAAAGGTTCTGGCCGGTAAAGAATTAGAAGAATTTGGTGGCCTTGTAGCTGTTGGAGGATCGTCCCCAAAGCCAGGTCCACGTTTTATTGAATTGAACTATGCACCGAAAGGTTCCAAGAATTGGCCGCATGTAGTTTTAGTCGGTAAAGGTATTACTTTCGATACCGGAGGCATTTCCCTTAAACGTCCCTACGACACGATGGTCGGTATGAAAAGCGATATGTCAGGGGCGGCAGCAGTGCTGTGCGTTGTTGCGGCTATGCCAGAAATTAAGCCGAAAGTTAGAGTAACCGCTCTGCTGATGTGCGCAGAAAATGCGCTCTCTGGAACATCCCAACGCCCGAGTGATGTCATCACGCATTACGGTGGGACAACTGTTGAAGTCATTAATACCGATGCCGAAGGCCGATTGGTTTTAGCAGATGGTCTTGCCTATGCAGATGCCAATCTAGATCCTGATTATCTAATTGATATTGCTACATTAACCGGTGCAGCAACTCTTGGGTTGGGCCGTCAATATGGGGCGATGTATACGAGGAATTCGACACTCGCTAACAAATTACATGAAGTTGGCGAAAAATCTGGCGACAGAGTGTGGCAGATGCCACTTGTTGATGATTATCAACCGGCGCTTGAAAGTACGATTGCAGATTTTAATCACACTGCCGACAAGGTGCATTTCTCGGGCGGTTCAGTTACCGCGGCTCTATTTTTAGAACACTTTGCTGGAAACAGGAATTGGGTGCATTTGGATATTGCTGGCCCAGCACGCAGCGAAAGTGATTCTGGTGAGAACCCAAAGGGTGGCACGGGATTTGGTGTGCGACTTCTCATTGATTGGATTGCTGGTCTCTGATGAAGATTGATGTACATAGTTACGCAGAAAATTTTGTAGGCGAGGATGAAATTCTCACTAATGCTCGTGCGCGAGGATTAGAAGTTGGTGCCCAAGATGCTTCGCAAGGAACAGGCAGTTTTATCAGTTTTCTGGCCCACCTAATATCTGCACAGTCAGTTGTCGAAGTAGGAACAGGCTCTGGCGTAGGCAGTCTCTGGCTGCTAAGAGGCATGATTGAAAGTGGAACTCTGACCTCGATTGATGATGAAGCAGAGCATGCCCGAATCGCTCGCATTGCATTTGCAGAGGCAGATATTTCACCACAGCGCTTTCGGCTGATTACTAATCCCGTTGTTGACGTTATGGGCAAATTAACCGATCGAGCATATGACTTGGTGGTCTTACGTCATGATGCGGAGGATCTGAGTTTTTCGGTTGATGAGGCATATCGAATGCTTCGTACGGGTGGCGTGCTGGTCATCGATAATTTCTTCGGAGAAGGGAAAATCTCCGATCCCGCGCAGCGAGACCCGCGAACAATCGCATTGCGTGAATGCGGCAAAGCGATTCGGTCAGCAACAAAGCTTTGGCAAACCTCGCTGATCGGCGTTGGGGATGGCCTATTGCTAGCGACCAAGCGTTGATTCGGCATTTTCACATTGATTTCTCGGAAATAAAAGATTTACTCAGCAAGAATATTTAGATTCGAAGGAGGACATAATGCAACCTATGGATAACCAACGTCCTTGGTGGACGGATCAAAAACCTAAACCTAGCCGAATTTCACTCTCAACTGCCATCATCATGTCAATAGTTGCCGGAATCATTGGCGGGGCCTTAGGAAATTCTTCCAACATTAGTTCGCTTGTACATCATCAAGTAAAACTAGTTACTGCATCTAGCACGATTGAAAGAAAAGCAGATTCTGTCGCCGGTATTGCGCAAAGAGTTCTGCCATCGGTTGTTTCCATTTCTACTGAAACCGTTAATGGTTCGGGGTCAGGATCAGGATTTATCATTGATAGCGCTGGCTATATTTTGACCAATAACCATGTTGTCGATGCGGCAATTGCTTCATCGGGAACAATCAAAGTTACGCTAAATGATGGAACAACTTTTGATGCAAAAATAGTGGGACACGAGCCTGCATATGATTTAGCGGTTATTAAGATTGCTGCGACAAATCTTTCTGCTCTCCAATTTGGAGATAGCGATGCAATTCAAGTGGGAGATCCAGTAATTGCTGTCGGTTCGCCATTAGGGCTTTCAGGAACCGTTACTTCGGGAATCATCAGCGCTAAGAATCGCGCTGTGACAGCTGGAGGTTCAGCGGGAGAGAGTTCATTTATCAATGCACTCCAAACCGACGCAGCAATAAATCCCGGTAATTCAGGTGGACCATTAGTAGATGCAACAGGGGCTGTTATCGGAATTAATTCTGCAATTGCCTCGATGAGCCCAACCGCTGGGAGTCAATCTGGTTCTATTGGGTTAGGTTTTGCAATTCCAATTAACCAAGCCCGCAAGACTGCTGATCAATTAATTAAAACTGGCAAAGCCACATACCCAATAATGGGCATTTCTATTGATTCACAATTCACCGGAGTAGGGGCAAAGATCGCAAATGTGCCGAATGCAATTCGTGCCGGTGGACCGGCTGCACAAGCAGGGCTAAAAATGGGCGATGTTATTACTGTCTTTGAAGGCCAAAAAATAAAGAGTTCTGAGGAGCTCATAGTTGCCGTCCGCGCGAAAAATGTAGGAGATAAGGTACGCATCACTTATTTACGCGGAAAAATATCTGCCGATGCCGAACTGGTCCTCGTAGCAGCTCCTTAACTCGCACCAGTTGCCCTGGCAACGCAGGGTAGGCTGACCCCATGTTCTTTGACTTAGGTGGCGGCGAAATCATGGGCCTCGCAGTTTTGGCTTTGATTTTGCTCGGTCCAGAACGTTTGCCAAAATTCGCATCTGATGCGGCGACGCTCGTTCGCAAGATTCAAAAGATGTCTCATATTGCAACGCAAGAGCTACGAGAAAACCTAGGACCAGGTTTTGAAGACCTCCAGCCATCGGATCTCAATCCAAAGACATTTATTAAGAAGCACATTAACGCCACACTTGATGAAGTTGATGCCCAGGAAAAACCTACTCCGAAAATGGATCCCGATTTATTATGAGCATATTAGATTCTGTTCAGACCGCATTGTCTGCGGTTCAAGATCCCGAACTTCATCGTTCCATTACCGATCTTGGGATGGTAGAAAATACAAACTTTACTGATGGAAAAGTAACTCTCAAACTTCTTTTAACAATTTCAGGCTGTCCCATGAAAGATCGTTTACGCTCTGACGTCACAAATGCACTCTTGTCGGTCGATGGAGTAACTTCTGTCGAATTGGAATTTGGAGTCATGAATGAAGAACAGAGAAATAATGTAAAACTGCTTTTGCGTAATGGTCGCGAGAAGTTCATTCCCTTTGCTCAGCCTGATTCTCTGACTCGTGTAATTGGTATTGCTTCAGGTAAAGGTGGAGTCGGAAAATCGTCCCTAACTGTAAATCTAGCCGTCGCCGCCGCTAACAAAGGCTTAAAGGTTGGAATTTTAGATGCAGATGTATACGGACACTCCGTTCCGCGGTTGATGGGGTTGATGGGTCAAAGGCCAACAGCAATTGATCAAATGTTTATTCCACTTGAAGCTTATGGAGTAAAGACTGTCTCGATGGAAATGTTTAAGCCAGAGCGCGCAGACGCAGTTGCTTATCGAGGCCCGTTACTGCATAGAGTTTTAGAGCAACTCTTAAGTGATGCCTATTGGGGCGATTTAGATCTATTACTAATCGATTTGCCGCCTGGGACTGGGGATTTGGCAATTTCATTAGGGCAACTCATTCCCACCTCAGAAATAGTTGTGGTTACGACTCCTCAAATTGCTGCGGCCGAAGTTGCAGAGCGTGCAGGTCGAATTGCTCACCAAATAAAGCAGCATGTCATTGGCGTTATCGAAAATATGTCGGATTTTGCATGTCCTAAATGCGGCGAAGAAATGTCACTCTTTGGCAATGGTGGCGGAGAAGAAACAGCAAGAAGGCTTTCGGAATTAGTTGGAAGTGATGTTCCTCTTCTTGGAAAAGTTCCCTTCACTCCCAAACTTCGAACCGGGGGAGATGCAGGCACTCCGGTTGTTCTTTCAGATCCAGATTCAATCGCATCTAAGGTTATTAATGAGATCGCTACTTCTCTTATGCTTCGCAGCAAGTCGCTTGTAGGTGTCAGACTCGGTTTTGCTCAATAATGCCCAACAAATCAAGCAAATCAAACGAATTTCACATCCAAGTACCATCTCGCCCTGACCTAATTCGATTGGGTCTGGGAGTAATAGGTATCGGCACGTCAGGACCGTTGGTTGCTACGAGTCTAATGCCGGTTCCTACCTTGATCTTTTGGAGAAACCTCGGCGGGGCCCTCGTTACCGCTCCATTTGCATTGCGTCATTCTCAGTGGAGAAACAAACACGGATTAATCTGGTCTGCCATTGCGGGAGTTCTATTGGCTTTTCACTTTATGGGTTTTTTTCTTTCAATGCGCTTTACAAGTGTCGCTGCTGGTACTGCACTTGCTGCACTTCAACCTATTTTCGCGGCCCTCTTTTTAAAGATGTCCGGGAGTCATATCCCATCACGAGCTTGGTTGGGCATGATCGTAAGTTTTTCAGGTGTTCTTCTTATCTCTGGAATTGATCTTCATCTGTCATTTCGCTCATTTCTCGGTGATTTAGCTGCTCTAGGTTGCGCAGCGCTAGCGGCCTTGTATCTCATGGCTGGGTCGCGAGCACAAGAGAGTTTCGAAACCACAACATATACAACAATCTGTTATTTCGTCTGCTCGTTAACTGTCTTGCCCATTGCGCTGTTGACTTCTATGCCTATGCTGCATTTTGTAGCAAGAGAATGGTGGATTGTTGGTGGCTTGATAATAGGTGCGCAAATCCTTGGTCACACACTCTTTAATTCAGCTCTTCGCAGAGTTTCGCCAGCAGTCGTATCACTAATTGTTTTCTTCGAGGTTCCAGTGGGCGCAGTTATTGCCTATTTTTGGCTCGGACAAAAACCAGCTTTTGGCGTAATACCAGGAATAGCACTCGTGCTCATTGGTTGTGTACTGGTAGTCATGCGAACACGTCCGGCGAATATTGATCCAGTTTTATGATTGATTTACACACTCACACAACCTGTAGTGACGGTACTGAAACTCCGAGACAACTCATAAACAATGCGCTGATTCATGATCTATCAGTAATCGCAGTGACAGATCACGATTCGATAGATGGCTGGGAAGAAGCCACCAGCGCACTACGGGGAGATTTATCAATTGTCTTAGGCGCAGAGATTTCATGCTTAACTTCCGATGGAGTCAGCGTTCATATGTTGGGCCTTCTTTTTGATGGCACAGATCCAAATATGAAAAGAATGCTAGATCAGACTCGCGATGATCGCATCCCTCGGATGGTGAAAATGATTGCCCTCCTAAATGAGGCGGGCATTGAAGTTTCGATGGAAGACGTAGAGGCTGTTAAGCCAAGCGGTGCGACTTTGGGACGCCCCCACCTAGCTGATGCTTTGGTCGCAAAGAAATTCATTGCATCAAGAGGTGAAGCTTTCAAAGGTTTACTAAATAATGATTCTAAGTTTTATGTTTCTCATATGGCTCCGACACCAGAAGTTGCTATCGCACAGATTCGCTCATCAGGTGGAGTGGCAGTGATTGCTCATCCATTTGCCTCACATCGAGGTGAGGTATTGCAAGCTTCAGCATTCCAATCATTGCTCGACTCGGGCCTCAACGGCATAGAAGTTGACCATCGAGATCACAGCAGCTCAGAGCGATCGACCTTGCGATCCATTGCCGAGGAGCTAAATCTGGTTATTACAGGCTCTAGTGATTACCACGGGACGGGGAAACTTAATCTTCTTGGAGAGAATTCCACTGACCCAGGGCAATGGGAGCGATTAGAATCAATGGCAAACGAGCGAAGGGTAGTGAAGTTATGAATCTTGCTACAACAAGTGCATTGACTTTTTCTATTCAAGCTTTTGTGACACTTTTTGTAATTATGGATCCACCGGGTGCAACGCCAATCTTCTTGGGACTTGCCGCCGATAAATCTCCAAAAGTTCGTCGACATTTAGCGTGGCAGGCGGCTGGCGTTTCGCTCATCGTAATTGGGACCTTTGCGCTCTTTGGCCGCTTCATCCTCAATTACCTCAATATTTCCATCGCTTCGTTGCAAGGTGCAGGCGGATTATTGCTTCTCCTTGTTTCGTTGGAGTTGCTCACAGGAAAAGGAAATGAAGGAGTTCAGGGAGCAGATTCGAATATTGCACTAGTGCCACTAGGTACTCCTTTGCTTGCTGGACCAGGCGCAATTGTGGCGACAATGATCTTTGTTCAGCGAGTGCACGACACATCCCATGCGGTGGGATTGATAGCAGCGGTACTCGCGGTTCACTTGGCTATTGCGCTTGCTCTTTTGTCCTCTACTACGATTTTGAGAGTCATCCGACAAGCTGGCGTGACACTTGTGGCTCGAATAGCAGGTTTATTACTTGCAGCCATTGCCGTGCAGATGATTGTTGATGCTATTAAGGCGTTTTCAACAACCTGGTAATTATGCTTCTTCTGTCTTAAATTTCTTATTTCGAGTACGAGTTCTTTCAGTCTTCATGCGTGCAGGAGCAGCTTTCTTTGGTGCGCTCTTTTCTGGACGTTTAGAAGTCTTGGGACGCAATGGCTCATCTAGCGGCTTCGATGCTTTTAAACGTCCTTGTGAACCTGCTGGAATCTTCATTGAAGTATACAAGTGCTCAGATGATGAATAGGTTTCGATAGGTTCTGCAAGGCCGAGCTTAAGAGATTGATTAATCATGCTCCACCGAGCCATGTCATCCCAATCAACGAATGTAACTCCGATGCCATGAGCACCGGCTCGAGCAGTTCGACCAATACGGTGAACATACGTCTTATCATCCTCAGGACACTGATAATTAATTACATGCGTAATTCCATCAATATCAATTCCACGTGCAGCTACATCGGTGGCAACAAGAACATCGGATTTTCCCGCTTTGAAGTCGGACAATGCTTTCTCGCGAGCACTTTGTCCGAGATCACCATGAATTGCAGCAGCTTTGAAACCACGCTCGAGGAGGTCATCTGCAGTCTTTTGACAGGTTCTTTTAGTTCGACAAAAAACCATTGTTGGTCCGCGACCTTCAGCTTGCAAGATTCGCCCTAGCATTTCAATCTTGTCTAATGCGTGTGCACGGAGAACGTGCTGTTCTACTCGAGAGACAACGGCACTTTCATCATCATTATCTTGTGTGCGAATATGCACTGGTTGATTCATGAAACGGCGAGCCAAAGCAATAATGTCTCCAGGCATAGTCGCCGAAAAGAGCATTGTTTGCTGACGCTCTGGCGTGCTGGTAAATATCTTTTCTACATCAGGCAAAAATCCTAAGTCGAGCATTTCATCAGCTTCATCTAGAACAAGTCGAGCTACTTTGCTTAATTTAACTTGTCCTTGGCGATACAGGTCGAGAAGTCGACCTGGTGTACCGACAACTATTTCGACTCCAGATTGAAGTTGCTCAATTTGTGGTTCAAATGCTCTTCCACCATAAACGGCAATGACCCGGATACCTCTGCTTTGAGCAAGTTCTTGAATATCTTTTGCAACTTGCACGCATAGTTCGCGAGTAGGAACCACAACAAGGGCTTGAGGTAATCCCTTATTAGGGAACTCTGCCCATTCGCTGTCTTGAGGAGCAATCACTCGTTCGATGAGAGGAATGCCGAAAGCTAGAGTTTTTCCTGTTCCAGTTTTTGCCTGACCGATAACATCGCCATCGCTAAGAGCGATAGGCAAGACCATTTCTTGGATGGCAAATGGGGCCATGAAACCATGTGCATTTAAGGCCTCAATTGTGAGAGCGCGTAGTGGTAAATCAGCAAATGTTTTCGTCACTATTACAGGGTGCCAAAGCCAACGCGGCGCTCAGATTGCTCGCCGATTTCTACGAACCCAATCTTCTCTGCCGGAACAATTATTTCGCGACCTCTGACATCGCTCAAGACCAATGGGTTTCCAGAGGAGATAGCTGCAGTTACTGCATCACGGATGCCCGAAGCCGATGTAGGGCATTCAAAGGACAACTCCGTTGAAACCTGAATTATGGCGATGCGAACTTCGGAGCTATGCCCTGTGACTGATTTCTTTGTACTCATGAGTAAACCTTACCGAGTAATGTGCTTGATTGCCGAATTACTCATATCTAGCGCTCAAATTTTGAGCGAATTACTTCAAACGATCTATATAAAAGTTGTTCGTTGTTAGTTTCGGGGGAATCCTGAGATTCCTCTCCAGATAACATTCGAAACCAGATTTGTAGCTTGCTCTCTAGTGAGTTTGCTATCTCTTTCTAACCAATGGCGGGCTGTTACTTGTGCACTACCAATGAGTCCAACTCCAAGAAGCATCGCAGCTTCTTGAGGTAATCCAGTATCTAGTGAAATTACTGCACTTACAGCTGCTGCGCAATCGTAAGTCATGCGATTGAGGCGTTCACGAACCGCAGGTTCTACGCTCATGTCGCTTTCGAATAACAATCTGAATGCTTCACCTTCACTGTCAATAAATGCAAAATATGCCTCGACGGTTGCCTTTACGCGATTTGAATTCTCCGGCGTCGATGCGATGGCTTTTTGAATTTGAAACACGAGTGAATCAATATGTAAATCTAAAACGGCTAAATAGAGTTCTAGCTTGGATGGAAAATGTTGATAAAGAACTGGCTTACTAACACTTGCGCGATCTGCGATCTCATCCATGGCAGCGGAGTGGTATCCGGCGGCCGTGAAGACTTCTAGCGCGGCGCTAAGTAATTGTGCACGTCGCTCGTCACGAGGCAGGCGGGCCTTATTATCTGTTCGTCCATCTGCAGTATTCATTGCGCTCATCGTAGGGGAAAGGGTTGGGATAGCGCTATTTCCACGCGTAAGGCACAATGGTCAATATGACTTCACTGCCACTTACGGGATTCAGAATGCTCTTAGTTCATGCGCATCCCGACGATGAAACAATTAACAATGGAGCGACAATGTCACTCTACGCCTCACAGGGAGTTCAAATCACCCTGATTACCTGTACTCGAGGCGAAGAAGGCGAAGTGTTGGTGCCTGGTCTTTCTCACCTTGCAAGTACTCATGATGATCAATTAGGCACCCATCGCATAGATGAACTAGCAAGTGCAATGGTGGAGCTTGGAGTAGAAGATCATCGCTTTCTTGGTGATGGGAAAATAAATTTTCGCGATAGCGGCATGATGGGTACCGCGCCGAATGATCTTCCCGATGTTTTCTGGCAAGCAGATGTTGATGCTGCTGCAGCACTTATCGTTGATGTTATTCATGAAATTCGGCCACACGTATTAGTTACTTACGATGAAATCGGTGGCTATGGACATCCAGACCATATCCAAGCCCATCGTGTAGCAATGCGTGCAGCAGAGCTTTCTCCGCTCTCTGGAAACGGTTGGGAAATTCCTAAGATCTATTGGAATGCAATGCCAAAATCGGTCATTGCTCAGGGCATTGAAGCGATGAAAGCTTCTGGTTCGGATTTCTTTGGAGCCGAAAGCGTTGATGATCTCCCATTTGTTAAAGATGATGCGCTAGTTACTGCGATGGTAGATGGCACGGCGCATGTGGATGCAAAGATGGCCGCAATGAAGGCACATGAAACACAAATAGCTTTAGACGGTCCATTTTTCGCTTTATCGAATAACTTAGGTTCACAAATATGGGGATTAGAGTTTTATACTTTAGTTAAAGGGGTTGCAGCCGCTCCTTTCGATGAGAATTCACGAGAAGCGAACCTCTTCGCAGGTCTTGTTCCGTAATGAAAATATTAATTTCCCTTTTCCTAGGTGTAGCTTTTGGTGCTTGTTCGGTGCTTCTTCATAATGCGTACACACCTTGGGGGCTCCTGCTCTCGTTAATTGGAAGCGGTCTAGGGATTTGGCTTATTGGTCGAGGCTGGGGGATGCGTCGCTACAAAGCAGTTGCTTCATTGGGTTGGTTTCTGACAGTAATGCGAGCCGGCGTACTTGGAGTAGGCAACGAACTTCTCGTTCAAGGAAACCGTAACGGCAATGTGCTGCTGCTAGTGGGTGTCGCAACGCTTGTCTTCGCGATTTCTAGAAAAGCGTAAATGAAGCCTCTACTTGGGCTGATGGATTAAGTAGACATAGCTGTGATGAACGGCAAATCCCAACTTTTCATACAGCGAAATCGCACCAAGGTTATTTTCGTCTACTTGCAATAAACTTTTTGTTGCGCCAAGGTTTTTCGCATCTTTAAGAAGAGTTTGTACAAGGTCGTAAGCAAGCCCTTGTCGTCTAAAATCCGGATGAACGAACAGTCGACTTAACGCACACCATTTTTCATGTATAGCTGCCCGTCCTCCTGCAACAAGCTCTCCATTCACTCGAAGGCCGGCATAGCGTGCAGGAACACTTTTCATTATTTCGGCGACTCCGTGGTCATTGTGAAAATTTAACCATTCCTCAGTGGGTGAGGACTCAATTTCCCATTTCCCAGTTGCCCTCTGGACTTCTTGAAAATCGCCGATGTCAGCCACCATCACTAAAACAGTGACTTTCTCAACCCAACCTTCTTCGCGGAGAAGTTCTTCAAGCTGCCCGTAGGTCGGAAGTGGAATATGAAAGACAGCGGGCAAATTATGTGCGCTATAGAAATCTATAACGCGAGAGATCCCTTCATGAATATCAATTCCAGGGTTGCCAAATGGCGGGGGACCAAGCGGTAGCACTGAGTTCGCACGTAATGTGAATTTTCCTGATGCACGCAATAACCAGTCTCCTATGTGCGCAGTCTCAAGAGCGGGCCAGGTGGCATTGGCTGCAGCTTCGATGTCACGTATTCGCAGCGACAGTGGCGCGCCGTGTCCTGCACGATCTTTCGGTGGCTCTATGACTCTCCAAACGACTACGTCCTCTGGTTGAAACTCCGAGAGTGATCCATCTCGGCGCCTGATGCTTGTCTCAGATTCCAAGATGCCTACGAGGTCCCGAAAACCACCTTCGGGAATACTTAAGCGAATTGTGAGGCGTTGACCAACCTCATGAACACTCGGACCCATGGGGTAACGATAATTGGAAATGAGCGCTAGCGGAGCGCCCAAATCGCGTGTGGGCGTTACTCGGGCTTAGGATAATGGTACGTACCTATTTGGAGGCCAGCCGTGACTTATGTAATTGCGCAACCGTGCATTGATGTTAAAGACAAATCCTGCATCGAAGAATGTCCGGTTGATTGTATTTATGAAGGCAATCGAATGCTGTACATCCAGCCTGATGAGTGCGTTGATTGTGGCGCTTGCGAACCGGTATGTCCCGTAGAAGCGATTTATTATGAAGATGATGTGCCTGGTCAGTGGAGTGAATATACAAAAGTAAATACAGAATTCTTTGTTGAAATCGGTTCTCCAGGAGGAGCTGCCAAAGTTGGACCAACGCACACCGACCATGAAGTCGTTGTCGCTGCGGCGCCAGTTCAAGGCTAAAAAGGTTCTCTTCTGAAACTCCCGGATTTTCCTTGGGACACTCTCGCCCCATATGCAGATCGGGCGCGAGAGCATCCGCTAGGAATTATTGATTTATCTATCGGAACGCCCGTTGATCCGACTCCAGAATTTATTCAAGAGGCATTTAAGAAATCCTCGAACTCGCCTGGCTATCCGCTCACTGCAGGAACTGCGCAATTGCGCGAGTCACTTCATCAATGGGCTACATCTCGGTTGGGCGCTACTGGAGACTTTGATGTCTTGCCGCTCCTTGGCTCAAAAGAATTCGTTGCTTGGTTGCCTACATTTCTGGAAGCCAAGACAGTGCTCATTCCAGATATTGCCTACCCCACCTATAAAGTCGGAGCGATACTTGCTAGCGCCCAAGCCGTAGCAGTAGACATTTCACCGAAAGATTGGCCGGAGGCGGATTTTGCATGGGTAAATTCTCCTTCAAACCCTACGGGCCGCGTTCATACGGACTATGAGCTGCGTGCGGTTATTGAATGGTCGCGGACGAACAAAGCTCTGATTGTTAGCGATGAGTGTTATTTAGAATTTGAAGATACCGCCACGCCAACTTCGATCATGTCTCATACCGATGGTGATAACACAAACATTCTTGCCGTGCATTCACTGTCTAAGCGTTCAAATATGGCTGGTTATCGAGCAGCCTTTGTTGTCGGAGACACTCAAGTTATTGCTCGATTACGCGAAGTTCGAAAGCATGCCGGAATGATTGTTCCTTTGCCCGTTCAACACGCAATGATCGCGGCCCTGAGTGACGATGAGCATGTTGTGCAACAACGCGCTCGATACAACTCTCGTCGTGAGACTCTTGCCTCACCATTGAAGGCTCTAGGATTTCGCATTGAAGAATCCAAGGCCGGGCTGTACATCTGGTGCACACGAGATGAATCTGATTGGGACTCTGTTTCCTTCCTTGCTGATTGTGGAGTTCTTGTTACGCCAGGAAGTTTTTATGGCGAAAAAGGTGCACGCTATATTCGAGTTGCATTAACTGCCACTGATGAAAATATCTCTAAAGCGTGTGATCGTTTGATCGAGCTAAAAGGGAAAAGCTAGTCCGGTGACGCAAGCAATTCTCCTTGTCGGTGGAATGGGTACACGTTTGATGCCACTGACAAGAAACGTTCCAAAGCCCATGTTGCCACTTGCTGGATTGCCCGTTACCGAGCATCAAATTGCTATGGCAAAGCGAGCTGGTATCACGTCAATCGTCCTGGCAACTTCTTACTTATCAGAAGTATTTCTTCCATATTTTGGGGACGGCGCTCGGTGGGGAATGAAGATCCAATATGCAGTTGAAAAGGAGCCTCTTGGCACCGGAGGCGCTATCCGTAATGCGGCTCAATTGCTTGATCCCAATGGATCTATTGTTATTTTCAATGGAGATATTCTCAGTTCGCACGATTTGTCGGCCCAGATTGCCTTTCATGAATCCAAAGACGCTGACGTAACTCTTCACCTTACACATGTTGAAGATGCTCGAGCATTTGGTTGCGTACCAATTGATTCTGATGGCCGAGTTACTGCATTTCTTGAAAAGATGGATAAGCCGATAGCTAACACAATTAATGCCGGTTGTTATGTCTTTCATCCTCGAGTGATTCAAGACATTCCAGCCGAGACAGTAGTGAGCATTGAACGAGAGATCTTTCCAGAACTAGTAGACCAGGGTCGTTCAATCTACGCAGTTGTCGATGATTCGTATTGGATCGATATTGGAACGCCATCAGCACTACTTCGCGCTTCCTCTGATTTAGTCAGTGGAGCCGCGGATGGTTCGGCTTTGGATGCAGCGCAGGTGCTCTTTCGCTCCCAAGAATATGTGGCGATGCCTGCCGCTTCCATTGATCCGAGCGCCGTCATCACTGGCGGGAGTTCGATAGGCAAAGGCGCAAAGGTCATGGCCGGTGCGCATATAGATGGTTCGATAATCAGTGAAGGCGCGGTCATTTCATCGGGGGCAAACGTCATAAAGTCATTTGTTAGCGCAGGCTCTATCGTTCCGGCGGGCATGGAACTCAGAGATGATTATTTTGCGAATGAGGGGTCTGCCCGCTTATAGCCACATAATTGGGGTAGGTAAAGGGGTGAATATAGCTACTTGGGCTTGACTTTAAGGGATTACACGCGTGTAATTCACTCATTGGTTATCCACCGACTGGGTGGAAACGAGATTGTGAAGGAGTACCCACATGTCAGATATTCGACCTGATGGCCCTAGCATCCAACTCGTAAGCGGGGAGACAGTCGAACTTTCATGGCAAGAGCGCTCGCTCTGCGCTCAGACTGATCCCGAAGCTTTCTTTCCAGAAAAGGGCGGTTCTACTCGTGAAGCAAAGCGAGTATGCATGTCCTGTGATGTTCGCTCTGAATGTTTGGAATACGCCCTCGCTCATGACGAGCGCTTTGGTATTTGGGGCGGACTCTCCGAGCGCGAGCGCCGTCGCCTCAAGCGCCGTCCTGCATAAACGTAGGAGCGAGATCGCCTATGGCTGATCGAGCAAAGAACCACGATGGTCACCATGTCACCGCTATTTTGGTCGTTCATGATGGTGCTACGTGGCTCCCAGAAGTTGTTGCATCTCTTGCATCGCAAACGCGATCTATAGATTTTACGTTTGCGATTGATACAGGATCTGTAGATAGTTCAGTAAAACTCTTGAAGAATTCACGCGTTCCAGTAATTACCATGGAAAGAGATTGTGGTTTTGGAGAAGCGATAGCAGCTGGTATCAAAACAATTCCAGCTCCCATGGGCGATGATGAATGGCTCTGGTTTATTCATGATGATTGCGCGCCAACACCTGATGCACTTTCGTTTTTACTAAGCGGGGTTACTGAGCGCCCTCAGGTTGCTATTGCTGGACCTAAATTGCGTGGATGGTATGACAGAACACATTTGCTTGAATCAGGAATAAGTATTGCGAGTAATGGTGCCCGTTGGACCGGCTTAGAACCACGCGAATATGATCAAGGACAGCACGATGGAATTCGTGAAGTCTTATCTGTGAGCACCGCCGGAATGTTAGTGCGCAGAAAAGTTTTTGAAGAGCTCGGTGGGTTTGATAATAATCTTTCACTTTTCCGCGACGACGTTGACTTGGGTTGGCGCGTGCACGTTGCGGGGCATTCGGTCATTGCCGTTACAGATGCAATTGCATGGCATGCCGAGGCCTCTGCTTCTGAACGACGGGAAATCGATGTAAAGAGTCCGTTCCTTAAGCACCACTTGCTCTTAGACCGTAGAAATGCCGCCTATGTGTTGCTCACAAACTCATCGTGGTGGGTGCTTCCACTGCTCTCTATCCAACTGCTTGGAGGCGCTCTCTTTCGGGCATTTGGCTATCTCTTGGCCAAATTACCTGGATACGCAACGGATGAAATCTTGGCCGTAGGAGCGCTGCTCATCCGCCCCAGAATGATTGTAGAAGCGAGAAAAGTACGCAAATCTCATCGCCTCATATCCTCACGAGTAGTTTCACAATTTATTCCACCTCGCCGAGTTCAACTTCGAATGAGCCTGCTCCGTGCAACACAATCTTTTCGCCAGTTCATTCTTCCGCCTGAGAGTGGTTCATCCTCTGTTCTTGATCCGACCAATGAAGATGAAGATTTGCTTACACCTGTAGCGACGCTTCGTTGGAGATCGATATTTAGGCGCCCACAAGTAAGTACTTTCTTCTTTCTCTTTGTCCTTACAACAATTTGGTCTCGAAATAGATTCGGGTCGCTGGCTGGAGGTGCGCTTCCTGCGACACCTTCTGGCGCAATGAATCTTCTCGGAAGTTATGCAGATTCGTGGCATGAAGTTGCCATGGGAAGTGCGTCTGCCAGTCCACCGTGGATTGCAATACTTGCAATGGTCAGTGCGATTTTTCTAGGAAAAGCAAATTTACTAGTCACATTATTCTTTTGGACGGCGCCACTTTTGATAATGTGGTCGATGTACTCATCTCTAAAAGAATATTCTTCAAATTCCTTTTTGCGGGTAGGTGCGAGCCTAAGTTATGCACTATCACCAGTGGCTCTCGCGAGTATTAGTGCGGGACGCCTGGGCTCAATGGTTACGTTAATAATTGGACCTCAGATAGTTCGCCATCTTCTTAAGATTCGTAAAGTTGAGAAAGTTTCGTGGCAGTTTATTTTTGCCCTTAGTTTATTGATAGGCGTACTTGCCGCATTCTCGATGCAAGCATTTATTGCTGTGGTATTGGTTTATGTAATAGGTGGAGTATGCGATGTCATCGATAATCGAAAGAACGTCAATCCTCGATTAATGCGCAACAGACTTACTCGCCGATTTGTTCTTATTGCGACGCCGCTTTTTCTCTCTTTTCCGTGGTCTTTTCAAGTGTTGTCACACCCAGGGCAACTTCTCCTAGAGCCTGGATTGAGTATTGCTGGCGGTGGATCGGCTCTTGCGTGGCTAGCCAACCCTGGTGGCATTGGATCAATCCCTTGGTGGGCAATGAGTCCAGCCCCAATCATTCTTCTCGTTGCTCTCTTCTCATCAACGAAGGCTCGCCTGTTCGCTGAATTCGGTGTCCTATTCGTGTTAGTAGCAGCATTTGCGGGCGCTCTTGCATTTCCCTCCCATGGCGATTCAGTGGGTGAACCACTGTGGGTTGGATCATTCCTTACCTTTGCATCCATATCGGCAGTATTGGCAGGCGTTGTAATTCTGGACGGCCTTCGTGACAAATTGGCTTCGACAGGTTTTCACTTTCGTCACATATTGGCAGGACTCGTTGTCGCGTTAACTGTGATGTATGCGGCTACTGCCGTCACTTGGACTCTAACAACAGGAGCGAATTCTCCTGTGCGAGCAAATCAAGAATCTGTATTACCACCCTTTCTCGCGCTCAACCCTGGCGTGAAAACATTAGTGATTCGCGCTGCTGAGGGCGCTAATTCTCAAACCTTAAATTTCTATATAAGCAGGGGCTCTGATGCAAGACTTGGCGATCCAGATACTGCACCTACATCTCCCCTTGCCATTGACGTTGCGGTTCGCCAAATTGTTGATGGAAGCGGACTTGCAAGTAGCAAAGTTCTATCAGCTTACGGAATCAAATATGTTTTCATGAAGAACCCAATTGATAAGCAATTTGTGCATGCTATTGATGGTCTTGGAGGATTTGTTCGCAATTCAGCCACTGATGCAGGAATCGTCTGGCGCGTTGACGGAGTCAGCGAAAAGTTGGTGTTCACGAACACTGTGGGTAAATCAATTGGAATTCTTGCCGACCCTAAAGGCACAAGAACTTTCTCTCCTGGCACAGGGACACTTTCTCTTGCGGAAAATTTCGATGCATCATGGGAGATTATTCAAGACGGGCAAAAGCTACCTAAAAAGCAGAATGAGTATGGTTTACCTGAATTTGTAGTTACTAAAGTCGGTGAATTTTCTCTAACTCATGATGGGACTGCTCGTCGAGGAATGCTGGCTTTGCAATCACTCATCCTGATGGGTGTTCTTGTGATGGCCACTCCGGCTAGACGCCGTCGCAGTGAGATATCGGTTGAGGAGCTCACATGAAATTACGTCGCGGGGGATTGATCCTTACTGTTTGTATCTGCGCGATTTTGCTTAGCGGTGCGTTAAGTGCAAAGGTTTCATCCAATAAATACACAGAGAATTATCCGGCGATTACATGCCCTCCCTCTACTCCTGGTGTTAATGGGTGGGTTTCTGTCGCTTCTAAAAAAGTTCAGATCAGAAGGATTGCTTCTAAGGTCACTAAATTTGCCACTGCCAAGCGCTCTGAATTTACTATTTATAGTGACCCCATTTTGATTAATGGCAATGGAGTTACTTCTGTTGCGAGCCAATCAAGTGCCGGTTTGTGGTCGAGTGCCACCTTATGCACTGCTGCACAGGGCGACCAATGGTTTATTGGTGCTAGCGCTGATGTAACTAGCAAGGGGCATCTCATATTGGTGAATAGCGGTTTGAGCGAAGCGATTGTTGACACTTCAGTATGGAGCGAAAATGGCGTGCAAGCAGGGAAGGTTATTTCAGTACGCGCTAACGCGTTCACTTCGGTTTCTTTAGATTCAATCGCGGCAGGACAAAGTAGTTTGGCGCTGCGCGTAACTCCCCGCTCGGGAAGAGTAAGTGCATTCGTAATTGACGAACGTAAATTGGGTTTAAAGAACTTAGGAGCTGATGCGGTAAATTCGACTCTCTGTCCTTCATACTGCCGAATCAATGAAACGACATCCGCTACGTTCGTTGAAGCGAATTTCTGCGCGCTCATGGGAGATTGCTTGGCAAGCCAAAGTAGAAACATGTCACTCTTACCAAGTTCTAGCCAGTCAGGAACTATCTTCTGGATCGCCAGATCCCGCT